>NZ_JAJCHK010000013.1:0-160076 GCF_020554465.1 Enterocloster sp. 210928-DFI.2.20
CATAGAATTGGGGCGGGATTTTAACAAATCCCACCCCAACTATTGACAAAGAGCCCAAAAAAACAACTGCCTGCCATAATCACTTATGACAGCCAGTTGATTTTCCACTACATTAACACCTAATCCAACCAGTGAATTAGTTGTACTTACGCTTACGAGCAGCTTCAGACTTTTTCTTACGTCTTACGCTTGGCTTCTCGTAATGCTCTCTCTTACGAATTTCCTGCTGAATGCCAGCCTTTGCACAGTTTCTTTTGAATCTGCGTAAAGCACTGTCTAAGCTCTCGTTATCTTTAACAATTACGTTTGACATCGCTCACACCTAACCTCCCTCCAGTTGTGTAATTGTGCATAATACAACTGTTTGGGTATTTTTAGCACTGCTATGATTATAGCATAAAAATACCGTACGTCAAGAATTTTTTTATAATTCTTACATTTATTTTTAAATTTTATCTGCACATGTACTATTTTGTCTGTTCTTCCACTGTCTCAACCGCTTTTTTAAGAGCATCGTCGATACCTGCCGGATTTTTGCCGCCGGCCTGGGCCATGTTGGGACGGCCGCCGCCGCCGCCGCCCACAAGACCAGCTATGGCTTTAATCAGGTTGCCTGCGTGGGCGCCCTTTTTCTGGGCGGAATCTGTGGCTGTAGCCATAAGGTTTACCTTGCCGTCCTGCTCGCAGGCCAGTACAATGACGCCTTCTCCCAGCTTGTCCTTTAACTGGTCGCCTAAGTTTCTCATGCCGTTCATGTCCACTCCGGCCACCCTGGCTGCCAGAACCTTAAGTCCGTTTACTTCCTTGACCTGGCTCATAACATCTCCCAGGGAGTCATTGGCAAGTTTGCTCTTAAGCTTCTCATTCTCGGAGTGAAGGGTCTTAATCTCCTCCAGAAGGGACTGTATCTTGGAAGTCAGCGCGGACGGTGTTGTCTTGGCTGTCCTGGCCGCCTCCTGAAGCTCCTCTTCCACCTCCTGATAATGTTTCATAAGCCCCTCGGATGTAAGCGCCTCAATACGCCTTACACCGGCGGCAATACCAGCCTCGGAAATAATCTTAAAATATGCAATGGTGCCTGTATTCGGCACATGGGTGCCGCCGCAGAGCTCCGTGGAGAAATCTCCCATGCGCACCACGCGCACCTTATCTCCGTATTTTTCACCGAACAGAGCCATGGCTCCTGTTTTCTTGGCTTCCTCCAGTGTCATAACCTGGGTGACGACCGGAAGGGATGCCTGGATTTCCTGGTTCACCAGTTCCTCCACCTTCTTAATCTCATCCGGTGTCATGGCTGAAAAATGGGTAAAGTCAAAACGCAGCCTGCCAGCGTCCACGTAGGAACCAGCCTGCTCCACATGGTCTCCCAATACCTTGCGCAGAGCCTTCTGAAGCAGATGGGTGGCGCTGTGGTTTTTGCAGGTAAGAGCGCGGTTGTGGGCACATACAGACAGAGTCACGTTTTCTCCCACCTGGAACATGCCTTTTGTCATAACGCCCACATGGCCTACCTTGCCGCCCTGAAGGTGTATGGTGTCTTCAACCTTAAAGGCGCCGTTTTCATTGGAGATAACACCTGTATCTCCCTGCTGGCCGCCCATGGTTCCGTAGAACGGGGTCTGCTCCACGATGATGGTACCCTTCTGTCCGTCTGTAAGGGCCTGTACCAGCTCTTCTTCCGTGGTCAGGACCGTCACCCTGGAATCAGCCGTCAGCCTGTCATAACCAATAAATTCAGTGGTAACAGAAGGATCGATGGACTGGTATACAGTCACGTCCGCACCCATGTAATTGGTAGTCTTGCGGGCCTTTCTGGCCTTTTCCTTCTGTTCCTTCATGGCGGCGGCAAAGCCGTCTTCATCCACGGTGCAGCCTCTCTCTTCCAAAATTTCCTTGGTTAGATCCAGAGGGAATCCATAAGTATCATACAGTTTGAATGCATTGGCTCCGGAAAGACACTTGTTCCCGGTTTTCTGCATTTCATCCTGCATCTCACCCAGGATGCTCAGTCCCTGGTCAATGGTCTTGTTGAACTTTTCCTCTTCCTCAGACAGTACCTTGAATATCATGGCCTGCTTTTCTTCCAGCTCAGGATAGCCGTCCTTGGACAGCTCGATAACGGTCTCAGAAAGACCGGCCAGGAACCTGCCTTCAATCCCCAGCTTTCTCCCATGACGGGCAGCACGGCGCAGAAGGCGGCGGAGCACATAGCCCCTTCCCTCATTGGAAGGCATGATTCCGTCTGAAATCATGAAGGTACAGGACTTGACGTGGTCTGTGACAATACGCAGAGACACATCTGTCTCATGGTCCTTCTGGTATTCTGTATGCGCAAGCTGGCACACCCTGTCCAAAAGCGCTTTGTTGGTGTCAACGGTAAACAGGGAGTCAACGCCCTGAACCACCACAGCCAGACGCTCCAGCCCCATGCCCGTATCAATATTCTTATGCTCCAGCTCTGTATAATGGCCATGTCCGTCATTATCAAACTGGGTAAATACATTGTTCCATACC
Source organism: Enterocloster sp. 210928-DFI.2.20 (assembly GCF_020554465.1). Taxonomy (NCBI): domain Bacteria; kingdom Bacillati; phylum Bacillota; class Clostridia; order Lachnospirales; family Lachnospiraceae; genus Enterocloster; species Enterocloster sp. 210928-DFI.2.20. The sequence goes on from NZ_JAJCHK010000013.1 coordinate 2,515, forward strand.
TCAATATAGCGGTCGCAGTCGCAGCCCACCGTGCATCCGGGCTTTCCGCAGCCAAAGGCCTCGCCTCTGTCGTAATATACCTCTGAACAGGGACCGCAGGGGCCTGAACCGTGCTCCCAGAAATTGTCCTCCTTGCCGAACTTGAAAATACGCTCAGCCGGAATCCCGATTTCCTTGTTCCAGATGCCGAAGGCCTCATCATCATCCAGGTACACGCTGGGATACAGCCTGTCCGGGTCCAGTCCCACCACATCGGTCAGAAATTCCCATGTCCAGTGGATGGCTTCTGTTTTAAAATAATCCCCAAAAGAGAAATTACCCAGCATCTCGAAGAAGGTGCCGTGACGGGCTGTCTTTCCTATATTCTCAATGTCGCCGGTGCGGATACACTTCTGGCAGGTGGTAACCCTGTTCCTGGGCGGAATCTCCTGTCCTGTGAAATATGGCTTCAGGGGAGCCATACCGGAATTGATTAAAAGCAGGCTGTTATCATTATGCGGCACCAGTGAAAAGCTTTTCATTGCCAGATGGCCCTTGCTCTCGAAAAATTCAAGGAACATCCGGCGCAGCTCGTTCACGCCGCGGTACTGTGGTTCTTTCACTTTATTTTCCTCCATATCATTGCTCTAATTACATAACCGTCATTTTACCATAACGCTATATAATTATCAAGACCGTCTTAACAAAAAAGAGAGGGAAAACCAATGATTTTCCATTGTTTTTCCCTCTTTCCCGCAATTCTCGATTCCGGTCATACGGACCGTTCTTTCCATATTTTCTCCTGTTACGGTGATGCCGGTTGAGAAGAATCCTCCTCTTCATAGAACACCCCGTTGGCCTCCTCATAGCGTCCTGCCAGTTCATAAGCCCTGTCCCTGGTCAGACTGGCCAATGTGGCCGCATAGCTGATTCCCTCCATGGATCCGCTGTTCCTGCCTGAACTCTCCGCCGCCCTGGCATCCCGGTTCTTAAGCCATTCCTGCTGCTCAGAAGCCAGCTTTGCAGCGTCCTCCTGGGACAGCATCTCCATAAGCGCATTGTAAATGGAATTCAGTTCACCTTCCCACAGCTTAAGTTCTGTTTCCGCCGAGGTCTTGATGGAATATACATTGGAGTCCGTTTCCTCCTCCCGCATCTTAAGAATCTGGGTATCCAAATCTTCCAGGCGTTTGCGGTAGTCTACTATGAGACTCACCTTATATTCCCTGGTCCTGGATCCTGTAAGAGGGGAAATAGGCATATTCTCTTCCGAAGCAGCGGCCCCCTCACCGGCGCCACCCGCAGTATCCGAAGCCATTGTTTCCCCAGCGGCATCCGCCATTGCAGGAGCTGCCTGGCCGGACGAAAAGGGCTCTGCTGCTGCCTTTGCTGCAGGAGCCTTTGCGTATGCTGCATCTCCGGAATCTGCACCTTTCGGAGCTGCGCTTGCAAGGCCTGCATCTCCTGATGCCGTGTTTCCCGAAGCTGTATTCCCCGGCCCTGCATCTCCCGTCATCCTGCGTTCCGCAGGTGTTGCGGGTGCTGCCCTGCCTGCTGCCGCCATACCTGTATCCGTTCCGCCTGCCTCTGTATCCTGCTGTCCCAAAGCCGGGGCAAAGGAAGGCGCTGCCGCCGTGTCTTCTGCCCCTGCTGTAATCTCAGCCATCATGGCCGCCCCCTGGCTGTTCACATAGTATTTGGTATAGTGGGTAACACCAGTTCCTATGAACAGGATACAGCCAATCACAATCCATATCCGTTTATCTTTCATCGCAACACATCCCTGCCATAATCTTGTATTTACCTTATCACAAAAAAGGAAGAAAAGAAACACGAAGATAAAAGGAGTAATAGATTGTAAGAGATATGTAAGAAAATCAGGAACAGATACAAATGCAAAAAAAGCGCTGCATCCCCTTTTTTCCATGTAATCCAGGGTTAAGCAGCGCCTTCTGCTTTTAAACTGCATCAGGGTAAAGCTTATTTATGCCTCCAGCCCCTGATCTGTCATCAGATTCCCACCATCTGCCGCAGAGGTGGCCAGAGCATCGCATTTCTCATTTTCAGGATGGCCTGCATGTCCTTTTACCCAGATGAATTTCACCTGGTGGGGTTCCTTTGCCTTTAACAGGCGTTTCCAGAGGTCGATATTCTTTACCGGCCCGCTTTTCCCGCGGTTCCATCCCTTTGCCACCCAGCTGTCAATCCAATGCTGGTTAAATGCGTCTGTCAGGTATTTGGAATCCGAATATAATTCCACCTGGCATGGCCTGTTTAATGCCTCCAGCCCTACAATAGCAGCCATCAGTTCCATCCGGTTGTTAGTGGTGCGTACATACCCGCCGGACATGGTCTTCTCATGAAGCTGGCCGCTGCTGTCCGTAAAATGAAGCACTGTCCCGTAACCGCCCGGACCGTCAGGATTTCCCCTGGCAGAACCGTCTGTGTAAATCTGTACCTTCGTCATGTGTCAATATCTCCTGTCAGTAACATTCTATCTGTCCCATTTATCGCACAGGGCAAGAATCTGTTCCGTAAAACGGGTCAGGTCCTTATTAGCGCCGCCCTCGTTGCGGTGAATCACATCCAACAGCATCTTGCCAGCATCCACCAGCCTGGTATAAACACCGCTGGCCCTGCGTTTGGCGGCAGTTTCCTTCTCAATGAGAACGCCCTCTGTCTCTTTAATCCAGAAGCCCTTTATAAGGTCAAACTGGGAACCTGAAAAAGGCGCCCTGGCTGTGAGTTTCAGCTGGGTATTCAGCACATCCGAGAAGGATACGCAGGATTCCTCGCTTCCGTGAACCACAAAAACATAATCCGGCTTTTTCTCAAACGCGGATATCCAGCTGATAAGCCCGTCCCTGTCCGCATGGCCGCTGATTCCATCCATGGTTTCTATATGAGCCCGCACATCAATTTCCTCACCGAATATCTTCACGGTCTGAGCCCCGTCCTGCAGAATTCGTCCCAGGGTTCCCTCGGCCTGGTATCCCGCGAACACAACGGAGCACTCCGGCCTCCACAGGTTATGTTTCAGATGGTGGCGTATACGGCCCGCATCACACATGCCTGCCGCTGATATGATGACCTTGGGCGTCATGTCAAAGTTTATGTTCTTGGATTCCTCACTGGTAATGGAGAGCTTCAGTCCCGGAAAATCAATGGGGTTGATTCCGCGTTCCACCAGGGCTTTTGTCTCCTCGTCATAGCACTCCAGCATATTGTCCTTAAACACATGGGTGGCTTCCACGGCCAGAGGGCTGTCTACATAGACCTCGAAGCTGTCATGGCCGGCCACAAGCCTTTCTTCCTTAATATGGCGTATCAGATACAATAACTCCTGGGTACGTCCCACTGCAAAGGCCGGTATGACCACGTTGCCCTGCCGGTCCAGAGTCTCCTGTATGATTCTGGCCAGACTGTCCACATGGTTTACATCCTTTTTATGATAGCGGTTTCCGTAGGTGGATTCCATAACAACATAATCCGCCTCCGTAATATACTGGGGATCACGGATCAGAGGCTTATTCTTATTACCAATGTCGCCGGAAAATACAATTTTTTTCTTGCTGGCGCCCTCAGTGGCCCATATCTCAATGGAGGCAGAACCCAGCAAATGTCCCACATCCGTAAAACGCAGGGTCAGATTGTCATTGAGCTTAAATACCTGCCCATAAGCCACACCTTCAAAATGCTTAAGCACATCCTCAGCATCCTGCATGGTATAGAGGGCTTCCACCTCGCCCCGGCCTGCACGTCGCGCTTTCCGGTTTTTCCACTCAGCTTCCATCTCCTGTATGTGGGCGCTGTCCTTAAGCATGATGCTGCACAGGTCGGCGGTTGCATAGGTGGTGATAACCTGGCCTCTGAATCCCCTGGCATGAATCCACGGAAGCATGCCTGCATGGTCAATATGCGCGTGCGTCAGAAGCACATAGTCAATTTCATGATACCCCACGGGCAGCTCCGCATTCTGGTATATGTTATTTCCCTGTTCCATACCGCAGTCTATAAGCACCTTGGTATTTCCCACCTCCAGAAAATGACAGCTGCCCGTTACCTCATGGTCGGCCCCGATAAATGTAAGTCTCATCTGCATTCTCCCCTCTGAGTATAATATAGTCTTGCCCCACAGAATATTCTGTCAATTATGGCTACAGTATATCATATTCCCCATAAGAATGCAAATCGTATTGCAATATTTGCACAATTTTCTGAGAATCGTCCTTCTCCCAACACGCATTCTATTATTGCTGATTTTAAATAATAATGCATATCATACCGCCATTGCTGTCATTGATAATTTTCTGCAGAGTATCCTGCAGCTTCAGCTGGCAGTCCTCCGTCATCTGGGACACCTTGGCCTGGATACCGTCCTCCACAATCTGTTCAATGGATTTTCCGAAAATATTGGTATTCCAGATTCCGTCGTCGCTCTCCCTGGCATTTTCCTTGATATAGGCAATCAGATCCTGGGCCTGCTGCTCGCTTCCCACAATCGGAGCGATCTCTGTCTCGATATGGGCCTTAATCAGGTTGATGGACGGTGCTTCCGCTTTCATCTTCACCCCATACTTGTTGCCGTGTTTGATGACCTGCGGTTCATCCAGCACGATTTCCGAGCGTTCCGGTGTCACCACTCCATATCCCTTTAACCGCACCTGGGTCAGAGCGTTCTGCACTTTTTCATATTCCTTCTGCATATTAGCCAGGCTGCTCAGGGTCTGCATGAGCTGGTACTCCCCTTCAATGGGCAGTCCCACATAGTCGCTGAGAATCTGGTAATAGTAGCTGTCATCCATATCCACCTGGACACCCACCCTGCCGTCCGCCATCTGCATATTTTTGACATTCATGGATCGTATGGTATCCGTATGCTGCTGTTCCAGTTCCCCGGACACATCCTTCATGTGTGTTACTTTCTGGATTACATTCCTGGCCGCCTGGATCACCTGGGCCTTAAGCCAATGGGTGGAAGGCAGGATCTCCAGCCATTTGGGAATATGGAAATCCATCTCAGTCACCGGAAACTCCTTCAGGACGCGCTCCAGGATATGGAAAACATCCTCCTTCTTGAGCTGCTCGCAGTTTACAGGCAGCACCGATACCCCATATGATTCAGACATTTCCCTTGCCAGCCTGGCAGTTTCGTCGGAATAGGGTTTGGTGGAATTTAAAAGTACCACAAATGGTTTGCCCAGCTTTTTCAGCTCGTCAATGGTCTGCTTTTCAGCTGCTATGTATCCGGGGCGTTTAATTTCCCCAATGGTGCCGTCTGTGGTTACAACGATTCCAATGGTGGAATGATCATTGATAACTTTTCTGGTTCCGATTTCCGCAGCCTGGGTAAACGGAATGTCATAATCAAACCACGGCGTCTTCACCAGTCGCTCCTCACCGTTTTCCACATGACCCGCTGCCCCGTCTACCATGAATCCCACGCAGTCTATGACCCTTACCTTGGCTTCAATACCGTCTGCCAGATTAATGCTGGCCGCTTCTTTAGGAATAAACTTGGGCTCTGTGGTCATGATGGTCTTGCCGGCCGCGCTTTGAGGCAGCTCATCCCGGCTCAGGTTGCGCAGGTTCTCATCCTCCATTGCAGGGAGCACCAGCAGCTCCATGAACCGCTTTATGAAGGTAGATTTGCCTGTGCGGACCGGCCCTACTACGCCTATGTAAATCTCTCCGCCTGTTCTCGCCTGAATATCCTTGTATACATTAAAATTGTCCATAAATATACCCCCTTGCTATGCTTTTATAGTATATGCAGGGGGGTATGAGTATATGACTGGTACAAAATCACCATGTATCAGGTCTATTCACGCAAAATCAACAGATAAAATCAGGCCGTCATCGCCGTACATTATATATAGCATATCTTACCAGGGGTGTCAAGGAACGAAGCAGGGGTTATCCGCCCCTGCTCCTTTCTCATATCCATGATTCATTTTTACATAATTCTTCCTGCCAGTGGACTATTATTACCTTTATTCGCTGAGATAAGCCTTTTTTACCTGATCATTGTTCATAAGCTCCTTTGCGTCTCCGCTGAGAGCAACATTGCCCGTCTCCAGTACATAGGCCTTATGCGCAATGGAAAGAGCCTTCTTTGCGTTCTGTTCCACAAGAAGCACGGTAGTCCCATCCCCGTTTATCTTCTGGATGATATCAAAAATCTCATTTACATAGATTGGTGAAAGTCCCATGGAGGGCTCATCCATAACAATCATCCTGGGGTGGCTCATAAGAGCCCTTCCCATGGCAAGCATCTGCTGCTCGCCGCCGGACAGGGTGCCTGCAAGCTGGTTCTTGCGCTCCTCCAGACGCGGGAAACGCTGGTATATCATCTTCAGAGTGGCTTCTATCTCTTCCTTGTCTTTTCTTGTATAAGCCCCCATTTTCAGATTCTGCAGCACCGTAAGGGTGGCGAACACCCGCCTTCCTTCCGGCACATGGGCGATTCCCATGCCCACCAGTTTATAGCCGGGAACCCTGGTTATGTCGGTTCCCTCATATACGATTTTTCCTGTCTTCGCGCTGATAAGCCCGGTGATGGTGTGCAGGGTTGTGGTCTTTCCCGCACCGTTGGCACCTATCAGAGCCACGATTTCTCCCTGGTTCACATCAAAGGAGATTCCTTTTATGGCCTGGATTACACCGTAGTATACTTCCAGGTCCCTGACTTCAAGCATAGCCATATTATACGCTCCTCCTATTCACCAAGATATGCTTTGACAACTTCCGGATTGTGAAGCACTGCGCCGGTCTCGCCCTGGCACAGGACCTGTCCGAAGTTGAGAACGGTCAGTTCTTCGCAGATACCGCTTACAAGCTTCATATCATGTTCAATCAGAAGGATGGTCATATCGAAATTATCCCTCACAAAACGGATGGTATCCATAAGCTCGGCTGTCTCATTTGGATTCATTCCCGCTGCCGGCTCATCCAGGAGAAGGAGCTTTGGCTCCGTGGCCAGGGCCCTGGCTATCTCCAGCTTTCTCTGCTTTCCGTAGGGGAGGTTGGAGGCTTTGTAGTCGCACTCTTCGTCCAGTCCGAATACCTTGAGCAGCTCCATGGCTCTCTCGTCCATTTGCTTCTCCACCTTAAAATAGTTGGGAAAACGGAAAATTCCGGCTGTGGTGGAATACCTGTAATGATTGTGAAGACCTGCCTTCACATTGTCCAGCACCGACAAATCCTTAAACAGACGGATGTTCTGGAAGGTCCTGGCAATACCGGCCTGGTTTATTTCCGTGGTTTTCCTGCCGGTAATGTTGACTCCTGCCAGCTCAATGCTTCCTGCATCCGGCTTATATACGCCTGTCAGCAGATTGAAAATAGTGGTCTTACCGGCTCCGTTGGGACCGATGAGACCGTAAAGCTGTCCCTTTTCTATGCTGATTTGAAAATTATCAACTGCCTTAAGGCCGCCAAAAGATATGCTTAAATTCTTAACTTCAAGTAATGCCATCTTATGCTGCCTCCTTTGCGGGTTTCTTATCTTTTCTGCTGAATTTTTCCGCCAAACGTTCACGCATCACCACAAACTGGGGTGCGGAGTTGAACAGCATGGCCAGAATCAGCACGATTGCGTACATAAGCATACGGTAATTGCTGAGTCCGCGCAGCATCTCCGGAAGGAGATACAGGATGACCGTCGCAATGACGGAACCGCGGATGTTTCCGATACCGCCCAGTACCACGTACACCAGAATCATGATGGACATGTTGTATCCGAAGTTCTTGGGCAGGGCTGTCAGGGTGGTCAGATTGTGGGCATACAGCACACCGGCAATACCTGCAAGTCCAGCGGAAATGGAAAATGCCAGCAGCTTGTACTTGGTGATATTGATGCCGATGGACTCCGCTGCAATGCGGTTGTCCCGGATAGCCATGATGGCACGGCCTGTGCGGGAGTTCACCAGATTCATGACAATGAACAGGGTGATAAGCACCAGGATAACACCTATGGTAAAGGTGGCTGCCTGGGGCGTTCCCGTAATGCCCTGGGCGCCCTTTATCAGGATTTCCCCACCCTCTCCCAGCTTTAAGGACATGGAATCCTTAAAGGAGATATGGAAGCCGGAAGCGTCCCGTCCCAGATAAACAGCATTGACCAGGTTCTTGATAATTTCACCAAAGGCCAGGGTCACAATAGCCAGATAATCACCTCTCAGGCGCAGCACCGGGATTCCGATAATGACGCCGAACAGGGCCGCTGTAACGGCTCCGATGAGGATGGCGATGACCATTCCAAGAGTCGGGTCAATGGCTCCCTTCATGCACTTTGAAAACAGGGCGCCGGCAAAGGCTCCCACGCACATAAAGCCTGCGTGTCCCAGACTCAGCTCTCCCAGGATACCCACGGTCAGGTTCAGGGACACAGCCATGATTACGTAGATACAGAAAGGAACAAGAAGTCCCTTCATAAGGCTGGATATATGCCCTGTTCCCACCAGGACCTGCATGATGATATAGGCAGCCACCACCATGCCGTATGTAATCATATTATTTATGAATGTCTTTCGTTTTGCGTTGCTCTTCATACCGGCACCTACACTTTCTCATTAATCTTCTTGCCCAGAATACCGGTAGGCTTCACCAGAAGCACGATAATCAGGACGGAAAACACAATGGCATCTGACATCTGTGAGGATATGTATGCCTTGGACAGAATCTCAATGACACCCAGCAGGATACCGCCGATGAAAGCACCCGGAATGGATCCGATTCCTCCGAATACAGCCGCAACAAAGGCCTTGATACCCGGCATGGAACCAGTATAAGGTGTAAGGGACGGGTAAGCGGAGCAGAGCAGCACGCCCGCTATGGCCGCCAGCGCGGAACCGATGGCAAATGTAAGGGCAATGGTGCCGTTTACATTGATTCCCATAAGGGTAGCCGCCCCCCTGTCCTCGGAAACCGCCAGCATGGCCTGTCCGGCCTTGGACTTGTTGATAAAGGCAGTGAGTCCAATCATGATGACGATACAGGAAAGGATGGTGACAATGGTCTCCCCTGTAATGGTCATCTCTCCTCCCGCCAGTTTGATGGCAGGCAGGGTCACCACGGAGGTGAAGGATTTGGTATCTGCTCCAAAGATAAGAAGGGCAACGTTCTGCAGCAGGTAGCTGACGCCGATTGCCGTAATGAGAACCGCAAGGGGAGAGGCGCCGCGCAGGGGCTTATAAGCAATCCGTTCAATGGTCATGCCCAACAGCGTACATACGGCCACCGCAAGGAGCACTCCCGCCATGGGCGGCAGTCCCATTGTGCTGACCGTGACAAATACCACGTAGCTGCCTATCATAATAACATCGCCATGAGCGAAATTCAGCATCTTGGCAATGCCGTAAACCATTGTATATCCAAGTGCGATGATGGCATATACACTGCCCAGGCTGATGCCGTTAATTAAATAGTTAATAAAGCCCATACCTACACCTCTTCGTCTGAAGTCTTTTTTAGTTTATCGCTATAAAGCGACAGATTATTCAAAATTATATCATATATCGTTACTATAAACAAGAGGGTTGTCATAGTGACAACCCTCTGTTGGGTTTTCTGGTTGGTTCTGGCCGGATTTAAAAGGCGGCAGATTACATTGCAGAGTAAGCTCCGTCCACTACCTTAACAGCCTTAGGCGCCTTGTGAGGCTCGCCGTCCTCAGTCCAGGTCATGCCCTCGCCGGTCAGGCCGTCTAATTTGATATTCAGCATGGATGCCTTTAACGCGTCACAAATCGTGCTGGCGTCTGCATCAGGAGTTACATTGGCGTCCTCAATAGCAGCCTTGATAGCGTAGATTGCATCGTATGCGTCTGCTGCAAACTGTACCGGAACCTCGTTGTAAGCAGCCTTGTAGCTCTCAACAAACTTAACGGTCAGGTCATCGGTAGCATCTGCCGCGAATGGTGTCAGGAGCATAAGTCCCTCTGCCAGCTTGGTGTCAAAGTTCTGAACCTGAAGGATACCGTCCATGCCGTCGCATCCGAAGAACTGCGGTGCAAAGCCCATGGTGCTGGCCTGCTGAAGGATCAGGGAAGCCTCGGTATAGTAAATTGGCAGGAATACCAGCTCAGCGCCTGCATCCTTGGCCTTCTGTAACTGGGTGGAGAAATCCTTGTTGCTGTCAGCGGTAAATGCCTCGGCTGCAACAATCTCAATACCCTGGTTTGCGGACTCTTCCGCGAACTTCTCATAGATACCGCTGGAATATACGTCGGAGCTGTCATAGATAACAGCAACCTTGGAAGCCAGCTTGTTCTCGCCTATGTACTTAGCGGATGCAGCGCCCTGGTCCGGATCGGAGAAGCAGATACGGAATACGTTGGGGTTAGCCGCACACTCTACAGCGGAACCGGATGGTGTAATCTGGAACATGTTGTCAGCTGCTGTCTTATCTGCAACTGCGATACATGGAGCGGAGGTAACCGTGCCCATCAGCACCTGCATACCCCAGTCCTTTAATGTATTATAAGCATTGACAGACTTCTCTGCGTCATGCTCGTCGTCCTGGAAGTTGAATTCAATCTGTGCGCCGTTTATTCCTCCGGCCTCATTGATTTCCTTTACTGCCAGCTCTGCGCCGTGCTGTACAGCCACGCCGTACACAGCCGCACCGCCGGTTACAGGGCCGATGCCGCCAATCTTGAACACGCCGCCTGCCGCACCTGCGTCAGCTGCTGCGGTATCTGCTGCCTCGCTTCCCTCTGCTTTTGCATCTGCCGCAGTAGTCTCTGCTGCTTTTGTGGTCTCTGCCGTATTGGAACCGCCGCATGCTGTCAATGACATAGCCATAACGGCTGCCAGGCCCAGACTTAAAAATCTCTTCTTCATAATTAGTTCCTCCTCTTGCCTTTAAAATATAAAGCTTTCTATATTATAGGTAGTCCGAATGGGTTTGTCAATCGTTTCATGAAAATTATGGTTTATTTTCGACGATATACCGAAAAATTAGAGCCAAAGCAGGTATAATCCGCCAAAAACAGGCTATTTTTTAGGGGAAGGCACCATTTCTGGTTCCCTTCCCCTATTTTTTATTCTTCCGACCACTCCAAATCTGAGTTTTCGATACGCTTATCCCTGAGCATCAGCTCCAGAACCGCTTCCTTTGCAGGCATGCCTCCGAACAGGATGGCATTGACCTGTTCCACAATCGGCATGGACACCTTGTACTGCTGCGACAGCGCCAGAGCCGCCTTGGCGGAATACACACCCTCCACCACCATCTTTACCTCTGCCATGGCTTCCTCCATGGTATAGCCCCGGCCAATCAGGATGCCTGCCCTGCGGTTGCGGCTGTGCATGCTGGCGCAGGTCACAATCAAATCCCCTATGCCTGTAAGTCCGGCAAATGTCTCCATCCGTCCGCCCATGTCAATGCCCAGGCGGGATATCTCCGCGATTCCCCTGGTAATGAGGGCAGCCTTGGTGTTGTCGCCGTATCCCAGACCGTCGGCCATACCGGCGGCCAGGGCAATCACATTTTTAAGGGCGCCTCCCAGCTCAATTCCCAGCACATCAGGGCTGGTATACACGCGGAATACCTCGCTCATGAAGATTCCCTGGACAAATTCAGCCACGCTGCGCTTATGGGCGCCGGCCACACATGTAGTGGGGAGGCCCCTGCTCACTTCCTCCGCATGGCTGGGCCCTGAAAGGACCGTCACCTCAGCCTCCGGCAGCTCCTCCTCAATAATCTGGGACAGGGTCATGAGGCTCTTCTCCTCGATTCCCTTTGCCACGTTTGTTATCACCTGGCCCTGCTTTATGTAGGGCTTCATCCTTTGTGATGTCTGCCTCACAAAAACCGAGGGAACAGCCAGTACCAGAAGGTCCTTATCCCTCATAGCCTCCTCAAGGTCATCCGTAAGCCCGATTGCTTCCGGGATCTTTACCTCAGGAAGATTGCGGTGGATACGTGTCTCCTTTAGTTCCGCTATCTCCTGCGGAATGGCGGACCATATCTGTACCGTATGTCCATTGCCGTTAAGTAAAACTGACAGGGCTGTGCCCCATGTGCCTGATCCGATTACACCGATTGATGCCATAACCTCACCGTCCATTAATTGTTTTTTTACTGTCCTTTGTATACTACTCTGTCTTTTTCTTAGCGCCTACCTTGTTCTCCCTGCCCTGTACCAGTCTGACGATATTCGCCCTGTGCCTCCAGAAAGCCATGGCCGCTATAACCGCAGAAACAGCGTAGAACTGGGGTCTGGCCTCGGGTGCCAGCCCGTAAGCCCCCAAATGGCCGAAATAGATGTTCCAGCACAGGAAAATAGCGGACACCACCAGGGAGCCCAGGGACACATACCTGGTCACCGCCACGATAAGAACAAAGGCCAGCAGGCAGACAGCTGTCAGCCGCCAGTCCAGCGAAAACATGATGCCTGCTGTTGCCGCAATCCCCTTACCGCCTTTAAACTTAAGATAAAAAGGAAAATTATGGCCCAGTATGACGCCGAAGCCCGCACAGAGTATCAGCACATAGATATACCCCGGCTGGGACCGGAAAAGAATCCTTACCAGGAAGCAGGGTATCACCGTTTTCAGGAAATCACCCATGAATACAATGAGACCTGCCTTTACTCCCATAACGCGCAGGGCATTGGTGCTTCCCGAATTGCCGCTGCCGTGCTGGCGTATATCAATTCCCTTGGACCTGCCGTAAATGAAACCGGTCTGGAATAAACCAAAGACATATCCCATGGCCAAACATATAATCTGTTCCACTCCTTAATCCCCCTTTCCTTACACCTACTGCTCTTTTCCTTTTCGTTCCCTGACAAGGAATTTTAGGGATGTCCCTTTAAAGCCGAAGGCATTTCTGATCTGGTTCTCCAGATACCTGGTATAAGAAAAATGCATCAGTTCCTTGTCGTTTACAAAGATCACAAAGGTTGGAGGCTTTACCGCCACCTGGGTCATATAGTAAATCTTAAGCCGTTTTCCCTTGTCGGAAGGTGGCTGCTGCATGGCCACTGCCTCTGTCATGATTTCGTTGAGAACGCCGGTGGCCACCCTCAGGTTCTGGTTCTGGCGCACCACGTCAATCATCTCAAAAAGCTTGGTCAGACGCTGTCCTGTTGCCGCGGATATAAAGAGATATTCCGCGTATGGGATGAAGGACAGGACCTCCTTGATTTTTCTGGTATATTCGTATATGGTCTTGTCCGTTTTCTCGATGGCATCCCATTTATTTACGGCTACAATGATTCCCTTGCCTCTCTCATGGGCGATTCCGGCAATCTTGGCATCCTGCTCCGTGACGCCTTCCGTGGCGTCTATGACCACAACCACCACATCGGCCCGTTCCACGGCGGACACGGTACGGATAATGCTGTAGCGCTCCAGTTCTTCCTTTATCTTGCTCTTGCGGCGCAGGCCGGCCGTATCTATGAATACATAAGGGGTGCCTTCATGGATAACCTCCGTATCCACCGCATCCCTGGTAGTGCCTGCTATATCCGACACAATGACGCGGTTCTCGCCCACAAGCTTATTAATAATGGAAGACTTTCCCACATTCGGCTTGCCTACCACAGCAATTCTCGGACGCTCGTCCTCTTCTTCCTCCATCTGCTCCGAGTCAAAGTGCTTCACCACTTCGTCCAGCAGATCACCAATTCCCAGCCGCGAAGCAGCCGATACAGCGACAGGCTCTCCGATTCCCAGATTGTAAAACTCGTAGACGTCATTGCCGTACTTGGCAACGCTGTCCACCTTGTTCACAGCCAGCACCACCGGCTTGTGGGATTTGCGCAGCAAATCAGCCACCTTTGAATCCGAATCCACCAGTCCCTGACGCACATCCACGATAAAAATAATCACATCCGCAGTAGAAATGGCAATCTCCGCCTGCTCCCGCATCTGGGAAAGGATGATATCCTTGGAATCCGGCTCGATACCTCCGGTGTCAATCAGCGTGAAATTCATATTCAGCCAGTCGCAGTCCGCGTAAATCCGGTCCCTGGTCACGCCCGGCGTGTCCTTTACAATGGAAATGGTATCTCCTGCTATGACATTAAACAACGTAGACTTTCCCACATTGGGCCTGCCTACGATTGCAACTATTGGTTTACTCATGTTTTTATAACCTCCTCATTCATGACCTTCCGTCACATCTGCCTGCGCACAATCCGGTATTCATCATCGGACTGGTAATAAGGACATGCGCTAACAGTACCTCTTAAAAAGCGCCCCATCTCATCCTCGTCCAGATTCACTTCACAGATATAGTAATCATTTTCCTCATCATATACGTAATTGCCGCAGCACTCACAGCTGGTCTTTTTGTTCTTTCCAGGTTTCATCTGAATCCATATCCTTTAACACAAATTCTTCGCATCCGCTTGATTTTACTATACCGGACCTGACTTGTAAAGCACTTTCTTATTAACCTCTATCATAGCAATATAACTTATTTTTGTAAATGCAAAGTTAATTTTCTAAAAAATGTTTGTGGAAATGTCTTGTTTTTTTTGACGAAATAGTATCAACCCCTTGACCCGGTCAAAGGGAAATGGTATAAATCATATGTGATATTCCCAAACAAATGATGATTCCAAAGGAGCAAAGCTATCATGGCTAACAATTTTGTATTCAAAGATTCCCTTCCCGTAGCGCCTTTAAAAATCGCTGCACTGGAAAGCTGTAAGGATCTTGCAGCCAAGGTGAACGACCATATTGTACAATTCAGGCGCAATGATATAGAGGAACTGATGCGCCGCAAGGAGGACCTTCACTACCGCGGGTACGACGTGGATTCCTATCTGCTTCACTGCAGCTGTCCCAGATTCGGAACAGGCGAGGGCAAAGCTGTCATCAATGAATCCGTAAGGGGCACAGATGTTTTTGTCATGGTGGATGTGATGAATTACAGCATTCCCTACACGGTAAGCGGTTATACCAACCACATGTCGCCGGACGACCATTTTCAGGATTTGAAGCGGATTATCGGGGCCTGCTCCGCAACCGCCCACAGGGTCAATGTGGTCATGCCCTTCCTATATGAAAGCCGCCAGCACAAGCGCAACAAACGCGAATCTCTGGACTGCGCCATGGCTTTAGAGGAACTGGCAGCCTTAGGCATGGAAAACATCATCACCTTTGACGCCCACGATCCCCGGGTACAGAACGCCATTCCGCTGATTGGCTTTGACAATTTCATGCCCACGTATCAGTTTGTAAAGGCCCTCTTTTCCCATGATTCCAACATCCGCATTGACAAGGAACACTTAATGGTGGTCAGTCCGGACGAGGGAGCCATGAACCGCGCCGTATACCTTGCCAACAACCTGGGTGTGGATATGGGTATGTTCTATAAACGCAGGGATTATTCCCAGGTAATTGGCGGCCGCAATCCAATTGTGGCGCATGAATTCCTGGGCTCTTCCGTAGAAGGCAAAACCGTACTTATTATTGACGACATGATTTCCTCCGGCGAAAGCATGCTGGACACCTGTAAGGAGTTAAAGGAACACAAGGCTGACAAGGTCATCGTCTGCTGCACCTTCGGTCTCTTTACCAACGGCCTTGAGAAATTTGACGAGTACTACCATCAGGGATATCTGGATTATGTCATCACCACCAACCTGAATTACCGTACCCAGGAACTGCTTAACAGGGAATGGTATCTGGAAGCCGACATGAGCAAATACCTGGCCGCTGTCATCAACTCCCTGAACCATGACCGCTCCATCAGCGCTTCCCTCTCTCCCACGGAGAAGATTCAGAAGCTGGTCCAGAAGCATCAGAACGGCGGATACGAGTATTTCCAGAGGCTTGTATAACCCCCTGCCACCATGCAGAAAATTTAACCCGGAAATCAATATTCAAAAATGCACAGTCCACGGCAGCGAAATGCCCGCCGTAAGGGACTGTGCATTTTTTATGTTTCTCTCTATGGTCACACCAGGTTCCAGGCAGCCGGGTCCGCGCCCTTCTTTTCCAAAATGGGATCTGTCCCCTGTTCCTTTACCAGTTCATACTCTTCGCCGGTAAGCAGCATCATCCACAGCAGGTTCACGGGCTCGTCCATGAACATGGGATAGGCAGGGCCTTCCTGTACGCCGCACAGGCCAGGGCTCAGAAGCAGAACACCTTCATAGCCTTCCACTCCGCTGCAGGGAATGGTATGGCCGTGTCCCAGCCAGCCCAGTTCCTTCCATGGCAGGGACGCCTGGGCCGCTGTATAGTTAAGCATGGCCATAATGCCTTCCTGGCTGCATCCCTTGGGAAAAGCCACTCCCAGTTCCATGCGGCGGTATTTCCATGTCTCATCCTGAAAATACTGTTCCACCTTTGGCTGGGCCAGGGCCCCGTTTCCAAGGGTAAACGCATACTGGCTGCCCTTTCGTTCTCCTGTCACCAGAGCCTTTGGCGGAAATCCGCCTCCGTCAATGGCATAATACTTTTTGTGGGGACCAAAAAATGCTTCCATGGCAGCCAGCTGTTCCTGCTGCATGGTCTCAAAATATCCTCCCCTCATAATGTCCCAGTACATCCGGCTGCGCTCCATCCGCTGTTCCAGAACAGGCAGCGCCTCCTGAAGCTCCCAGGCAAAGGGCGCCATACCCTTTGCGTATAGGGAATATCCCGGAAATTCCCGGCCGGCCCAGCCAGGAATAACCGCAATCATCCTGCCGTCCTCATACAGGGCTGCACCGTCTCCCTCCTCAAACCAGACCAGGGACAATTTTTCCCTGTCCAGGCAGATACCCGCAGAATCATGGGTCACGTATGCCCTGGGCATACGCGGGGCCATTCCCATCTTCATGGCCTCATAATCCATATCTTCCATGGCCGGAACCCGGTTGCAGATCCAGCAGTTGCGAATCTCTGCGTTCTCGCTTCCGGGATTCACCCAAAGGTAGAAATAGACCGCCTGTCCGTTGTCCTCCACAACAGCCTGTATGCTGCATACAGGAGACCACTCCTCCAATAATACATCCATATTGCCCCTCTTCCTTTCTCCTTCGCAGACCTCACGCTACTTAAGGCACAGAAACGCTGCCAGGTTTCCCCGCTCCTCCCCCACTTTCCGGTGTGAAAAGAGATAATCGCTGTTGCACATGGTGCAGATGTTAGTGATATGGATATTCTCCTGGTGTATGCCTGCCTCGCGGAAAATGATTTCATTGGCCTTCCACAAATCCAGCTGATACTTTCCGGGCCTTTTTCCTTGGCAATACAGCGCTTCCCGGTGTTCCGGCCCAAAGGCCTCCCTAAATTCCTCCACCACTTCACCGCCCACTTCAAAGCAGTCCCGGCAGATGCTGGGACCCACACAGGCAATCAGATCCTCCGGCTTTGTGCCGAAGGCTTCCTTCATGGCATCCACCGTCACCTGGCCCATGCGCTTAACCGTTCCCCTCCATCCGGAATGGCTGAGCCCAATGGCCCTGTTTACCGGATCCAACAGGTACAGGGGCACACAGTCCGCATAAAAGGTCACCAGGGTAAGCCCCGGCACATCGGTAATCAGACCGTCGATGTCCCTGTAATCCCGTTCCCTTACAACACCCTTTCCCGCATCCTCCAGCGTCACCCGGCGCAGGTTGACCGTATGGGTCTGGTGGGACACCACCATGCGGTCCCGCTCCACTCCCAGGGCGGCTGCCATACGCGTAAAGTTTTCCAGCACATCCTCCGCTGCGTCTCCTCTGCTGTAAGAGAAATTCATGGTGGAAAACTTTCCCCTGCTGGCTCCTCCCATGCGGGTGGAAAAACCATTGACGGCCAGCCCGGTATCATCCAGCGCCTTAAATGAGAGATAGGGAACGCCTGCACTTTCTTTTGTATCAAATACGCGGGACTTGTTCTTATAGCTCCAGTTTATATCCATAACACCATTGCCTCCTTATATTCAAAATGCATCCTGTATCAGCTCAATGTCACTGCCCAGGATTCCCACCACGTCAAACCGGCAGGGCACGTCCCCGCCCATTCCATGGCTGTACAGATAAAAGGCCGCTGCCCGCCGTATGCGCTCCTGCTTCCTTGCGTCAACAGCCTCCGCCGGGCTTCCCATGGTCAGCCCGGAGCGGTATTTTACCTCTGCAAAAACAAGGTACCTGCCATGGCGGCAAATCAAATCAATTTCTCCCTGGCGGCACCGGAAATTCCGCTCCAGCACGCGGTAACCCTTACTTGTTAAAAAGGCAGCCGCTGTTTCCTCATAATGGCTGCCTGTCTGTCTCTTATTCATATGTATCCGCCTGAACAATATTCCTGATAAAGCTTCTCCTGTGAATAGGACAGGGCCCAAGCTCTCTGATGGCAGCAATGTGGGCCGCCGTGCCATATCCCTTGTGTTTGGCAAATCCATATCCGGGAAATAATTCCTCGTACTCAGCCATCATATGGTCCCTGGTGACCTTTGCCAGGATGCTGGCTGCCGCTATGGACAGGCTCTTTGCGTCCCCTTTAATAATAGGCACCTGCACCCCCTCCAGCCCGGGAATGGTGACAGCGTCGTTGAGAAGCACTTCAGGCTTCACGGAAAGCCCCTTCACAGCCTCCCTCATGGCCTCATAGGTGGCCTGAAGAATATTGATTTCGTCAATCCGGGCAGGAGATGCCAGGCCCACATTCCATGCTACAGCCTTTTCCTTTATCTCTAAAAACAGTTCCTCACGGCGTTTCTCCGACAGTTTCTTGGAATCATTGAGATACAGGATACGGCATCCCTTGGGAAGCACTACGGCTCCTGCTGCCACCGGTCCTGCCAGGGGTCCCCTGCCCGCTTCATCAATACCGCAGATATAGGTGCAGGCATCATACTCCTTCTCATATTCCGCCATGGCCTCCAGACGGGCCATCTCCTGCTCCAGCTT
Organism: Enterocloster sp. 210928-DFI.2.20; assembly: GCF_020554465.1. Lineage (NCBI taxonomy): Bacteria > Bacillati > Bacillota > Clostridia > Lachnospirales > Lachnospiraceae > Enterocloster > Enterocloster sp. 210928-DFI.2.20. Next base: position 21,341 of record NZ_JAJCHK010000013.1, read on the forward strand.
TTCTCCCTTTAGTACCCTTGCAGCCATTGTCATTCCACCTTGTCCTTTTGATTCTCCGGCTCCTCCAGCGTGATCCGCCCCAGCTTGCCTGCCCTGAAATCATCCAGAAGCAGGGCTGCCGCCCTGGACACATCCAGATCCCCGCCTTTTAACAGGCAGGCCCTGACCCTGGCTATTTCCTCCAGGATAACGGCAGCTTCCTTTCCCTCTGTTTCCAGGCCAAACCGTTCTGCCAGCACCTGGGGATAACGCTTTTTCAAAAAGCGTATAAGCTCGCAAGCCAGCTCATCTTTGTTGAGAATCTGGTCATTGATGGAGCCGATGAGAGCCAGCTTCAGGCCCACCTGCTGATCCTCAAACCTGGGCCACAGGATTCCGGGGGTGTCCAGAAGCTCCAGCGTCTTATTCAGGCGTATCCACTGGTTTCCCTTGGTGACGCCGGGCTTGTTGCCGGTCTTGGCGCAGGCCTTTCCTGCAAAGGAATTGATGAAGGTGGACTTGCCCACATTGGGAATCCCCACCACCATGGTACGTATGGGACGGTTCAGAATGCCCCTGCGCCGGTCCCTTTCTATCTTTTCCTTACATGCCTCCTGGATGACGGACTGCACCTGCTTAAGTGTTCCCTTGTTCCTGGCGTCAACCTTCACCACGTGAATGCCCTTGTCCTCAAACCAGGCTGCCCAGCGGGCATTCTGCCGCTCGTCCGCCAGGTCCGATTTGTTGAGAAGCACCATCCTGGCCTTGCCCGCGCCCAGGTCATCTATGTCAGGATTCCGGCTGGAAAGGGGAACCCTGGCGTCTACCAGCTCGATTACCAGGTCAATAAGCTTCATATCTTCCTTCATGGCCCGTTTTGCCTTGGTCATATGACCAGGATACCACTGAATGTTCATATTTGTAAACTCCTGTTCTATCTTGAATGGATGAAGTCCAGTTTCAGAAGGGGAAATATCCTGAACCAGACCTTGCCCTGTATCTGCTCTCTTTTTACATTTCCAATGTTGGGGAAACGGCTGTCCTCACTGCTGTCCCTGTTATCTCCCAGGAGAAAATACTCATTGTCCTCCAGCTTAATGGGAGTGTCCGCCCTTCCTGCCAGGGACACCTGTTCCAGGCCGTCCTCCGCGTTTAAAAGCTCGCCGTCAATGAATATATAGCCGCCCTTAATCTGCACGGTCTCACCGGGCAGACCGATGATCCGCTTCACATTCTTCTTGTGGTCCTCGCGCTCAAATACCACGATGTCAAACCGTTCCGGCTTTCCCACATCATAAATCAGGCGGTTCACCAGGACCACATCGTCCGCATCTAAAACCGGCTGCATGGAACCGCCTGACACAGGCACCTGAGTACAGAAACCGTAGACCAGGAACCAGGCACTGGCCAGGACCAACACCACATTGACCGTCCAGCGGACTGCTTTTCTCAGCCACGCCGTATCCTCATTCACATAAAAATCCATGTACCCACACCTATCTTTTAAGGCATTTCCCGGACTGCTTACGGGTATGCCGCCTGCTTAACAAAATAGAGTTTGCATCTGCAAACTCTATTCTCACTTCCACTACCTGATTATTTAACTAATTCTTTAACCTTGGCAGCCTTACCAACCCTGTCTCTTAAGTAGTTCAGCTTCGCTCTTCTTACTTTACCCTTACGTACAACCTCTACGTTGTCAACGCTTGGGGAATGTAATGGCCAGGTCTTCTCAACGCCGATACCATTGGAGTTCTTCCTTACGGTAAAGGTCTCTCTGGCTCCGCCGTTCTGTCTCTTAATGACAGTTCCCTCGAAAATCTGGATTCTCTCGCGGTTACCCTCTTTAATCTTGTTGTATACCTTAACGGTATCGCCAACGTTAAAGCTGGGTACGCTTTCCTTCAACTGGGCTGCTTCAATGTTCTTAATAATATCGTTCATCGTGTGAACCTCCTTCATCTATTGGATGTTCTTAATACGCCGGCAGTAAATCAGATTCACCACTCACAGTAACAGAGGACCATCTATTTCTTGTCACAACGACTTATTCTAGCATATATTGTCCCAAAATGCAAGCATTTTATGAGCTGTTTCGCCTTGATTTCGCCTTGGTTCTATTCCTCTTCTTTTTCTCCGGGAAGGATGTACAGATGAACCTTGTCAATACGGTTCTTTTCCACCTGTTCCACTACCAGGCGCACATTGCCGCACATCACCTCTTCGCCCTGGGAAGGCAGATGTTCCAGGCGGTCAATCACAAGCCCCCCCACAGAATCATAGTCCTCAGAAGACAGTTCCAAATCCAGGATGTCATTGAGGTCATCCAGCTTCATGGAACCTTCCACCAGATACTGGCCGTCTCCCAGATCCATCAGCTCCTCTTCCTCATCCTCGTCATACTCATCGCGTATATCGCCCACGATTTCTTCCAGGATATCCTCCAGGGTAATCAGACCTGCCGTGGCGCCGTACTCATCCAGAACAATGATGATATTGTTGGGAGACTTCTTAATCTCCATCATCAGCTCGGATAGCTTTTTAGATTCAAAGGTATAAAAAGGCTGGCGCAGGTAATCCGACACGCAGAAGGACGCCTTGTCCTCCACCAGCAGCAGGTCCTTAATATTGATGATGCCCACCACATTGTCCGTTGTTTCCTTATAGACCGGAAGCCTGGTATAATGCTCCTCTCTGAATATCTGAATCAGATCATCATAATCAGCCTCTATGTCAACAAACACCATGTCGATTCTGGGCACCATGACATCCTTTGCCACGGAGTCTCCCAGGTCAAACACATTGTTGATCATCTCACGTTCTTCCGACTCAATAACACCCTTTTCATGGCCCACGTCCACAATGGTCCTGAGCTCGTCCTCCGTAATGTCGTCATTCCTCTTATCAGGGTCCACATGTAGAACCTTGAGGACAATCAGCGACATCCAGTTAATAAGGACAATCAGAGGGGTCAGCACAGTCATCAGAATATGAATCATATGGCCTACCCGCAGGGAATACCGCTCCGCATCCAGGGTTGCCATTGTTTTAGGTGTTATCTCACCAAAAATCAAAATTAAAAGCGTCAGTACGCCGGTCGCGGCTCCAGCGGCTTTATTTCCAAATATTTCCGTCACCAGCACGGTAAGCATGGATGAGGCCGAAAGATTCACCACATTGTTGCCGATTAATATGGCACTGAGCATCTTTCCCTGATTCTCAGACAGCTTCATCACCCACTGCGCAGACTTGCTCCCCCCTTCTGCCAATGTCCTGATACGGATTTTATTGACGGTTGTGAGGGCAGTCTCCGAAGACGAGAAAAAAGCGGAAAGTCCCAGTAAAATGATAATGATAACGACACGTATGGCAATACTGTCACCCGATGGGTCCAAAAAAATCAACTCCTATTATTTCATATTTTACAGTCCCAGAAGCCCGGAACGTATGGGCCGTGGCCTGTAATGTGTGTATTTATGTGGATAGTTTCAGAGAATTGTACAATATTATTGGGGGATTGTCAATATGGAAGGATTCGCGGGGTGGGGGCAGGGGAGAGAAAAAAAGGGGGTATCGAGGAAAAGCAGCGGGAGGGGACGGGGAGTCTGGACTCATGGTTCCTTCGGGGGCTGTCTCTAAGCCGGGAACGGAAGCTGCGCGAAGCGGGGAAAATATGCGGCTGGTGGGGAGATACGTTCCTCTCACGGCCGGAAACACCTCCCCCTCCGCCCATCATCCCCCCGCAAGCATCCCCATCACTTTAAAGTACCCTTGCAGCTCCCCAACCGTACAAGCCTTCTCAGCCAGCAATTTCTTTGCCGCAGCCATTGCCTTTCGTTTGGTGCGGCCGGCAGAGGCCTCATCGTTCAGGGATTTTACATACTGGTCTATAAGCTCCTCCAGGATTTCCAGGTCGCCTTTTTCCCGGCGGAGGGAATCCAGGTATTTTACCTCCTTCATGGTCAGGGCGGCATGTTCCAGCAGGTCCGGGCGGCGCTCCAGGGTGCGTTTTATGGACTGCTGCCTGCGCCACTCCTCAATATTTTTATGGTGGCCGCTTAAAAGCACCTCCGGGACTTCCATTCCGCGGAATACCTCGGGACGGGTGTATTGGGGGTATTCTAACAGGCTGTCATGGAAGGATTCTTCCTCAGCCGAGGCGTCGTTGTTCAGAACCCCCGGCACCAGACGGGAGATACAGTCAATCATAACCATGGCGGGAAGTTCCCCGCCTGTGAGGACATAATCTCCCACGGAAAGATAATCCGTGGCAATCAGCTCCAGGGCGCGCTCGTCGATTCCTTCGTAATGCCCGCAGAGAAAGACCAGATCCTCCTCCTTTGCCAGCTCCTCCGCTATGGTTTGGTTAAATACCCTGCCCTGGGGCGTCATATAGATAAGCCTGGGCTTCCTGCCGATGCGCCCGCACAGGGCCTCGTAAGCCTCGCACACAGGCCCCGGCTGCATAACCATGCCTGCGCCGCCGCCGTAAGGGGCGTCGTCCACATGTCTGTGCTTATCCTTTGAATAATCCCTGATGTCAATGGCTTCCACAGATATGGTCTTGCTCTCCATGGCCCGCCCCGTTATGCTGGTTCCCAGTCCTCCCATGACCATGTCGGGGAACAGTGTCAGTATGTGAAAATTCATCCGGTCTCCTTCCAGCGGTTTTTAAGCTTTGTCTGAAGGCGGTACAGGGTGTTCATGGCATCAAGAGGCGTCATGGTGGACAGCTCCAGACTGTCCAGCTCACGTATGATATCGTCATCCTTTACCGTATCAAAGAAGGACAGCTGCTGCAGGTCCACCTCATCCGGCTTCGGCACCGCCTTGTGCTGGGTTATGTTGGAACTGATTTCCGCAATTTCCTTTGCCCTGGCCGTGATGTCCGCATCGCTTAATTCTTCCGCGATTTCTTTTGCCCTGGCTATAACGGAATCCGGCACGCCGGCCAGCTTTGCAACCTGGATGCCGTAGCTCTTATCTGCACCGCCTCGGACAATCTTGCGCAGGAATACGATGTCGTCTCCCTGCTCCTTTACCGCTATACAATAATTTTTCACCCCTGCTATGGTGCCTTCCAGCTCTGTCAGCTCATGGTAATGGGTGGCAAACAGTGTCTTGGCTCCCAATAGCTTGGAATTGCTTATGTGTTCTATTACAGCCCAGGCAATGGACAATCCGTCAAAGGTGCTGGTTCCCCTTCCGATTTCATCCAGTACCAGAAGACTGTTTCTGGTGGCATTGCGCAGGATGTTGGCCACCTCTGTCATTTCCACCATGAAAGTGCTCTGTCCGCTGGCCAGATCGTCGGAAGCCCCCACCCTGGTGAAAATACGGTCGCATATGCCGATATCAGCCTCCTGGGCCGGCACAAAGCTGCCCAGCTGGGCCATAAGTACAATCAGGGCCACCTGGCGCATGTACGTGGATTTACCCGCCATGTTGGGGCCTGTGATAACGGACAGCCGGTTCTTTCCATTGTCCAGAAAGGTGTCGTTGGCCACAAACATGTCGTCCCGCATCATCTGCTCCACCACGGGATGGCGGCCGTTCTTAATCTGAATCACGCCCTTGTCGTTGATGGAGGGCTTCACATAGTTGCGCCGGGTTGCCACCACGGACAGGGAACAGAATACGTCGATTCCAGCTATGGACTTGGCCGTCTTTTGAATGCGGATGACCTCTGCCCCGATTTTGTCCCTGACCTCGCAGAACAGGTCATACTCCAGGGACACCAGCTTTTCCTCCGCGCCCATGATGATGTCTTCCAGCTGCTTTAATTCATCGGTGGTAAACCGCTCCGCGTTGGTCAGGGTCTGCTTGCGGATATAGTAATCCGGCACCTGGTCCTTGAAGGAGTTGGTCACCTCAAAATAGTAACCGAATACCTTGTTGAATTTCACCTTCAGGGTCTTAATGCCTGTCTTTTCTTTTTCCTTTGCCTCCAGCTCCGCCAGCCAGTTCTTACCCTCTGTCTTGGCATGACGCAGCTTGTCCGCCTCCTGGTTGTAGCCGTCCTTTATGATACCGCCTTCCCTGACCGTAATGGGCGGCTCCTCCACAATGGCATCCCCTATAAGCTGGAAGATATCCTGAAGGGGATCCAGCTCCCGGCCCAGCTCTGCCAGAAGTTCGCTGTTAAACTCTCCCAGTATCCGTTTGATGTAGGGAAGCATTTCCAGAGAGCTTCTGAAGGCAATCAGGTCCCTTGGATTGGCTGTCTTATAGCTGATTCGCCCTATCAGACGCTCCAGGTCATAGATGGGATTTAAGTACTCGCATATCTCTTCCCGGGAGATATAGTTCATGTTCAGCTCTTCCACCGCGTTCTGGCGCTTGATGATTTCGTCTCTGTGAATCAGCGGCTGTTCGATGCAGGCGCGAAGCAGCCTGGCTCCCATGGCTGTCTTTGTCTTGTCCAGAACCCACAGCAGGGTGCCTCTCTTCTGTTTTTCCCGCATGGTCTCCACCAGCTCCAGGTTCCTTCTGGTGGATGTGTCAATAACCATGTACTGTCCGGTAGAATAGGGGGTGATGGTGGTAATGTGCTCCAGGGTGCTCTTCTGGGTCTCATAGATATACTGCATCACGGCGCCGGCGGCAATGATGCCTGTGGCATAGTCCTCCAGCCCCAGTCCCACCAGGGCTCCCACCTTAAAATGCTCCATCAGGATACGGCGGCAGGATTCCTCACCGAAAAAGCGGCTGTCCAGGGCAGAAATAACCACCTGATAGCGGTTTTTCAGCTCGTCCATATCCACGCCCGACATGTAAAAGGCATTGTTGCAGATAATCTCAGACGGGGAAAATTTGTTGATTTCGTCAAACAGTTCCCGGTCCGAATCCACCTCAGTCACCATGAAATCCCCGGTACTGATATCCGCGGTGGATATTCCGTAGATTCCATCCATATATACAATTCCCATCAGGTAATTGTTCTTTGTCTCATCCAGCACCTGGGAGCTGGTTATGGTTCCCGGAGTCACCACCCGGATTACCTCACGCTTCACCAGGCCCTTGGCCTGCCTGGGATCCTCCATCTGCTCTGCTATAGCGACCTTATATCCCTTCTGGACCAGGCGGTACAGGTAGGAATCCAATGCGTGAAACGGCACCCCGCACATAGGTGCCCGCTCAGAAAGACCGCAGTCCTTTCCTGTAAGGGTTATCTCCAGTTCCTTTGACACTGTCAGGGCATCATCGAAAAACATCTCATAGAAATCTCCCAGACGGTAAAACAGGACACAGTCCGGGTACTCCTTCTTTGTCTCCATATAATGCTGCATCATGGGAGATAATTGTGACAAATCTATCAAAATGCTGACCTCTCTTCTCTAGTATGCTTGTTTATTCTTGTTTTATCTTAATTTGCCGGTTATTGTTTGTCTGGTTCTATTCATTTTCCTTATCAGCTATATGTCCCATATAATAAAAGCCCTTGCTCTCCTGCAGATACACCGGCACCAGCCTTCCAATCATGGATGCATCTCCCGGGAAGTGTACCACTGTATTGTTGGACAGGCGGCCTGTCATAAGCCCCGGCGCATGGTCGTTCACCTCTTCCACCAGGACCTCCTGGACTGTCCTGACATCCCGTCCACACACCTCTGCCGAGATATCCTGTACTTCCTTTAAAAGCCTGTCAAACCGCTCCTTCACAATTGCCTCCGGCACCTGATCTTCCATGGCTGCCGCCGGTGTGCCGGTACGCTTGGAGTAGATGAAGGTAAAGGCGCTGTCAAACCCCACCCTTCTCACCACATCCATGGTCTCCTCAAAGTCCTCATCTGTCTCGCCCGGAAATCCCACAATGATATCCGTTGTCAGTGAGATGCCAGGCACTGCCTTTTTAATCCGCTCCGCCAAATCCAGATACTGCTCCTTGGTATAACGCCGGTTCATAACCTTCAGAATCCGGCTGCTGCCGGACTGGAGGGGAAGGTGCAGATGACGGCATATCTTTTCAGACCTGGCCATGACCTCTATGAGTTCGTCGGACAGGTCCTTTGGATGGGATGTCATAAAACGGATCCGCTCAATTCCGTCTATCTTCTCCACTTCCTCCAAAAGCTGCGCAAAGGTCATTGGATTGTCCAGGTTCTTTCCATAGGAATTTACATTTTGTCCAAGGAGCATGATTTCCACCACTCCGTCCGCTGCCAGCTTCTGTATTTCCTTAATGATTTCTTCCGGCCTGCGGCTGCGCTCCCTTCCTCTTACATAGGGTACAATGCAGTAGCTGCAGAAATTATTGCAGCCAAACATAATATTGACTCCCGACTTGAAAGGGAACTTGCGTTCCACCGGCAAATCCTCTACGATCTGGTCCGTATCCTTCCATACATCCACAACCATCTTCGTTTTTCCCTGCTTCTGTCCGCCCTGGGTCCGCCGCTCCAGGCACAGGGATACCAGTTCCGCCAGCTTGAAGATATTGTGGGTTCCGAAAATCAAATCCACATAGCGGTAGCTTTTCCTGATTTTCTCCACTACTTCCTCTTCCTGCATCATGCAGCCGCACAGGGCTATCATCATGTCAGGATGCGTCTTCTTATAGGCCCCCAGCTGTCCCAGGCGTCCGTAAACCCGAAGATTGGCATTTTCCCGCACCGTACATGTATTATAGAGCACAAAATCCGCTTTCTCTGATTCTACAGCCTGGTAGCCGATTGTCTCCAAAATCCCCAGAAGCTTCTCCGAATCCCTGGCATTCATCTGGCACCCAAAGGTGTTGATGCAGCAGGTAAGGGGACGTCCCAGCCTGCGGGAAAGTTCGGCCAGCTGTCCCTTCGCCCGCTCCATGAAGTACTGCTGACGCTCCGGCTCCGCGGCAGGGGGGTCCTGGTTTATGGCTGTTTCTGCATTTTTTATGTTGTCAATGGTATCTCTGGATTCTTCCATTTATCTGCTCCTTAGCTTCTATGAATTTAGCTTCTATAATTTAAATAGTTCTGTTCGGATATTGCTTTCTTTCCCGAAACGCATAGCAGGCCGGGCCTTTTGCACGGTCCAGCCAATTGCGATTAACAGTATGAATTTTACTTTAAAATGGTTGGGAAGTCAACCGGGTATTCAAGCATGGCTGCAAAACATCCCGTTTTAAATATCTTGACAAAATACCAGCTTACTGCAGGTTAACCGCTATGGCGATTGCTATTGCAACGGTTCCCATAAGGAAGAAAAACGCCTGCATCTTAATCTGGAATTTTGCCCATTTTCCCCAGTCAATCCTGGCAACACCCAGGACGCCGATCAGACTGGCGGAAACCGGTGTGAACGCATCCACAAATCCGGCTCCCATCTGGAAAGCCAGTACCGCTACCTGACGTGTGACGCCTACCAGGTCCGCAAGGGGCGCCATGATGGGCATGGTCAGGGCGGCCTGTCCGGAGTTGGAGGTCACAATCAGATTGAAACAGCTCTGGAACAGGTACATAAACAGCGCTCCGATAAACGAAGGCACTCCTGCAAGCGCATTACCAATGGTATACAAAATCGTATTCAGCGTGGACGCCACATTTGCATCGGAGCCGCCCAGCACAAGAAGAATTCCTTTGGCCATACCTACCACAACCGCGGTTCCAGCCAGGTCAGCCACACCGCTCTGGAAGGCGGACGCCATACCGTTGACCGTCATATCATTGAGCTTAAAAATGACCGCGGTCACACCGGCCGCAAATCCCATCACAAAGAACTGGGAGGCGATTTCCGGAATATAATACCCTTCCTGGGTAACACCCCAGATAATCCAAACCAGGACAGCCAGCATCTCCAGAAGAATCAGCTTATGGCCCAGGCTGAATTCCCTCTCCTCCTCCGAAACAGAGTCCATTCTTCCCCTGAAATAGGCATCACTCTCATAGACAACGGAGTGGGCCGGGTTCTTACGTATCTTTTCAGCGTAAATCATCATGTATCCTGCGGAAAGCAGAGTCACAATCACCCACATGGCCAGACGGAAGCCGGCGCCGGACAGAACCGGGATTCCCGCTATGCCCTGGGCCACCGCCACAGAAAAGGGACTCATCCATGAAACTGCATTGCCCACCTGGGACGCCACGTAGGTAACAGTGATGGCCACAATGGAATCATAGCCCAGCGCAATCACAAAGGGCACCATAATCATGGAAAAGGGAATGCACTCTTCTGCCATTCCAAAGGTGGCGCCTCCCAGGGAAAACAGGATAAATAACAGCGGCAGGGCCAGACGTTCCAAGCCCTTTGTCTTTTTGATGAAGGCGTAAATACCCGCATCAATGGCCCCTGTCTTCATAATGATTCCAAAGGAACCTCCCACCACCAGAATCAAGGCGCAGATTCCAACTGCGGAGCCGGAACGGTCCCCTGTCACCAGTCCCTCGAACACATAGTTGAGAAAGCCAAAACCGCCGAAATCCTCTGTGCCCCACACCTTTGCCGTCTTATGAAGCTTCTGGCTGGTATCATAGATGGATTCGCCGTACTGTCCGTACAGCACATCATCTGTCAGCCCCAGTTCATCCAAATCCTCCTGGGTCCACTCAGAAGAATCTGTTTCAAGAAACGCATCCAGCTCTGCGGGGTCAACACCCAGGGATTCCATCAGCGCTTCATCCCCGCTCATGGCTGTCAGGTTATCCTTCACCGCTTCCCGGTCCAGACGGTAGCTGTAGCGGAACGTGTCCGCCATCAGCACGGTCTTGGTCTTTACCGCACCGTTGGAATCCGTATATTCTACCTTGTGGGTGCTGAATTTTCCCGCTGGTACTAAAAATGTCAGCAGCCAGCACAGGAATATGGCAGCAAATATAATTGCATACGTATGGGGTGTCTTCATCTTTGTATAATCCCGCTTTGGGGTACCGGTATTCTTTTTCTTGTTAAATGGCATGGTTCATATCTCTCCTTATGATATAAATTTTAAGGCCGCCCTGTGTACATGCGGCCTGTCTGACATGCCCTTCCATTTTACCCTAACGCTTGAAAATTAACAATATAAATTTCGTATATCTATTCCTGCTCTTCCCCGTCATCCCCATATTCCTGTTCCAGTCTGTCTGCCCGCTTCTTTTCAATCCTTACTATCACCACTCTTGTGAGCAGGAATACCACGACAAAGGTCAGCACCCCCGAGACCGCCTCTTTGGCATCCAAGGTTCCTGTTTTCGAGGTTCTCCAGAAAACCAGGATGAATACCAGTGCGCCCACTGCCACGGAGACAAGATTGCGCCTGACACGATGTTGCTGGCTGCCGTATCCCGGCCGGTACAGGCTGAACTTCAGCTGCCTTGCCCTAACATACTGATACAGGGGGGCCAGAATCAATATGACATATTCAACCACGCAGTCCCGGATTCCTTTTCCCATCAGCAGAACCTTAACCGCAAATGCCGCCGCCACAAACAGATACATAAGCATGGCCATCTCACTCATTATTTTATTTCTTACCTGTGTTGTTCTCTCGTCCATCATATCAGAATTCTCCTTCCTTTTCCTCTGACTTCCATATCTCCTGCTATTCCTCCCAGAACAGCTCATCCAGTGTCTTGTGAAGCGCCTTGCAGATTGCCAGGCAAAGATTCAGCGTAGGGTTGTACTTCCCCGCCTCTATCATCCCAATGGTCTGGCGGGTCACCCCTACCAGCTCAGCCAGTTCTTCCTGGGATAAATCCATACCGGCCCTGGCTGCTTTCATTTTCAGGTTTTTCACTGCCATCCATCCCTCCTTACAGGTATCGCGTTTAAACACATCAGCAGCATTTTATTAGCATTTTCTCGGGCCGTTCGGCCTTTTACTCGGATTACCTCGGATTGCAATTCCTTCGCAATTCCTTCGGCCTCAATTGTAAATCAAAACGCAACCTATTTGATTTAAAATCTAGTGAATAGTTACAAATACAACATATATACCAGAAGGTTGCATTCTGGCTTACAAAGAAGATTGGTAGTGCTTGATTGACCGAAGGCATTACCAGTCTTTTCCGTTTCCCTAAAGTAATTGATTCCTATATCCTAAAAGAGTTGGCGGCAGAACGGAGGATATTGGATGTCTAAATTTTTTACTTACGAAGACAGGCTCAGCCTGCAAAAATATTTGAAAGATTCCCTGTCATTTAAGGAGATTGCACGCCGCATGGATAAAAATCCAACTACTATCTCCAGGGAAGTGCGTAAATACAGTTCACCCGTTGCCACTGGGTATCCCGGATTTCCGTTCAATGCCTGCAAAAGCAGATACGCCTGCAGGAAGAAAAAGATCTGTGGAAAAGAATGCACCCGTAAATCAGCTGCCTACTGCAAGCTCTGTCCGTCCTGTAATGCGAACTGTACCGATTTCCTGGAAGAAATCTGTATGGCAAGATTTCGGATTCCTTATACCTGCAACAGCTGTCAAAGCATTGGCAAGTGTACACTTCTGAAAACTATTTATGAAGCAGAGCGTGCTCACATCCGGGCGCATGAAAACATTTCCGCCTCAAGAAGTGGTCTTTGTGTTTCCGAGGAGGAAATCAGCAGGCTTAACAAAATCATTACACCTCTTGTGGAACAGGGGCAATCCGTCAATCAGATCTATATCAATCATCAGGATGAATTGATGTGCAGCGAAAAGACGATCTATAACTACATAGATGCCTGTCTGTTTGATGTCAGAAACATTGATCTGCCAAGGAAAGTGAAATTCCGGGAACGATACAAAAAGCCGGAATTCAAAGTTGACAAAGGCTGCCGTATTGACCGCAATTACAAAAATTTCTGTGAGTTTCTTGAAAAGACTCCTGATACGAACATTGTGCAAATGGACTCTGTTATCGGAGAGAAAGGAGGCAAGTGCCTTCTTACTATACACTTTGTGGAATGTAGCTTTATGCTTGCTTTTCTGCGAGATGCGAATACTTCAAAATCAGTAACCGATATCTTTCATCTTCTGCACCAAACACTTGGGGATGACCTGTTTAAGAAACTGTTTCCCGTAATTCTGACCGATAACGGAAGTGAATTCTCAAATCCCAAGGCCATTGAGTATGGGACAGAGCCATTTACGGGCTTAAGAACCCGTCTGTTTTATTGTGATGCCGGCAGTCCATATCAGAAGGGAGCGATCGAGGTAAATCATGAACTGATACGCCGGATTCTGCCGAAAGGGACAAGCATGCAAAACATAACACAGGATGACGTCAGTTTAATGATGAATCACATCAATTCATACAAAAGAAAAAAGCTGAGCAATCGTAGTCCCTACGAAACCTTCAGCTTTTATCATGGAGAGGAGGTTTTAGAGAAACTAGGATGTGCTCCGGTAGCCCCCGGAGACATCATGCTAAAACCAGGACTTCTCAACAAATAATAAAATTGCATGCCGCCAACGTCTAATCTGTCTAAGGAATTAGGGGTGGATTCTCCGATTACAAAAAAATCGAGAGGGAGTCGACCTCCCTTTGGCATACACATATTTATTATCATACGATAATAAAAGCAAAAAAGCAAACTGCATTTCGGTTACAAAAATGGCTTTTGACTTACAAAACATGCTTTTCGAATACAAAAGTGGCTTTTCGATTACAAAGATTCAATTGTCAATTACAAAGATGGCCTCTCAATTTACAAAGTGGCCTCTCGGCCTACAAGTGACCCGCAATTCCTTCGGCCTCCGTCTTATATTACATATTATAAATTATATCGTTCTAAATGTAAAGTATATATTGCATTTTGTTTATTACATTTTCCTGTTCTCAGCAGGAAACCTGCATGGGGGCTGACGGTATCCTTGGCATTTCCTTGTACTTCTTAGGAGGCACACCCAGTACCTTCTTAAATGCCCGTGAAAAATAATATTGATTGTCATATCCCAAATACTGGGCCACCTGGTATATATGCATGTCTGTATTGCAGAGAAGATAGCAGGCCTGCTCCATCTTCATGTTGATGTAGTAATCCATTGGCGCACACTTGACACATTCTTTAAAAACCGCGTTGAGATAGCTCTCCGACAGCCCTGCTTCCCTTGCAATCCGGGTCAGTGTCAGATTCTCCTGCAGATGATCCTTCATATAGGTTATCACACGATTCAGATATTGGCTCTTTGCTGTCCTGCATCTTCTCTCCAAAGCAATCTCCTCTTTTCCTGGTTTTTTGATTTCTTCTGATTTCTATTATAAAAAAACAATGGGATTTATCCTTGAAAATCATGCGCAGAAAAGGGAATATATTGAGTTTTTTATTCAAAAATGTTATAATTCATGGGATATAACCAGACAATATTGAGATTAAACAGAACAGATACTTTAAAAAACGTTCCAAAACCGGAACATACGCAAAAGGAGTCCGCGGCCATGCCTTCTAAAATCCAAATCATCACCAACGAACACCAGGAAGAGCTAAAGGAGCACGGGACCTATGAATTTCCCGTCCTTGTCAGCGACGAGGCCCTGTCCAGGTTCTACACCAGCTCCTTCCAGTGGCACTGGCATACGGAAATCGAGCTTACCCTCATCACAGAGGGGACTATGGTATATCAAATTAATGACCAGATCTTTTATCCCAGGGCCGGACAGGCGCTCTTCGGCAACTCCAATACCATGCACACCGGGCGCATGGAAAACGGCCGTGACTGCAGGTACATCTCCATTACCTTCCACCCCAGACTGCTGTACGGCTACCAGGGAAGCCGGATTGCCAGCCGGTATACGGACCCTCTGATGGAAAACGCCGCCCTGCCGGCTGTCTGCTTCGACCTGTCGCAGGAATGGCACGGGGAAGCGGTCGGGCTTCTGGAGGATATTATACGCATCGACAGTCTGCGCTATGATACCTATGAAATGGACATCCAGATGGACCTGTTCCGTTTCTGGAAACTTTTATACCTTCACTGCCGCCCTGACCGGGAACCGGCACATACGGCGGGCAGGAAGAACCAGGAACGGATTCGTCAGATGCTCTCCTTCATCCATGAAAACTATCAGTCTGATATCACCCTGGATGATATTTCCCGCCACATCCATATCTGCAAAAGCGAGTGCTGCCGGGTCTTTAAGGGTTACATGAAGGAATCCCTGTTTGAATACCTGCTAAAATACCGCATTGAAAAGAGTATTCCCGATGTGCTGGAGGGAAAGCTGACCATGACCGAGACAGCCATAAGGGCCGGCTTCACCGACCCCAATTACTTCTCCAAGGTGTTCCACAAGATAAAGGGCTGCTCTCCGAGAAGCTACCGGAAAACCCGGTCCTCCCCGCTGCCGTGATTCCGGTCTCCCGCACCGCCGCCCGGCCCGGGCCTCTGCACGGCCTTGGTGACTCCGGTCCGTTTCACCTTGTCAATGCCGCCCGACATGTGGGGAATCCGGTTCCCCACAAAAACAGCCCTCTGCACGCAGTCCTCCCCATACCGTTTTCTTATCTCATCCACAGCCGTGTCCAGCCTGGCGTATTTATCATGGAGTCCCCTGTCAAAAAGCTGATACTGATAATGGCCTTTTGGGCTGACCTTGCTTGTATGGACCCCCATCTGGCGGATGGGAGAATGATTCCACAGGCGGTCAAACAGGCTCCGGGCCGCCTCATAGATTTCCAGGGTGGTATCTGTAGCCGAAATCAGGGTGGTCTGACCGGATCCATGGCGAAATTCCCTGTCCGTGATGGAAATACCCACGCAGGCAGCTTCCATGCTGTCAGCCCGCAGCCTGGCGCACACGGTTTCCGTAAGGGATAATATGACCTGTTCTGCCGTCTCCCGATCCGTCACATCTGACGGCGTGGTCATAGAATTGCCGTACCCCTTATTCTGCGGAAGCTCTCTCAAAAATGGAGACACATCTCTTCCGTTGGCATAATTCCAGATAAACTCCCCCTGTTTTTTTAGATGCCTTTTTAACAGTTCCAAATCCGAGGCAGCCAGAGCCCCTATGGTCCTTATTCCCAGCGCTCTCAGCTTTCTCGCGGTGGCCGGCCCCACCCAGAACAGTTCGTTTACAGGCAGCGGCCACATCTTCCTCTCTATCTCCCAGGTAAACAGGGTGTGGACCTGGTCCGGCTTTTGGAATTCAGAAGCCATCTTGGCCAGCAGCTTGCTGTCCGACACACCGATGTTCACAGTAAAACCCAGCTCCCGGCGTATTTCTTCCTTCAGCTGGTGCGCAAACGCTGTGTGCGTTCCCCATAATCCCATTGTGCCCTCCACCTGGCAGAACGCCTCATCTATACTGTACTGGTGAACATAGGGAAAATACTTCTTAAGCAGCTCCACAAGAGCGCTGGAGCAGCTCACATACAGGCTGTAGTCCGGAGGTACGATTACAAGCCCCGGACATTTGCATCTGGCCTCTGCCAGTGTTTCCCCTGTCCTGATTCCATACCCTTTGGCAGAGGAGGATTTCGCCAGCACAATGCCATGCCGTTCTGCCTCGCTTCCTCCGATGACAGAGGGAAGGTCCCGCAGATCCAAATCCTCCCCCAGGATACAGACCCTGTATGCGGCTGTCCAGCTCAAATAGGCGCTGTTCACATCCACATGGTACCATACCTGCTCTTTTTGGCTTCTCATGACAGTGTCCTGAAAAATGACCACTTATGGGTAGATATGCGGTATCTCAGCTCAATAAGACGTCTCTGGCCCTCTGCCACGGCCCAGCACACAAAGCTGATATGCTCCATGCCGCAAAACTTCTCTTCCCTGGAAGAGACAATGCTCTCAATCTTCACCGTGATGATTCCGTGCTCCTTATTCTCATACCGGAACCAGAGGGGCGTCATATCTCCCAGGGTGCTGCAGGCGCCAAACATCTGTATGGGTATATTTAAAGCCGCCACTGCTTTCACCTCCTGGTTCCAATATATCAGAACATATGTTCTGTTTCAAGTGGTAATTGCTGGGAGCCGGTTATTGCGCCGGCCAAATCATCTATTGAATCGTAAAACGGTTCTTCTCATATGAAATCACCCCGTCCCTCTGCATTCTGGACAGCTCCGCCGACAGCGCGCTTCTGTCCACGGACAGATAGTCCGCCATCTGCTGGCGGTTAAAGGGCACTGTGACGGTACGGCACCCCTGCTTTACGGATTCCTGGGACAGGTACACCATGACCCTCTCCCGCAGGGATTTGGGCGTGATAATATCCATTTTCTTCGTAAGCATCAGGTTTTTCCCGGCCAGCACATACATCAGGCTCCGTATCAGACGGTTGTGGAAGTCACAGCTGGATGAACAGGTGGTCAGGATGCGGTTCACGTCCATGAACAGGATTCTGGAGCGTTCCGATGCCTGCACATCCACCATCAGGGGTTCCCCCTTAAGACATGCATACGTCTCCCCGAATATCTGCCCCCCGCCTATATTCTCAATGATTTTCCTGTTTCCCCACACATCATCCTTAATGATGTTCACCGCCCCTTCCATCACCACCCCCAGACGGCCTGTCACATCACCGGCCCTGTATATATAAGCATCCTTCCTATAGGTCCTCTCTTCCGCTGAAAGGCATGTAAGCATGGCCTCTATTTCATGCTCCCTGATTCCCTGAAACAGCCTTGTTCCTGCCAGCAAATGAATATCCATATTTTTCTCCCTTATCGTTGTTTCAACAACTTACTTGTTGTTGAAATTATATTATACTTTCCCCATACCGTCAAGGGCAGGCAGAACATACCGCCTGCTCACACATATTTACGAGGAGGATATATCATGGAACACAATATGTTTTGTTTTCAATGCGAACAGACCGCAGGATGCAGCGGATGTATGGGAAAAGCAGGTGTGTGCGGCAAGACAGCTGCCACTGCCAGGATTCAGGATGAACTTACAGGAACCCTCATCGGCCTTGCCAGGGCGTCAGAAGGAAAAGACCGCTCTCCGGAAGCAGACCGCCTGATCGTAAAGGGACTGTTTGCCACCCTTACCAATGTAAGCTTTGATGACAGCGCCCTGAATGAGCTTCTTGCGGAGGCCGGACGCTTAAAACATTCCCTGTCCCCCATGTGCGGATCCTGTACGGCAGATTGCAGCCGGACAGAAGATTTTGACATGAACAGGCTCTGGTCAGAGGACGAGGATATACGTTCCCTTAAATCCCTGATTCTTTTCGGCATGAGAGGAATGGCAGCTTATGCGTACCATGCCATGGTGCTGGGCCATGAGGACAGAGGAGTCATGGACTATTTTTATAAGGGGCTGTCTGCCGTTGGTTATGACAGCTATACGGTTCAGGATCTGCTCCCCATTGTCATGGAACTGGGCGCCGTAAACCTGGACTGCATGGCACTGTTGGACAGGGCCAACCGCCAGGCCTTCGGCATCCCGGCTCCGGCACAGGTAAGCCTTACCGTGGAACAGGGACCCTTTATCGTCATTTCTGGCCATGACCTTCACGACTTAAAGCTTCTGCTGGAACAGACCCAGGGCCGGGGAATCAACATATACACCCACGGGGAAATGCTTCCCGCCCACGCCTACCCGGAGCTCAGAAAATACAGCCATCTGAAAGGCAATTTCGGAACCGCATGGCAGAATCAGCAGAAGGAATTTTCGGACCTTCCCGCCCCTGTGCTTTTTACCACCAACTGCCTGATGCCGCCCAAGCCCTCTTACTCTGACCGGGTATTTACCACCGCCCTGGTGTCCTATCCGGGCATCGTCCATATTGACGGCCGCAAAGACTTCTCTCCAGTCATCCAAAAGGCCCTGGAGCTTGGCGGCTTCAAGGAGGATGTGACTATCCCCGGAATCAACGGCGGCACCAAGGTTACCACCGGATTTGGGCGGGAAGCTGTTCTGGCTGCTGCGGGCACCGTGGCACAGGCAGTCAGACAGAACAGGCTGCGCCACATTTTCCTGGTAGGAGGCTGCGACGGAGCCCGTCCCGGCAGGAATTACTACACGGACTTTGTAAAGCAGGCGCCTGAGGACACCCTTATTCTGACCCTGGCCTGCGGCAAATACCGCTTTAATGACCTGGAGCTTGGAACCCTGGCCGGCATTCCCCGCCTTCTGGACATGGGACAGTGCAACGATGCATTCGGCGCCATCCAGGTGGCCGCAGCCCTGGCAGAAGCATTCGGCTGCCAGGTCAATGACCTTCCCCTTACCCTGGTTCTGTCCTGGTACGAACAGAAAGCTGTCTGTATCCTTTTAAGCCTGCTGCATCTGGGTATCAGGAACATTTACCTTGGCCCCACCCTTCCCGCCTTTCTCTCTCCGGCCATACTGGAATATCTGACCGAGCAGTTTGAAATCCATCCCATCTCCACACCGGAGCATGACCTGGCCGCGATTCTCGCCTGAAATTCCGGCCGTGAACAGGGACCTGTACGCCGCACCGGCATACAGGTCCCTGTTTTATTGTTCCCTAATCTTGATAAATACGTATTCCTTATCCCCGGATTTCTCCTGGCAGTAGCGATACCCCAGACGGTCAAACCCCTTAAGCCCCTCCGCGTCCCGGACGCCCCGCTCCGCCATAAACCGGACCATCTCTCCTCTGGCCATCTTGGCCTCGGTGGCTTTCACCTTTACCTTAAGACCGCCTGTTCCGTCCTCTGCAAGGGTTCCGAACACACAGGTCACATAATCAATATGGGCTTCCAGATAGGGTTCCACTGCCCTGCTGTATTCTTTTGAGGCCAGATTCACAATCAATGTCTCATCCGCGGCCAGTTCCCGGCAGATAGAGCTTCCCCAGTAGTCATAAAGGCTTTTGATACCTGACGGAAGCTCCACCTTTGCCTGCATCTCCAGGCGGTACGGCACGATGCCGTCCAGGGGCTTAAGGATACCGTAAAACCCGGACAGAATGCGCAGATGCTCCTGCACATAATCCCACTGTCCCTGCTCAAACACCCCAGGCGCCATGTACTGATACTGGATTCCCTCGTAGGATAAGAGGGCCGGGGTCAGGCGCCTTTCAAGGTCCATCTCTTTAAAACGGCCGTAATTAAGCAGAGCTATCTTTTCATTGCACTGCCACAGCTTCCTGGCCTGGTCTAAGTCCAGGCCCTGTATGTATCTCTTCAGTTCTTCTGCCCTGGAAAGGAAACAGGGAAGATTCGCCCATTCCAGCTCGTCTTCCCTGATATTCATTTTCTTGGCAGGCGATATGATTATCTTCATCCTGTCTCTTACTCCGTTTTCTCTTATTCCACTTTCTCTATCTTTGGAAAATACGTAAACAGCACCTTGGCTATAATCTTGTCCTTCTCCACAAACTGGTTCTTCCAGAACCGGGCATCCAGGGAATTGTTCCTGTTGTCTCCCATCATGAAGTAGCATCCCTCCGGCACTGTATAGGGACCGTAGGAGCCTTCCATTGGTTCGGGAAGGTAGGGTTCGTCAAGGGGCGTGTCTGAATCATTGATATAGACTTTTCCGTCCACCACGCTCACGGTTTCACCGGGAAGCCCTATGACACGCTTTACGTAGTAGATTTTTCCCGTTGGATCGTCCGGGAAATGGAAAATCACCACATCCCCTCTCTCAGGGTCGCTGGTCAGATAGGACAGCCTGGATCCGATGACACGGCTCTTGGACATGATGGTATTCTCCATGGAGCCGGTTGGCACACGGCTGTTGGCTATGATAAAGTTGTTAAGGACCAGGGCGATGATGACCGCTGCCACGATAATCTGTATCCAGCTGATAATCTCCTTTTTCCAGCTGAAGGGTTCTTCCTCCTGCTGTTTCCTGCTCCTTTTCCTGCTTATTTCCTCTTCGAGCATATATATTTCCTCTTTTCCTGCATTCTGTCTGACAAAGCCGGGAACAAATGTAAAATGTCCCGGCTCCTCTGTAGCTGTAATCAGCGAATCTGTCCATCTCCGTAAATAATATACTTGGTAGTGGTCAGTTCCTTAAGGCCCATGGGGCCTCTGGCGTGAAGCTTCTGGGTGCTGATGCCGATTTCTGCTCCGAAACCGAATTCCTCACCGTCTGTAAAGCGGGTGGAAGCATTGACGTAGACAGCCGCAGCGTCCACCTCATTTAAAAATGTCTGGGCATTGAAATAATCAGAGGTCACGATTGTTTCCGAGTGACCTGTATTGTAGGTATTGATATGGCGGATGGCCTCATCCACAGAGTCCACCAGCTTTAAGGACAGGATATAATCCAGGTACTCCCTGCCCCAGTCCTCCTCGGTGGCTCTGACAAAGGAAGGTTCAATGGCACAGGCGTCCTCGTCTCCCCGGATCTCCACCTGCTTTTCCTCCAGCTTCTTCCTGAGAAGGGGCAGGAATTCCTTTGCAATGCTCCTGTGCACCAGAAGGGACTCGCATGCATTGCACACGCCGATTCTCTGGGTCTTGGCATTGAAGATAATGTCCAGGGCCATATTCTGGTCCGCGGAAGCGTCCACATATACATGGCAGTTGCCGGTGCCCGTCTCTATGACAGGGATGGTGCTGTTCTCCACCACGGTCTTTATAAGTCCCGCCCCTCCTCTGGGGATGAGCACGTCAATGTACCTGTTCAGGCGCATCAGCTCCCTGGTGGTATCCCTGCTGGTATCCTCAATCAGCTGGACCGAATCCTCGGGCAGGCCGGCGCTTGCGAGTCCGGCGCGCAGGCACCGGGTAATGGCCATATTGGAATGAAGGGCGTCGCTTCCGCCCTTTAAGATAACCGCATTTCCTGATTTGAAGCAGAGGCCGAAGGCGTCTGCCGTCACATTGGGGCGTGCCTCATAAATCATGCCGATAACCCCCAGAGGCACACGCTTCTGCCCAATCTGAAGGCCGTTGGGGCGAAGCTTCATGGACAGCACCTCTCCCACAGGGTCCTCCAGGGAGGCCACCTGCAGCAGGCCGTCCGCCATGGCCTGAACCCTGGCCGGCGTCAGCTTAAGACGGTCCAGCAGTCCCTGGCTCATGCCGCCGGACCTGGCCTTCTCATAATCCATAGAATTGGCCTCCAGGATTTCCTCCTCGCCTTCCAGCAAAGCCCTGGCCGCTTCCTCCAGTCCCATATTCTTCTCCCTGGAGCCCAGGGTACCCAGTACACGCGATACTTCTTTGGCACGGCTGCCTATTTCATTCAATGTCATCATAATCTCCCCTTCACAATGCATCAGACTTCCTTGATTCCGCCATGTTTCTTTCCCAAATCCGTGATGGAGCCGTCCGGCTCCTTGATGGATATGTTGTTCAGGTTATTGCGGAGGCTTCCCCGTATAGCTGCAACGTACTCCTGGCGCAGCCGGGCCTGTTCCTCCTTCTCCTCCTCTGTCAGCCCCACTGACTGGGACTTGTGGTACAGTTCGTTGATGCGGTCAATCCTTGACGCGTCCATACATTCACCTCTTTCAGGGCCTGGCGCCCGGCCGGGCGCCTTCCCTAGTATTCATTGTTCAGATAATGCATCAGGTCAAAATCCAGATTGGTATGGGCCAGGAACAGGGTTCCCTTTTCCTTTCCCGACATGATGTCCAGTATGACATCCACCTGGTCTCCGTTGGCTATGACCATATCGGCTCCGCTGTCCGTGGCAATCCGGGCCGCTGCCAGCTTGGCCGACATTCCCCCGGTACCCACGTCGCTGCCCGACGTATCCTTGCCCATACGCAGGAATTCCGGCGTAATTTCAGGCACCAGGCTGATAAATCCGGCCTCCGGGTTCTCCCTGGGGTCATCTGTGTAAAGGCCGTCTATGTCAGACAGCAGGATGAGCAGGTCTGCCCCGATCAGAGCCGCCACAATGGCTGACAGCCGGTCATTATCACCGAAGCTGTCCACATATGGAATCTCCGAGGTGGATACCGTATCGTTTTCATTGACAATGGGTATGGTTCCCAGGTTTAACAGCTCGTCAAAGGTATTCTGGGCATTGTACCTGGAAGAATCATTGACCATGGTGTCCTTTGTGAGAAGGACCTGGGCAGCTGTCTGGTTGTATTCCGCAAACAGCTTCTGGTAAATCATCATGAGCCTGGCCTGGCCCACAGCCGCAAAGGCCTGCTTCTCAGCAAGGGTATCCGGCTTCCTGTGACGGCCCAGGGCCTGCCGCCCCGCCGCAATGGCGCCGGAGGACACCAGGACCACGTCCTTTCCCTGTCCCCGCAGGTCGCTGACAACCCGCACCAGCTTTTCTATCTTCATCAGGTTCACTTCCCCTGTCTGAGCATGGGTAAGGGAAGATGAGCCAATTTTAATCACAATCCTCTGTTTATCCGCAAGATTCTGACGTTCCTGGGTTTCCATGATATACTCCTTTATCTCATCAAACGATTCCTGTTTATCTTACACCAATTTACAGGTCACGTCAATTTCTATGTTGTAAATGTTCCTGTCATGTTTTAGCCACTGTCCGGGACGGACGTAAGGGGCTGTACCTGCGGATAATCTCTTCTGCCGTCTTGATTCCGTCCATGGCTGCCGAGGTAATTCCCCCTGCATAACCCGCTCCCTCACCGCAGGGAAAGATTCCCTTTACAGGGCTTTCCATTCCCTGGTCCCTGGGAATGCGGACCGGGGACGAGGTACGGCTCTCAATACCAGCCAGGATGGCATCCGGCCGGTCAAAGCCGCGAATCATGGTTCCAAATCCTTCCATTCCTTCCATGAAAGCCCGGGACAATGGTTCCGGAAACAGCTCCCTGAGATTGGCAAAGGCATACCCGCCCCTGAAGGCGGGATTCACACCGCCAAATCCCTCTGAGACACGGCCTTCCTTAAAATCACCGTAGAGCTGTATCGGTATGTTTCCCTTTCCCAGGCAGAAAGCGGTCTCCTCCAGGCGCCTCTGGAACCGGATTCCTGCCATGGCATCCCCAGGCGCTTCGCAGCCCCGGTCTGTTCCGGCTCCAGTCTCCATCCCGCAGAAATCTTCCGGCGTGACCGTAACAATAATGGCGCTGTTGGCATTTTCCCCTGCCCTGTCATGATAGCTCATGCCGTTGACCGCCAGGCGGCCCGGCTCAGAGGACGCATTGACCACGTAGCCTCCGGGGCACATGCAGAAGGAATAGACTCCTCTTTCGTCAGAAGCCTTCCATGTAAGCTTGTAGCTGGCCGGCCCCAATTCACCGCATTCCTTCATGCCATACTGGCTCTCATTGATCAGCGTCTGGGAATGCTGTACCCTCAGTCCCACCGCGAATGCCTTTGGCTCCATGGGGATTCCTCTGGCCAGCAGGGTCTCAAAGGTATCCCTGGCGCTGTGTCCGATGGCCAGCACCACTGTCTCCGCCTCAAGAACCTGGCTGCCGTTGACAACAAGGGCTTTTATGCGCCTGGATTCCCCCGGCTCCCCCTCCGTCACAAAATCCGTTACCTGGCTTTGGAAAAGGACCTGGCCTCCCAGCTTTTCAATCTCTGTCCGTATGGATTTGACAATGCGGCTTAATACATCGGTTCCGATGTGGGGCTTATTCACATACAGGATAGACGGGTCCCCGCCGAACTCTGTCAGTATGCGCAGCACTTCCCTGTTTCTTCCAAAGGTATCCTTTACAAGGGTGTTAAGCTTTCCGTCAGAAAATGTTCCTGCCCCGCCTTCCCCGAACTGCACATTGGAGGACGGGTCAAGCTGCCCTGTTTCCCAGAACCGGGCCACCCGGTCCGTCCTCGCGTCCACGTCCTCCCCCCGTTCCAGAAGTATGGGCATGTACCCCTTTCTGGCCAGCATAAGGCCGCAGAACAGTCCGGCCGGGCCGGTGCCGATAATGACAGGCCGGCCCGCCATACACTCAGTACCCGGCTCAGGAAGCCGGTAGGGTGCTTCCTTATGGACCGCCACATTCCGGTCCTTCAGCCTGCGCACCAGCTTTTCCTCCTTCTGGAGTCCGGCCTGCCTGATTCCTATGTCCACCACGTAACTGTACCATATATCCGGCTTCTTTCTGGCGTCCACGGACTGCTTGACGATGGTAAGCTTCTCTATCTCCCCTGACGGAACACGCAGTACCCTGGCAGCTTTCTCCAAAAGGCTGGCCCTGTCGTGTCCCAGGGGCATTTTTAACTGATTAATACGAATCATTTTCTGTTCCTCTTTCCGTCTGGGGCAGGGGCATATGCCCCATGTGCCGCCGCCTTATTTGCGCCTGCCTCATGTTTCCCAACGGAATGTCCTCCCGCCGCATGTGTCCCCGCTATCATACCGCTGGACCAGGCAAACTGCAGGTTGTATCCGCCGCAGATTCCATCCACATCCAGCAATTCTCCCGCCAAATACAGATTAGCATGAAGCCTGGATTCCATGGTGGCGGCATCCACCTCACCGGTGTCCACCCCGCCGCAGCACACCTGGGCATTGGCAAAGGGATTCACTGACATGACAATGGCTTCATAGGACTTTATCTGTCCCAGAAGCAGTTTCAGCTGTTTTGGGGACAGATCCCCGGACTTCTGGGACGGTTTAATGCCTGCCAGCTTAATGAGAACCAGGGCCAGCTTCTTGTTCAGCAGACCTGTAAACAGTTCCTCCACCGTCTTATGGCCCAGAAGAGACGCGCGCTTTTTAAGCAGGCCAAAGGCCTCACCGTCATCCCAGGACGGCATAAAGTCCACCAGGGCTGTGACCCTCTTACCCTGGTCCAGGGCCCTGGCCGCAAACCGGCTGACCTGGAATACAGGGATGCCGGACAGGCCGTAGTCTGTCAGCTGCAGCTCTCCCCTGTCCCGGGCCAGCAGTTCACCGGCCGCCATGAGCTTTACCCCGGCCTCCGTACGGATACCCGCCATCTGCCGGTACAGGTTTCCCTGGCACCGCAGCTGCACCAGGGCGGGAAGGGGTTTAATTACCCGGTGTCCCAGTCTCCCTGCCAGCTCATAGCCGCTTCCGTCTGAACCGGTGGACGGAGCTGCCTTGGAGCCGGCTGCCAGAATCACTGCGTCCGCGTCCAGTATGCCCTGGTCTGTATACACTTTATAACGGACGTGACCGCCGCCGGCCGCCGGCTCTATCTTCTCCACACGGCACGAAAGAAGCACCGCCACGCCCAGTCGCTCCACCTCGCTGCGGAGCACGTCTAACACAGCCGATGCCTGGTCCGAATTGGGATAAATATATCCGTTTCTGTCCTTTGGCTCTATTCCAAGACCTTTAAAAAAAGCCAGGGTCTCATCCACCCCAAAGCCCCGGATAACTTCCATGGGAAACTCCTTCCGGCCGCAGCGGTAACAGTCCGCCTCCATCCGCAGATTGGTCAGGTTGCACCTGCCGTTGCCCGTGGACAGGATTTTCTTTCCCACCCGGTCCATGTGCTCCACAATGGTCACATGGGCCCCGTTCCTGGCCCCGCCAATAGCCGCAGTCAGTCCCGAGGCCCCGCCTCCTATGATGACGATTCGTTTTCTCATGATTGTTCCAAAGCTCCTTATCCTGCTCTTAATGCTCTTAAGTTTACACCCCATTTTATATGTTTTTCTGCCACATTTCAACTGTTTCCTGTTATTTACGGCACCGGACTGCCAAAAGACCGCCCAAACAGCTGCCTTAAATCCTGGTATTCGCAGAAAGGACCGGATTCCCAGTGCGGAAATCCGGTCCCTTTTATAACATTGCCTTATGCCCTTCTGATTCTGCATGGAATGGCTTTAAACGCAGGAAATCCGGATATATCATCCCTGATTTCCATGCTGTTTACATCGTTGATATTGCCCTCTCTCCACGCCTCTGAATGATAGCTGCTGCCGCCTCCCGAAAACACATGTATGGTTCCGGGATGCATGGGCGTGATTCTGGCCCGGAAACGCTTTGTCCCAAAGGCAGTTTCCACATCCACCTCACACCCGTCTTCTATTTCCAGCCTCGCTGCATCCAAAGGGTCAATATCTGCTGTGGGATACGGGTCCAGAGCTGCCAGAGCCTCTATATTGGGGCCAAAGGAGCTGTATCTGACAGGGCTCCTGTTGCCACAGGTCATAACAAACTCAAATCCGGCTTTTAATCCCGGCTCCTCACTTATATCCTTATACACAGGATATCCTGTATACCCCATATCCTCCAGCACAGTGGACGATATCTCAAATTTTCCTGATGGGGTGGGAAATCCCTTCCGTCCATCGGATCTGAGTCCGCCTGTCTCATATTTCCTGTAGATCCGCTTATTTTCAAATACAATGCCCTCCGGGTGCTCCTTCAGACGTTCCAACAGGGACTCCCTTCCCTTAAAGGCTTGTCCATAGAGTTCTTCCTTATTTTTTGGGAAGGCATCCGGCCTGCCCATATATTCCGCCAGCTGCTGGTAAATGAACAAATCCGCCTTTGCTTCTCCTACCGGTTCGATTATCTGTTCCCTCAGCCGTATACCGCCCGGATATTCACAAAATGAATCATTTTCCCACAGCGTGGTGGCAGGCAGCACCACATCCGCATACTTTGCATCCTCAGTCATGAACCGGTCCAGGACCACCATAAAATCCAGCTTCTTATATACCTGGCGCCACAGTTTTTGTTCCGGATAGGAAATGGCAGGCGATGCCGCCCGGATCAGAAGTCCTCTTACCGGATAAGGTACATCGTGAAGCACCGCATTGGGGAATTCCATGAACTGTCCGCATCCGGTCAGTCCATAAAACACAGGATATTGTTCCGCTCCCAAAGGCATGATTTCCTGCTTTGTGGCAGGTTTCCTGGTGGGTATTCCAGTGCCGTTAATATAAATGCCGCCTTCCACATCCACCTTGCCTGTTATTGCCCACAGAATCTGGATGGCACGGTTATTCTGCACCCCGCTCAGCTGATACTCCAGTCCTGTATAGGAAACAAGGGATATTTTTTCCGTTGAAAGGAACAGACGTGTAAGCTCTTCTATTATCCGGACCGGTATACCGCAGCACTTTGAAAGCCGGTCAACCGAAAGGGTTTTAAGATATGCTTCATATGCCTCAAATCCCCTGGTATAGTTCTTCACAAATCCTTCGTCGTACAGATGCCTCTCCAGGATCAGCTTTGTCATGGCCATTGCAAGAGCTCCGTCGGATCCTGGTATGATTGGCACCCACATATCCGCCATTTCTCCCATTCCTGCCCTGCATGGGTCTATGACAACCAGCTTCGCGCCCCGCTCTTTCGCCTCCAGGATTGCCCGATAGGCAGACAGCGGGCCTGAATCCGTCTTTGGATTTTTTCCCCAGCAGAAAATAATTTCACTGTGTCCTATATCCTTTACCAGCACGGCCTCTGTCACACCATAGGTGGTCATGGGGGTAAATACGCAGGAGGACGTATTGCAAATGGAACCCGGCCCCATATCATTGGGTGAGCCGAACACGCGAAACAGGCCCGCGTTTGCCCTCATGCTGTCCTCCAGACCGCTCCCGCCATAATAGCTGGCCAGTGCCTGGGGGCCATAATTCCTGATGATGTCCAAAAAACCACGGGAGGCACATGTAAGGGCCTCATCCCATGTGGCGCGGCGGAATCTTCCTTCCCCTTTTTCCCCGCACCGGATCAGAGGATGCAGTATCCTTTTTTCACTGTACACAATCTCCGGCGATTTCTTTCCCCTGGGACAGACCCTTCCCCTGGGGGATTTAGAATCAGCCTCCACTTTTACAAGCCTTCCGTGCTCCAGGGTTGCCACAATATCACATTTATTGTGGCACATCCCGCACACCCCTCTTTTTTCCATCCCCATAACACCCCTTTTATACAAGAAACGTTTCCTTTGCTTCCTTTACCGCAAGGCCGATATCTGCTTTGATTACCTTTTCCATATCAAGCCCCATATCCCGTGCATATTGGTCAAACTCGTTCTCCGTACAGAAGAAATTCATGGCGTTTCAGCACGAACCCGCCCAGTTAGAAATTTCCTCCAGACAGAAGGAGAGCGCATATAAGCCTTTGGGCCAATGTTCCACACACTCCCCGCCTTTCATTTGCACACAGACATCATTTCCACATACACAGCAGGATGAATGAATCTGCGTATCCTCATGAAACGTAAACGTGGCCCCTATGGCGTCAATGGCACACATGGCCCAGAATTCCCTTCCGCCGGCAAGCGAGACGCGGTGCGCAGTGGGTAGCGCGGATACAGGATAAATAAAGTTGATATTCCCTTCCTCATCCGCTGAAAAACCGTCCCTGGAGTGAAGGACATCTAAAATATCCTGAAATTCATGCCTTCCGGAAAGGGTTATTCCCTCTAGCGCATCATACCCGTCCTGTTTCATGTGAAATGGCCTCTTATTATCAATAATAAAATTCATGATAGCAATGCGTACCTCATTTTGCTTTTCATTGAACTTTGCCTGAATATTCTGTCCCAAATTCATGCATCCTCTCTTGTACTTGTTTCTCACTTAATGTTTATGGTCACTCTGCGCCGCAGTGGTCTCTGCCGCTTTCTCAGCCGCCTGCTCCGCTGCCTTTTTATCACGCGCTTCCTGCTCTGCCTTCAGCTGGGCTTCATGGCCTTCCGCCGCCTTTGCCGCATCCTGTGCAAGCTGTTCGTCCGTGATATGGTCAATTTCCATTGCCTTTTTCAGCCACTCCTCGTACTCCATTCCCAACGGGAAATTCCCGTCCAAATCAATAGACTGGGCAAACACCTCAAAGCTTCCCAGACTGGCCTTTTCCACCCACTCCGGTTTACAGAACTCTTCCAGTGTGTCAAGGCTTGTCCGCTGTTCCGGGTCAATGTTAAACTTATCATACTGGGCAAAACGGTTTTTAATGTTATCCTCGCTGAATTCCCATGTAATGGTGCGTCCTTCTTTTACACACTTCATGTACATGGTCCTCAGTCCGACGATCTGCGTGGTTCCAAATGTATCCGCAAAAATCATGGATGCGTTGTACGGGTGGAGATACATATACTGTATAGCCAGTCCGTGAGCCAAAACAAGTCTCTTGGCCAGTTCTTCATGTTCCTTGGCGAAATCCTGCTGCATTGCATATACGCAGCACATACCCCATCCTGTTTCCTTATCAGAGGAGATATCAGCTCCCCATCCTGTACACATAATATGTCCGATACCTTCGGACTCTGCCTGTGAGGCATAGGGGTCTCAGCAGGTAAAGGCCGCCAGCTGCCCTGCCTTCATTGCTATCAGCGCGTCAGAGGAGCCCATGGAAATGGCTTCATATTCCCCGTCTGCCGGGTCTGGAGACAATCCCAGCTCCTCTGCCCAGGTATGCCACTCCGGACGGTATTTAACACTCTCGCCTCCGATGGCAAGTTTCTGTCCCTTAAGCTGCTCCGGGTCAGTAATGTCATTGCTCACAACCAGATACCGGGAACCTCCCAGGTGATTAGCCGCCGCCATATATAGCGGGGCTCCGTTTTTGGACGCGTCAATGGCGCTGTCAATTCCCAGATACCCTACATCCATCTCCCCTGAGGACATGGCCTCCGCGATTTTGCCTGTCTTTGTAATGTTTACCTTCAGTCCCAATGCATCGTAAATTCCCGCGCCCTGTCCCACAAGTGCCGCCACCATGTGGTCACAGTTGTTATATCCCATTTCCACCACAAAATTCTTGTCCGTAGCCGGAATCTCGCCAAGTACATCCTTATATTTGGCAACCTCCACAGCAGGGTCATAATCAGTGGAAACGGTTACACTGGTCTGAGTACTGTCCTTGCAGCCGGCCAGTGCCGTTACCAGCACTCCGATTGCAAGGGCACTTGAAAATACCCTTTTCTTTTTCATATGTCCGCTCCTTCAATCATAAAGTATCAGTCAACTTTCCATTTCAAGAGGATTGATTCAACCAATAACATCCCCTTGTCAATCACAAAGCCTATCAGTCCCGCAATAATCATGTACGCCATCATGACATCCGTCCTCATACGGCCTTGCGCCTCTACCATACAGTAACCGAACCCGGCACTCGTCGCGATGAACTCCGCTCATATGACGGACATCCATCCTGCGCTGATGGCCAGTCTTACGCCGGTAATCACTCCCGGTAAGGCGCCCGGCATGATTACATCCCTGATTACATCCCACGTGTTTGCGCCCATGCTCCTCACCGCGTGGTAATAGTCCCGGCTGATATCCTGTACTCCCGCAATTGTATTCAGGATAAGGGTAAATACCCCGCTGAACGCAATCATAAAAATCGTGGGGCCGTCCCCCAGACCAAACCACACAATGGAAAGGGGAACCCAGGCCATAATGGGCACCTGGCGCAGGGAATTGATAAATGGCGCTATGGCTTTCATGAGTTTAGGGGAATACCCCATTAACAGGCCTATGGGAAATCCTATCAGACAGGCATACAGTACGCCTGTCAGCACACGTCTCATTGTTATTCCTATATTGCGCAGGACATATAAATCCCGAAGGCTGTCAAACACACTGTAAACCACACTCTCTAATGTGGGAAATATAAAAAAGTTGTTTGCCATGTGGGCGCCAAAAAACCATATGACTGCTATCAAGGCCACGGCCGCAGGCGTGTAGTAATTAAAGCCTTCCCCTGACAGCTTTTTCCAGTTTCTCCTGTCCTGTCTTTTGACTCCCACAATCATTCTGCTGACCTGCTTTTCCTGACTGTTAAGCTTATGTTTTTCCTCCATTTTTTCACCTCCTCACTGGTAATCTTTTCATAACGATATGAGTTTACCATGGCTTTTCAGAGAAGTATAATAGTTAATCTCTATTTACCTTTCATTCCCCATAGAATAATTAAATCCCCCTTCCCGTACTGTCCTTCACCACATTTTTATGGATTTCTCCGCCCATAAACAATGCATTTATCTATGCTTTCAGGCCCATCCATACTATATTTCTATACGTGTTTATTTCAACCATTTATTATGTTATAATTCCTGCGAATGGAAAAAAATACAAGTAAAAAGGAGGAAGCAGACATGAACAAACCATGTATTGAATATATTTGCGCATGTGCATGATGCGAGGTTTATATAGGGTTCGTTGAATCCTTAAGGAAAGAATACGAAGGAAGGCTGGAAGTCGTCATATACAAAACCGGCAAAGATTTCGATTATATCAAAAAGTACGGCGCGGTAACCAAAAGCATGCTGGTTATAAATGAATCCAAGGCCATTAAGAAATTAAGCCGTGAATCCATAACCGCGGCATTTGAGGAGGCAATACAATCTTGTTAAGTGAATTCGCTGCATTTATCTACCACGTCTGTTACTCCGCACTTAATATGCTGAACAGCGCCTCTGTCTGGATGGTCATAAGCTTTGCCATAGCAGGAGCTTTACATGAATTCCTGAGTCCTGAAAAGATGAAAAAGAGCTCTATCTGTTCGTCCAGAATTTCCGGTGTATTCTGGGTCACTGTGTTCGGCATGCTGATTCCCATATGCAGCTGCGGAACCATCCCCCTGGGAATCAGCCTGTACTATTCAGGTGCATATCTGGGACCCACGCTGGCATTCATGACATCCTCCCCCATGATAAATCCCATTGCAGTGATTCTCTGCTGGGGGCTTTTAGGAAAAGAAATTACTATTATATATGTAATTACCGGATTTGTGGCTCCCATGCTTATCGGAATGGCTGCAAACAGATTTGGAGGAAGCGAGCTTCATTTGCCTGGAATCGGGGAACAAGACGGCCAGCCAGCCATCCTTCTGGAAGAGGAAGCGGTCTCCTTTAAGGACAAGCTGCTGTCCGGGCTTAAGTGGTCCTTTACCGAACTGTCGGTCACTGTGTGCAAGTATGCGGTAAGCGGAATGTTGATTGCCGGCCTGATTTTTAACATATTCCCCCAGTCAGCTGTGCAGACGTATCTGGGGAATCCGGGAATCATCTCTCTTTTTGGAATCACGGTGGTGGCCGCTCTCATGTATGTGTGCGCGGTGGGACATATTCCCTTTATAGCGGCCCTTGTGGCCAGCGGAGCCGCACCGGGAGTTGCGATTACATTTTTAATGGCCGGCGCCTCCACCAATATCCCGGAACTTCTGACCATCAACCGGACCATCGGAAAACGCGCCATGATTATGTATTTTTTTATGGTGACAGTGATTTCCAATATTGTGGGGTATATCACAAACCAGCTTCTCATGCCTGGATTTAAGCCTGTGCTGGATTATGACGCCTCGCAAAAAACAATCCGTGCTGCCAACAAACTGATTTTCACCGCGCCCCTGTGGCTGAAATACCTCTGCAGCTTTGTCCTGATCGCCTACGCATGCGTGGCCCTGGTGCGTATCATAAAAAAACAAATTGGCAGCCAGACAGCTGAACTTATTTAGGAGACGAGTGATGACTAAAAAACCAACAAGGCTGGCTCCTTATAAACGGATCGCACTGTATACGGTCCTCCTTTTATCCGTCTGCCTCCTTGCCTTTTCCGCCAGCAGATATCTTCAGAAGCAGGCAGAGGAAAAAAACTCCGGCAGGCGCAGGCTGGCATTTGCCCCTGCCGTGGAAAAGGACAACGAGGCTCTGCTTGCCTTTAAAAAGGAATTCCCTGACAGAGAAATTTATCTGGCCTGCCAGGAAGATGTGACGGATGACGGGATATCCGATCTGTTAGTCATATATAAAGAGGGCTCCCTGGTCCGCTTTGTAACCGCCATGGGCCAGGACGGCGGCGGTTATGTTTACACGGATCCCATTCCGGCTCCCATTGAAAACCAGGGCATACAATTTAAAAACATAGACCACGAAGGAGAGATGGAGTTCATTATCTCCGGAGAAAAAAACGGACAGGCCGGATATGCCATCTACCGCATCATTGATGGACAGCCAAAAGATCTATTCGGCGATGGCATGGACAACTGCTGCTGAAAGGAGCATCCATATGAATACAACCAAAAAAGCCTTACTGTGTACGGCAGTCATCCTTACAGCCTGTTTTCTCGGGATATCCCTTTTTCCAAAGGATAACTCCGGAGCAGACCAGGGCCTGCTTCGCATCGGTGCCGGGGACGATATATCCGGTTATCTGATGGATGAAACCTTAAGTCACTGCGGCAGCACGGTCCAGGGAGAAAAGGCAGTCGAATCCTTTGAATTCAACGACTGCTGAAACAATACCGCACAATGGGCTTTACGCTCAGAGGAAATTGACATTGCATTTTATTGCAGTCATATGGCATCCCATCTGATTGAGGACACGCGGTTCATGATATACGCCCCTGTCATCATGAACTCCGATGTGCTGATTTACAGCATCACGGATATGGAGCAGATATCCCACATAGGCATCAGCCAAGGCCGGAAACACCTGTCAAAGATGGTGTCGGAAGCCTATCCGCAGATCACGGAAATCTCAGAAATCAGTCCAAGGGTTCTGGGCTACTCCCTTGAAACAGGGCAGATTGACGCCGCGGTTATGGATATCACCAAAGCAGTCCTGGTGCCTGGCACGTCCATTGCCCCCATATCAGATGAGGATTATATCTCTTATGTCCTGGTTGTACGAAAGGATGTGGTGGACACAGATCCCTTCAGGAAATTTGTGGACGCCTATAACAAAACAGTCCGGGAATTAAGCCGGACCGGAAAATTTTCTGAGGATATAAATGCTGGAGGGGTTCTTCCTGATTCCGTCCACATTAAATTTCTGGAGATTTAAAAGAAAGAAGGAAGATAATTATGTCTATTACTGTGCAGGAACTGAGCAAGAGTTTTGAGAACAAACGCGGAGCCAAGGAGCGGACCGTTGTTTTGTCAGACATCAGTTTTGAAGTCAGGGACGGGGAATTCGTCTCCCTGTTGGGTCCCTCCGGCTGCGGAAAGACAACCACGCTTACCATCATAGCCGGTTTTCAGCCGCGGGACAGCGGAAAAATTTTTGTAAATAACCGGGAAGTGACAAAGCCCGGTCCTGACCGCGCCTTTGTATTCCAAAACTACGCTCTTCTTCCATGGCTGAAGGTGGGTGAGAACATTCTCTATCCCATGAAAAAAAGAAAAATTCCAAAAGCGCAGCGTGAACAGCGTCTGAAGGAACTTCTTGAGATGGCGCAGCTTCAGGATTATGCCAACTACTATATCCATGAGATATCAGGCGGAATGAAGCAGCGAGTGGCTCTGCTGCGCGCGCTTGCCTGCGACCCTGAGGTTCTGCTCTTAGACGAACCCCTGGGAGCAGTGGATTTCCAGATGCGGCAGCTGCTGCAAAAACAGCTGGAGCAGATGCTTCAGGCAAAAAAAACCACGGCGCTAATGGTCACCCACGATGTGGACGAGGCAGTCTATCTCAGCGACCGTGTCATCGTCATGTCCAGGGAAAAGGGAAAGATACTGGCCGATATCGCCATAGACATTCCCCGTCCCCACGACAGGACCAGCGAAGTCTATCACCATTATATGGACGAACTTACCCATGTGCTCAGTTCTGCCTTAAACGGCGATGTAAAGAACTCTGAGGATGAAGATCTTTTGGACTTCATCCAGAAAAACGAGAAAAAGGGACATCTGGCCACCGCGTAGACCGCAGCCTGCCGCGCAGGCTGGCGATTGCGGCATAGCCGTATCCCATCAGCTTGTATACTCAGCTTGTATACGATTCCAAATAATGGTATACATCCATCATGGACGGAAACCATATGCCCTCCATCAGCTTCTCCCTCTCCTTTTCCGGAAAATCCGTGACAGGAATATGGGTATAGAGGCAGATGGTGCTGCGGTCGCTGCAGAATACCAGGAGAAAGCCGGACTCCGACACAAGATAGTATTCTTCTGCCGGAGAAACGCTTTCCAGTATTGGCTTTACCTGTTCCTGGTTCATGGCGGCCCTGTCATCCACATCGTTGACTGTCTCCGTCTCAATGACCGTATTGGGAACTGCCTGTTCCTGCCTGACGCTATACCGGGTAATTCCATACGCAACAATGAGACACACAATGGATGTGACTGCAAACAGGGCAAAGCAGTATAATAACTTCTTCATGCACTAACCTCCTCGCCGGCCCAGGCCCCGCCATGCCGGTCAGCATGGCGCCGGACGCCGCTTTAAGGTTAGTATCTGCTTTCTTATTCTGTTTTAATCATGCATTCTCAAATTTTTCCTGATAAATACAACAAACATACAACAAACATGCCCTTTTGTCTCTTATCCCAGAAGCCGGAACCGGTTCAAAAGACGGACCAGTCTCCTTCCTCCCGGCATTCCCTTTAGCTCCTCCTCCTCCACTGCCCTGAACCTTACAAGGAGCACGGCATAGACCAGGATGGCCACTGCCACCGAGGGGAACACCACAATGGCCATACCCATCCTGCCCCTCATCAGCTGGTCAGGAAGCAGGGCGTAAATGCCTCTGTATACCCCATAAGCGGCCGCTCCCATGAAGCCGGCGCATATTGTGGGCAGGATGAGCGTTCTCTTATATTCCTGCCTGTATCTGGCAAACCTGGCAATGGCATGTCCGTTTAACAGACACATCACAAGGGCAAATATAATATTGGCAAACACCACACTGTAAATTCCCATCTTAAATACCATAAGGAACACTTCCAGCACCGCCACATGAATGACCAGGGCAATGACGGCATGGCGTATGGGCACGTCCATATGGTTCAGGCCCTGGAGGACGGCGTTTGTAACAGTTGACAGGGAGTAGAATACCACGGCCAGGGAACCAGCCATGGAGAGCCGTATCAGCATGGTATTGTCCTCACTGATAAACAGCAGGTTGCAGACCGGCTTAGCCAACACCGTAATTCCCACTGCTGCCGGAATGGCAATCAGCAGGGAAAAACGGATGGAGGTTGCAATCCGCTCCAGCTTCTCCTTTCTGTTCCTGTTTGCAACCGCCCTTGTGAGGGACGGTATCAGAGAGGATGAAAGGGCGTTGGAAACAGCCACCGGTATATTAAAGAGCAGCTGGTACTGTCCCAGCACACCCCAGTAGGTGGCAATGGAATCCTCCATATACCCCAGCTTGTCCATGCCCTGGCCGAACAGGTAATTGTCCACCACATTGGAGCAGTTGTAGATGCCGCTGCTGATGACAATGGGCAGCACGGTAATGGTGAGCACATAAAATATCCGGCGGTAGCTCTCCGTCCTCCCCGACACATCCTCCCGGACCATCTGCCTTCTCTCCCGCCCTTTGGATGCGGTAAGGCATATAAAAAACAGAAAAGCCGTGAGCGCTCCTGCCCCGGTGCCGATGGTGCCGCCCGCAGCCCCCAGCGCATAGGAATAATCCTTTGCCCCCTGGGCAGCATTAATGGACGTACCCACGCCAAAGAGAATTCCGGCTGCGACCACGCTGACCACCGCGTTGACAATCTGTTCTAAAATCTGTGATACGGCCGTTGGCACCATGGTGCCCGTCCCCTGGAAATATCCTCTGAGCACGCCCAGATATGCCATGATCCAGATGGTGGGCGCCAGGGTCTTTAAGGCGTACCGGCTGAAAGGCGTCTTGATGAGTTGTGCGAACAAATCCGCCCCAAACCACAGAACCACCGCCGCTATGCCTCCCACTGCCGTAGCATAAATAAGAGCCGCTTTTAAGATGCGGCTGCAGTTTCTGTGCTCCCCCCTTGCCAGCCGGGCAGATATCATCTTCGACACTGCCACCGGCATGCTGTAGGAGGATAATATAAGGAGGATATTATACACGTTGAAGGCTGACGTATAATATCCGTTTCCCTGTTTTCCGATAATGTCGTTAAGGGGCATCCTGTAAAGCATGCCGATAATGCGTACCACGATACCGGCCATGGCCAGGATGCTTCCCTGTATGACAAAATTAGCTGCTTTCTGTTTCCTGGTTTTTTTCCTGCTTGTCCTTGGATTCATGTTTATTACTGTGTATCCTCATTTCCGATAATTTCCGACTTGGCAAAGTCCCTGGTGGGAATGATGCAGACCCATGTCTTTCCCTGATTCAGCACAACTTCATCGTGGTTGGCATCGAAGTAACGGGTGGGACCGAATTCTCCGTCCTTTTCCCAGTTAATAGGAATCGCTTTGCCGTCAGTCATAAAATACCCGCATTCCGTAGTATGTACATTGATATCCAGATAATCCGTGGTGGCGTAATGACCGGTCTGGCAGTACTGGAAAATCACATTTTTCACCGCAACAGGCCCTTCATCCCCCTGATGGATGCCGCCGTACTGGTAACGGTGGTAAAGCCCGTCCGAAGGGTCGTACACAAAGTATGCCTGGTTCATGATATATCCGGTCTTTGCCGTGCCTGCGTCCATGACTCCCGGACGCTCTGTCAGGGATGCCTCCCTGCCGTCCCTGGCAAAAAGATAATGGCCCTTGTAGGACGGGGCGTAAGACTGGGTGTACCCCAGCTTCTCTATGGAGGCCGTAATCCTGTCCCCGCTGGTATATGCATTATGAGGCGATTTCTTGTCCTTTGTGCGGTAAAAGGCCAGATCGCCGATGGCGTCCAGACCGTTGATATGGTCCACATTTTTCAGGTAAGGCTTGGCAAAGGTGCTCTGTCCAAAGTGTACATAGACAGCGTCAAACTCCCTGGCAAAATAGGTGTAGTAGGTCCGGCAGCTGCGCACGGAACCAATGCGTTCCAGACCGTCGTAATCCTCTATCAGGGCCATGTACCGGTTCATGCCTCCCTCCACCGGCGCCTCATAGACCACCCCCGCCCTGTTAATGCCGTACTGGGGCCTGGCTTCCTTGTCATTGCTCATCATCACAGCCGCGGGCCGGCGGTTTCCCTTGGCGGTTTCCACCATCTGGCCGGTCAGATAGCTGCGAATCATACCGTTTTCCTCTGTCCGTTCCTCAGGAAGATAAAATGCCGGCAGGTTTCCGGTGTCCTCCTTTTTTGTCTCCGGGTCAGACCGGATGATGATATCGGGTTCAGCGGCCTCAGTGGTGGCAGGAGGCTCCTGAACCGTGGTTGCTTCCACGCTGGCTTCCCTGGCGCAGCCCGTCAAAAGGACTGCTGCCGTCAGTCCTGCCGTTAAACCGATTGCCATCCATC
Source organism: Enterocloster sp. 210928-DFI.2.20 (assembly GCF_020554465.1). Lineage (NCBI taxonomy): Bacteria > Bacillati > Bacillota > Clostridia > Lachnospirales > Lachnospiraceae > Enterocloster > Enterocloster sp. 210928-DFI.2.20. The sequence goes on from NZ_JAJCHK010000013.1 coordinate 60,078, forward strand.
TGAACCCGTTTCTCATCTTGTATACCCCCTGGTTTCCAGTATCTCTTTCTGCTTTTCCTCCATCACCAGCCGCTCGCCGTCCTCCATATGGTCGTAACCAAACAGGTGGAGCATGCTGTGGGCTGTCAGGAAGGCCAGCTCCCTGGTCTGGGAATGGCCGTATTTCTCAGCCTGTTCCTCCACCTTATCCACGGAAATCACAATATCCCCCAGCATCAGCTCTCCGGTTTCAGGATTGAAGTAATCCTCCACAGCCTCCTCCACATGGTCAAAATCCGATGGCGACTCATAATCCACCATAGGAAAGGACAGCACGTCCGTGGGAGCGTCAATCTGACGGTGCTCCCGGTTGATTTCCTGTATGGCGTCATTGTCCGTAAGAATGACATTGACCTCTGCCTCATAGGGACAGCCCTCATAATCCAGGGCAGCCAGCACAGTGTCCTCGATGATTTCCCGGTAGGGCAAATCCAGTACCTTTTCTGCTTCGTATTCAATTGAAATGGTCATACTCACTTCTCCTTGGCGGATTAATTCCGCTCCCGTATCCTGCGCCGTCCTGCAGGCGGGGTATTCTTTTGTTCATATGTCTCATAGGCCTGTACAATTTTCTGCACCAGCGGATGACGCACCACGTCGGAACTGGTCAGGTAGCAGAACCCGATGTCGTCAATCCGTTTCAGCACCTTAAGGGCAGTGTCCAGACCGGAAACAGCGCCTCCCGGAAGGTCCTTCTGGGTCTGGTCTCCTGTTATGATGACCTTGGAGCCAAAACCGATTCTGGTCAGGAACATCTTCATCTGGGCCGGGGTGGTGTTCTGGGCCTCATCCAGGATAATGTAGGCGTTGTCCAGGGTTCTTCCTCTCATGTAGGCCAGGGGCGCCACCTCAATAAGCCCCTTCTCCGAATTGTGGAGATAGCTTTCCGCCCCCATAATCTGGTACAGGGCGTCATAAAGAGGACGCAGATACGGGTCAATCTTGCTCTGGAGATCACCCGGCAGGAATCCCAGCTTTTCTCCGGCCTCAATGGCCGGCCTGGTAAGGATAATGCGCCCCACCTCGCCGTTCTTAAAGGCCTGGATGGCCATGGCCATGGCAAGGTATGTCTTTCCCGTGCCGGCCGGTCCGATGCCGAACACAATCATCTTCTTGCGGATAGCATCCACATAATGCTTCTGCCCCAGCGTCTTTGGCTTTACCGGCTTGCCGGATATGGTCCGGCATATGATATCCTTGTCAATCTCCAGAATCTGCCCGTCATTCTCCGTAAAAGACAGGGACAGGGCATAATCCACGTTTTGTTCCGTAATGGTATTGCCCCTCTTGGACAGTTCAATCAGGTTGTTGAACACGCTTTTTGCCTGGCCTATAGTTTTCTCTGGTCCGATAATTTTTATTTCGCCGTCCCTGGCTATCATGGTCACATGCAGGGTGCGCTCTATCTTCTTTAAGTAGGTGTCAAATTGTCCGCAGACATTCCGCTCATGCTCTGCGGGAATGTCAATCATTGTCTCAATTACACTCATTCAGCAGTTATTGTCTCCTCTGGTTTTTCTCCCGGCTCTCCGCCGGAATTCATATCAGGCTCCGCTGCCGGCTGTGTCTTAACAATGGATTCCTCTGTGACGAGTTCACCTGTCAGACGGCATTCAGAAACACTTGTTTCTATTCTATCATTATTTTCAAGAATTTGTACCCCCTTTTCCTCTAAATTTTTGACAAATTGGTAATTTATGGCTTTTGACAGCTCCTTTAACTCATCCTCCCTGTAATTTCTCTCATAAGCAGCCATTTCCCGGCCCTGTATGGCGCCTATATAGACAGGAAGATAGAAATTGGAAAACAGCCTCAGCTGTTTTTCCTCCATGGAATAATCCCACTCCCCCTGTCCCCTTACCGGGGTCAGGAAGGTAAAGGACCAGGCCCCGGCCTTCATGTACCACCCTCTCCGCCTGCGCCCCGTATGGACACGTTCCTGATGCAGCAGAGGAAATGTTTTCTCATATTGTTTGACGGTTCTGGCCACAATATCCGCATCCGCGTGAACCATGTAGGCATTGATCTCCTCCTCGTTGTCACCAATAATGGGTACCCGGCCGCTGACCAGTACCTGTCCCTCCTCCACCTGGTCCCCCACACAGACCTGGGCAACCCCCTGGCGCACCACCATGGAGGTGATGATTCCGGGCTGGGACGCCACAATGTCGCAGGGTGTCTCGTCCTTCTCAGGGATAGTGGACAGCACCTCGTTTTCCTTGATGTGGATGAGCAGCCTTGTGCCGGAAACACGGGCAGACACCCAGGTTATCTCGGGAAAGCTTGTGCGCATGGAGGCTTCCAGATCCTCGCAGTTAATCCTGGCCTTTAGCATGCCGTAATCAATGTCCTGGGTGTCCAGAAAACGGACCAGAGTATCGTAGGTATACCTGTAATTACCCTCAAACTGGATATCCCAGATAAACAGGGACATGACGTAAAGCACCAGGAAAAAGGCCATGATTCCGGCACCGTAATACCAGCGCTTCCTGTGCCTGTAAATAAAAAATGGGAGGCCGAAACGGCCGGTAATGTGCAGCCTTACCTGTGCCTTGCGCACCAGGGGCTTCACCCGGCGGTATCCTTCCACAGTCATAAAAAACTCATAATCCCCGTCCCGGTTGCATATCAGTCCCCATACCTCCAGACCCCTGGCATTGCAGAGATTCAGGAAACGTTCCGGTGAATAGCCGTGAAGACGGAGTCTTACATATCCTTCCCAATTATGTAACAGCCATTCAATCAAACAGGCCCCTCCTTTGATTTATGTTTCAAATTCCAAAGAACCGACCTGGCCGGTTATCTTCATCTCCTCCGCCGTATAATAATCAATCTTTAAGCGGGCTCCGTGAATCACCACCTTGCAGTTCCTGGCCTGGAGCTTAATCAGGGTATCCGTGTAAATCAGGATGCTCCTGTAATTTTCCACATTCACCTGGCTCCTGCCCACAAAGCTTATAAGCACATCCCCCAGAATCACGTCCCGGGGCAGCCCCAGTGCGGATACGGCTGTTTTCTTTGGTTCCCATGACATACGCCCACGCTCCTGATACACTGGTTCCTTTTATTATATGCATCAGCCTGCCAAAAATGCAGTTCCCTTTTTTTCAAAAACATACACATTCCTTCTTCCATATGAATAGACTATAGTGAATCAATCTTTTGCGAGGTCTCTATGAACAATCAGTCCTATCATACAGACAGAATGAATGAGTATCCGGACACCCTCCTGACCACGGCAGAGCTGGGGGAGGCCGATGTTCCCGTTACTCCTCTTCCCAATCCGGGCGAGGGCGGTCCTGTGGACAGCGGCGGCAATCAGAATAACGGCGCCAATGTCCCGGTCATACCTCTTCCCAATCCAGGTGAAGGCGGCCCTGTGGACAGCGGCAACCGTCCCGGCTTTCCGCCTATCTTCCGGCCTATTTTCCCCGGCAACAGCGGTTCTGTCACCGTGATTCCCGGCGTCACCTTCCCATGCTACAACTGCACCGCCACCAGCTTCGGCAGGGTGCGCATCCTCAATGCTTCCACCGGGTACCAGCCCTTTTACGTGTACCTGGGCAACTGGATGGTGGCAAGCGGCCTGGGGAACGGGGACATAACAGGCTACGTCCAGTCTGCCTCCGGCACCCAGACCGTCACCGTGTCAGGAGCCAACGGCTATGTGTACATCCAGAAGACCGTGCAGGTACGCGCCTCCGCCTCCATGACCATTGCCATCATCAATACGGCAAGCGGCCTGGACATCATGGAAATATCCGACATCTCCTGCAACGCGCCTTCCGGCACCAGCTGTCTGCGGACCTGCAACCTGTCGCTGAACCTGGGGCCCTTCGACGTATCCATCGGCAACCAGAACTCCTCCTATACTGCGTTCAGCAATGTACGCTACAGGGAAGTGACCCCTTACACCAGCTTCTATCCGGGGTGGTACCAGCTCTACATCTCCAGGACCGGCTCCTATCCCAACACCTCAGTGGCAACCACCTCCGCCAACATGAGCGCCAATACATCCTACACTCTGTATATCTTCAATGCCCCAAACGCAACGGATGGGCTGAAGACGCTGGTGGTGTCCAACTAAACGGAAATAATATAAAAAAACCATATTCCTGTTATTATCAGAAAGCCTCAGGAAAAAAACAAATATCCAGCCGGATTTTCTCCCAGAAAAAATCCGGCTGGATTACTTAGTATTGTCTCATGTCCTGATTCCATATTCCCGCAGCTTGCGCCAAAGCGTGGAACGGCTGATGCCAAGAGCTTTGGCTGTGTTGCCCTTATGGTAATGGCAGGATGCAAGGGTCTTAGTAATAATACGCTGTTCGTCCTCCTCATCAGAGAGGACTGAACCTGTCCCGAGCGGGATTCCTCCCTGTAAGGATACAGCGGCCACAAGGTCTGCATCCACCGCAAAACCGTTGCAGAGCACTGCAAGGCGTTCGCAAAAATTAAAAAGCTGCCGCACATTACCGGGCCAGTCCATCTGCTCTAAGTATGCTTTTGCTTCATCTGTTATCCGTATATCAGGAAACGCGCGTTTCATATAGGAATCCGCAAGCAGAGAAATATCCTCCCTGCGCTGGTTCAGAGAGGGAATATTGATCCGCAGCACATCCAGGCGGTACAATAAATCCTCCCGAAACTGACGCTCAGCCGCCAGCTGCTCCAGATTCTGGTTGGTAGCCGCCAGGATGCGGATATCCACGGGAATGACAGAATCTCCCCCGACCCGCATAATCTCCCTCTCCTGAAGAACCCGCAGTAGTTTCGCCTGCAGCGGCAGTGAAATCTCTCCGATTTCGTCCAAAAAAAGGGTTCCCTTGTGGGCCAGCTCAAAAAGTCCCGCCTTTCCGTCCCTGTGCGCTCCTGTAAAAGCCCCCGGTACATAACCGAACAGCTCGCTTTCCAGAAGCTGTTCCGGAATAGCAGCACAATTAACAGCCACAAAGGGCATCCGCCTGCGCTGGCTGTCATTATGGATGCTTTGAGCGAACATCTCTTTTCCTGTTCCGCTTTGTCCAATCAGAAGAATATTGGAGGACGTCCGGCTGTATCTTCTTGCCGTCTCCACAGTCGATATCATAACCGGCGACTCTCCCGTGATATCGTCAAACCTGTAGCGGGCAATATGGCCCCTTTTACAGATCCGTTTTCGGATGTCATGCTCCATGCTCTGGATTTCTTTCACTGCCTGCACATTGACCACATACCCGCAGATGGATGATTGGATTTTCAGAACGTTTTTACTTACATTCAGCATATTGCTGCCATATTGGACAAGGCGGTTCACATATTCTTCATCGCCTGCCAGTACATCCTTAAGCTCCCCTCCAAGGGACAGGGCGTCAACGGGCAGGTGCTCCCCGTCTATTCCAAGGACAGACTGCGCTTTCCTGTTCATGGCTGTAAGCTTAAAATCAGGGTCAATCAGCAGAATGCCATCGTGTGATATGTCCAGCAAAGCCTGCAGGCGAAGGGCTTTCTCCTGTTCCTTCCTGAAAATGGACCAGGTGCGTTTGACGTCGGACAGCGCGTTCCAAAACGCTTCCTGGCTGGTTTGGATCATCATAAAGGATACATGATTCTCCGCAGCATAACGGCAGGTATTTACTCCTCCCAATATCACCTTGCACCCCTCTGACTCAGCACGTTTCACCAGCATTTCATTATTCCAGTCAGGTGTCAAAACAAAGGTCCTGATAGGAGCCTCGCTTAAATCCGAAAGCTCTGTAATGCCGTCAAGCATGTTGCCGGCTGCTATGATTCCGATTTTTTGTTTTCCGTAATGCTCAACGCAATTGCGTATGGTCCTCAGAATATCCGCAGCCGGAACCGTAATTTCCACTACCGGGATATTTTTTGACAAACTGGCCAGGATTTCAGCGAGAAGTCCTCTGGTGAGTACTATGTCGGCCTCAATCTTAATCTGGTTCACATTTTCACTGGTGACAATAACCTCCTCCATCTCATAGTTTTCCTGATCAACCGCTCTGTAAAATTCATTATGTTGTCTGAAAATCTGGTAAGCGTTCTCAATAAAACCCTTGTAAGGAACAGCCAGTGCTATTTTTATCATATGTATCACTTTCCTTCTTTCTCATGCATATACCGCAGAACACATCTGTATCCTGTAAATCTAAAACAGAACTCAGATATAGAACAAATCGTTTTATTCGAGCTATATAGTTGAAACAAAATGTGTCATATCGTATTCCGCATCCATCTTGCCCATATTAAAACAAATCGGCATAAATCACATAAAATAACATAAATCCATCATGTTTTCTGAAAATAGTTTGGTTTTGCAAATCTGGCATGAAATTTGCTTTATTATATTACATAAAACTGGCAGTTTTTTGTATATTTCATCTCTGCAAAGAAAACAAAAGAAAGGAATTATTGGGTGAAAAAATGGTTATGGTTTTAATTGTGGTTTTAGGAATTGCTTTCCTGCTGCTCCTGGTATTAAAATGCAAACTCCATGCGTTTATCGCGCTCTTAATCGCTTCCATCGCGGTGGGTGTGGCAGCCGGAATGCCATTAACAGACATTACGGCAAGTATTCAAAACGGTATGGGAGGTACTCTCGGCACAGTGGCCATCATAGTGGGACTGGGAGCCGTGTTCGGCCAGATGCTGGAGGCATCCGGCGGCGCTCAGGCCCTGGCTAAAAGCATGATCCGTTTCTTCGGTGAGAAGCATGCCCCGCTTGCTTTTGCTGTCACTGGATTCATTATTGCGATCCCTGTTTTTTTCGATGTTGGGTTCATTATCCTGCTGCCTCTGATTTATGCAGTGGCATACAAAACAAAACGCTCCGTCGCAACATTTGCATTTCCCCTGATTATTTCTTTATGTCTGACCAATGCATTTGTGCCTCCCACACCGGGTCCGGTAGCAACATGCAGCGCATTAGACGCAAATGTAGGGTGGGTCATCTTTTTTGGAATCATTATTTCCATTCCCCTTACACTGGTGGGTTATCTTTATTCAATTAAATACATTGATAAGCACCTTTTTATCCCTGTGCCGGATTACATGATTCCCGAAGAGTCAAACGATGAAAACCTGCCTTCTTTTTCCAGTGTAATCCTTATCATTGCAGTTCCCATCCTCCTAATCCTGGTCAATACAGGCGTGGATGCCCTGGTCAATGAGGGAATCCTGGCAGACAGTTTCTTTACACAGGCCGCAAAATTCTTAGGTACATCCTACATTGCTTTGCTGATAGCTGTATTGCTTTCATTTTACATTCTCGGCAAGCGCAGAGGCTTTCACAAAGAAGATCTGTACGAAATATCCTCTAAAGCATTCCTGCCCGTGGGTTTGATCATTCTGGTAACCGGAGCCGGAGGTGTGTTTAAGCAGATACTTTTGGACAGCGGCGTAGGAGATGTTATAGCACAATCCGTGGAGACCATCGGCCTTCCACCTATTATTTTGGGGTATCTGGTTGCTGTATTTATAAGAGTCAGCCAGGGCAGCGGCATGGTAGCCATGATAACAGCCGCCGGTATTGTCAGCCCTTTGCTCGCTGTTTCCCCTGTATCGGAAATGCAGAGAGCCCTGGTTGTATTGGCGATTGCCGCTGGTTCAGTGGCTGCTTCCCATGTAAACGACAGCGGCTTCTGGCTGGTCTGCAAATATCTGAACATGACAGAAGGCCAAACGCTGAAAACATGGACGTTCATCACCGCATTTCTCTCTCTCTGTTCCCTGGTTCTGGTAATCCTGCTCAGCTTAATAATACCGTAAAAAAATCATGTCCGCTTTTCTATGACAAAAAATCCCCTGCTGCAGATTGTGGTAAACCTGCCGCAGGGGACTTCCCATTCCATGGCTCCAATACAGCACAACCCTCTAACCCAGCCGTGCTCCATTTGGGCAATGCCCTTGTTTATTCATCCCAGTTATGGTACACAGCCTGGACATCGTCATCCTCATCCAGCAAATCCAGTGTACGGTTTAACTTCTTGATATCATCCTCATCGGTCAGCTCCACCCATGTCTGGGGAATCATGGTCACATCCGCCTGCATCATGGGAATGCTCTGGGCCTCCAGTGCCTCGCGCACCGCGCTGAAATCCTCAGGCGCCGTAACGACCTCGTAGCTGTCCTCCTCCTCGGAGAAATCCTCTGCTCCTGCATCCAGGGCAAGCATCATCAGCTCATCCGGATCCATGTCGCACTCTTCCTTGTCAATGATGATCTGTCCCTTTTTGTCAAACATATAGGACACGCTTCCCGGTGTGCCTACGTTGCCGCCGCCCTTTGTAAAGGCGCTCCTCACATTGGCAGCCGTACGGTTCTTATTGTCGGTCAGTGTATCTACGATGATAGCTACGCCGTTGGGGCCGTATCCCTCGTATGTAAGGGTCTCGTAGTTTACGGAATTGGCATCGCCTGCCGCCTTCTTGATGCCGCGGTCAATGGTATCATTGGGCATGTTGTTGGCCTTTGCCTTGGCGATGACGTCCCTCAGTTTACTGTTGTTGGCCGGATCTGCCCCGCCCTCTTTTACAGCGACTGCAATCTCACGGCCGATGACAGTGAAGATTTTGCCCTTGGCAGCGTCGTTGCGCTCTTTCTTATGTTTAATGTTGGCAAACTTTGAATGTCCTGACATTGGTAAACACCCTTTCCTGTTTCTTCTTTTATGGTTTATATATGGTTTATACGTTCAAATACAGCCTTCTGCCGTATTTTATACACATCTTTTCTATATTAACACGATTTTTTTTATATGGCAAGAAAAATTCTTCGGCCGGCAGACCCTTTTGCCCAGCCCCTGTCTGCCAGACTCACCCCACATCTGAAGCCAGGTTCCTGAGCCACTTCTTCTGCCTGTACCGTATATATCCCAGAACAGCCTTATATACCTCTTCCGTCATAACCAGGGCATACACTGTATAGATAGGCAGCCTCCACACCAGGGCTCCCAAAAACGCCAGCGGTACGCCGATGAACCACACGCCGCTGGTATCAAGGAACAGACACATCTTGGTATCGCCGCCGCTTCTCAGCACACCCACCACATTGACATAATTGAACATCTTGGCCGGCATGTAAGCCGCAAAAATCAGGATGCACAGGCTTACGTCCCGGGCCACCTCAGGCGTGATGTTGTAAAGGCCGATGATGGGCCAGCGAATGCCAATCAGCACCACTGCCACGCCTACCGTGGCAATGAACTGGAGGATGAAGAAATGCACCGCATACTTCTCCGCCCGCTTGAGATGGCCTGCCCCCAGCTCATTGCCCAGGATAACGGCAGTGGCCGCGCTCAGGCCCTGGAACAATACCACCAGTATATCCTGTATGGTGGTGGCAATGGTGATGGCCGCCACTGCCTCGTCCCCCATGCGCCCGTATGCCAGAGAATACATGGTGGTGCCCAGCCCCCACATGAACTCATTGGCAATGACAGGGGCTGATGTGCCGAAAAACCGGCTGACAAACAGTCTGCTCCAGCCAAACAAATCCTTAAGGCCGCAGGCCACCGGAAGCCTTTTTCCGTACACATACCCCAGTATCAGCACAATTTCAATTATCCTTGCTATCAGGGTGGCCACAGCCGCACCCGACACTCCCATGGCAGGCATACCCAGCTTGCCGAAAATCAGCACATAGTTCAGGCATATATTAATCACGATTGCTATGCAGCTGCTTATGACAGGGAAAATGACCTTGTTCACCGCCCTGAGTATGGCCACATACACATTGGTCATGGCCAGAAAGGGGTAGGTTAATACCGCTATTTTCAAATACTTTGACCCCAGCTCCACGCTGTCATGGCTGGTGGTGAATATGCGCATGACGGATTGTGGGGAAACAAGGGCCGGCACAACGAAGAACAAGGCCCCTGTCAGAGCCAGAAGTATGGAAAGCCCCAGGACCTTCCGTATGCTCCTCAAATCGCCGTTTCCCCAGAACTGGGCCGCCAGCACGCCGCTTCCGCTGACAATTCCGAATACCAGAAGCGAAAAAACAAAGAAGAACTTATTGGCCAGTCCCACTGCCGCTATGGCGGTGGCCCCCATGGTGCCAATCATCAGGGTATCCACCAGGTTTACCACTGTGTTGAGCATTCCCTGCAGAGCCACGGGACAGGCAATCATCAGCGCCTTCCTTAAAAATCTGCTGTCACGAAACATCTCCTTCGTACTCTCTATTAACTGCATCATATTTCTCTTCCACCGAATCTTTCCCGCGGTCCGCAGCCTTCCCGCTTTCTGGCACAGGCACGACCCGGACGCTCTCTATCATCTTATTGCCGGCCCGCTCCACTTCAAAGAGCCAGCCGCCGAACTCCACCTGGGGGTTCTCCCCTTCCTGAGGGATGCGGTCCAGCCGTGAGACCAGATATCCATTCAGGGTATCGTAGGTGTCGCTGTCCTCCTCAGGCAGTTCAATATCCAGGGTTTCCATCACATCTTCCAAGGGCGTAAGGCCGCTCATGACAAAAGTGCCATCCTCCATGGCCTGTATGAAATCCTCTTCCTCATCGTATTCATCCATGATGTTGCCTACGATTTCTTCCAGTATGTCCTCCATGGTGAGAAGGCCTGCTGTCTGTCCGTACTCATCCACCACGATTTCCATGTGAATCTTGCGGGACTGCATCTCCTTGAAAAGGGTGTCGATGTTCCTTGTCTCAGGTATAAAATTGGCTTCCCTTAAAAGGCCGGGAATGTCCATAACCATCCTGTCCTTGTTCTCTTCCTTTTCCGCAAAGGTCATGGCATCGCGCATGTGGAGTATGCCGATGATATCATCTATGTCCTCTCCGTATACAGGATACCGGGTATTCACGCCTTCATTCAGGATAAAATCCACTGCCTCCTTAAGGCTCATGCTGCCGTCCAGAACCGTCATGTTGGTGCGGTGCGTCATGATATCCGCGGCTTCCTTGTCTCCCAGCTCAAAGATATTGGTTATCATCTCTGTCTCATCCGCTTCCAGGACACCCTGTTCATGGCCTTCATTCACCATAGACATGATATCTTCCTCTGTCACGTTGCCGTCGTCATCCGCCAGGTCCACCCCGAAGAGCTTAAGCACCAGGGAAGAAATCAACGTAATCAGGCGTGTCAGGGGCAGGAATAGCCCCGCGAAAAAGAGCACCACCGGAAGCATATGGTATCCCCACTTCTCAGGCTCCTTGGCCGCCAGACGTTTAGGTATGATGATGCCGAAGCTGATAACCAGCACCAGGACAAATATGGTGACCAGGGCCAGAATCCCTGCCCACTGCCACCAGGACGGATTCCTGTACCAGGGCGTGCCCGCTGCCGCCATCACCTGGGCCGGATCTACCCAGGCCAGTACCTTTCCCAAAAGGAACCTGCGCTCCACCATGCCAATCATGGCAGGAAGGATCGCCGCTCCTATAATCATACCCATCAGATGGGTGGTGACCTGGATGGTATGGACGAACCGCACGGGACGGTTCACTATCTCTAACAGACGCGCGGCCTTCTTATTTCCCCCGGCCGCCTCCTCTTCCAGCTTCCCTTCGTTCACATTCTGTATTGCCGAACCAAAACCGTAAAACACTGCCTCCAGAAGAATAAATCCTATCAATATGAGGATACTGACAGGTGGATAACCATCGTCCATAATGACAAAAAGACTCCTTTCATACTCATGAAACACCATAACCGTCGGGCCCTGCCAAAAAAACAGAGCTATACCCCTAAAATACGGCATAACTCTGCTTATCATATCATTTTTCTCATATTTCGTCAATGGTGCCTTATGCTCCTGCTCTTGGTTCCCGCTCACGGGTCCCCCGCCTGCTTATGTACGCAGTTCCAGGCTAATCATAAGGGCCTCATCCACCTTCTGCTGAAGCTCCTCGTCAATGTGGCAGATTTTCTCCTTCAGTCTCTGCTTGTCAATGGTGCGCAGCTGTTCCAGGAGAATGACCGAATCCTTAATCATGGCACAGCGCCTGGTGGGCAGCTCCACATGGGTGGGCAGCTTGGCTTTGTTCATCCTGGATGTAATGGCCGCACATATGACCGTGGGGCTGTGCTTGTTTCCCACGTCATTCTGGATAATCAGCACAGGGCGCACTCCCCCCTGTTCCGAACCCACCACCGGCCGCAAATCTGCATAATAAATATCTCCACGTCTGATAATCACATCGTTCACACTCCGTCAATTTATTCAACCTTAGTATTGACATTTTTGACCTGTGTATACATAGCCGGGATACACTGGTGCATCCGGCCGGCTTTACGCCACACTAATAACATATGAATCAGACGTTCTCTTTGAGCCTGGTAGGCTTTTACATATATCCAAAGCCCTCGTAAATATCGTTAAAGTAATCCTTTTTCCCAATGGCCTTCCCGTCCCGCAGGTAGACTCTTGGAACCCGTTTGCCGATTTGGCAGATAATCTCATAGTGAAAACCGCCGCTTAAGGCAGCTAACTCCTCCACCGTGATGCATTCCTCCCCATCCCTACCAATGAGAGTCACCTGGTCGCCTTCCTCTGCCTCCGGGATGTCCGTGACATCCGCCATAAACTGGTCCATGCATATCCTGCCAAGGATCTCTGCCCGTTTTCCCCGGATAAGCACCGCTCCCTTGTTGGAGAGACTGCGCAGGTAGCCGTCCCCGTATCCCACGGGAATGGTGGCCACACGCATGGGACGGTCCGCCACAAAGGTACCCCCATAGCTCACTGCCGTACCCGGCCCGATGGTCTTTATGTATGTGATAAAGCTCTTAAGCTCCATGGCAGGAACCAGCTTCACCCTGTCCCGGGCCACCTCGTCTGATGGGTACAGGCCGTAAATAGAGATTCCGGCGCGCACCATATCCAGTCCGTTGGAGTCCAGCCCCTCCACAATACCGGCGCTGTTGGAGCAGTGGCGGATCGGGATATCCACCCCACGGCTGCAGAGCATTTCACAGAATTCCCTGTATTTCTTATACTGTGCCTCATAAAATGCCTTGTCCGCCTCGTCTGCCCTGGCAAAATGGGTAAACATACCCTCAATGCATATTCCGGGAAGCCTGGATATACGGGCCGCCTCGTCTGCCGACGCCTCATCCGGCGTCATTCCAATCCGGCTCATGCCCGTATCCACCGCCAGATGGATGTTTGCCCTGGCGCCGTTCTTTACAGCTGTTTCAGACAATTTCCCCGCCTCCTCATACCGGAACATGGCAGGGCGTATATCGTACCGGACCAGATCCTCAAAACGGCTCTCATGGGTCACGCCCAGTACCAGAATCATCTTCTGGATGCCGTGGCGGCGCAGGATAATCGCCTCGTCAATGGTGGCCACCGCGTACCCTTTTACGTAAGGATCAATGGCCCTGGCCACCGGAACTGCCCCGTGTCCGTACCCGTCTGTCTTTACCACCCCGATCATGGAAGCGGAAGGAGGCAGACTGTCCTTCATTGCCCTCATATTGGATTCCACCGCATCCAGGTCAATGGATGCGTAAACTCTGCTGTAAGAATTCATTGTTGTTGCCTCCTGTGTCACGGGCCTCTGTTCCGGCCCATTTTCAATCTTATTTTATTATTTAGCGCGGCGGAAATGATGCTGCACCGCAGTTGTCACACCTTGGCTGTCACGCCCTGGCCGTCACACCATGACTGTCACACCCCAGCCGCACACCATGACCGTCACACCCCAGCCGCACACCATGACTGTCACACCCCAGCCGCACACCATGACCGTCACACCATGGCCATCACACTGCCAACAGCATCCGCCAGTTCCGAAGCCAGCAGGCTGTGGGCGCCGCTTTTAGAGGCAGCCGCGTCCCCTGCCCGTCCATGAAGATATACACCCAGACAGGCCGCCTCCTCTTCCTCCATGCCAATGGCTATCAGACCTGCTATGATGCCTGTGAGCACGTCGCCGGAGCCTGCCTTTGCCATGGCGCTGTTGCCGCTGGAGTTGATGTACAGGTTCCCGTCCCGTCCCGCAGTCACAGTGGCGGCGTCCTTTAACACGCAGGTAAGGCCGTAGCGGCCCGCATACTCCAGGGCCGTGGCTGCCAGGTTCTCCTTAATCTGATCGATTCCCTCCCCTGTAAGCCGGGCCATTTCTCCCAGATGGGGCGTCACGATAATGTTCTCTGTATAGTAGGAGGTAAGATATGGATGACCCGCTATGGCATTCAGGCCGTCGGCGTCAATGATGACAGGCACGAACGCGCTGGTCAGTATATCCTCCACCAGATATTCCACATAGGGTCCGTTTCCCAGTCCCGGTCCCAGCACCACCACGTCAGCCCATTCCATCTGGGCTTCTATCATCTTCCTGAATTCATCCCTGCCCTCCATGAGCTGGTCAGGGGTGTAGGTGGCTATGATGGCCTCAGGCAGGCGTTCCTGGAGAATCTGACGGTTTTCCTCCACCGTAAGCAGTTTTACCAGTCCCGCCCCTGTCCTGTATGCGGATAAAGCGCTCAGGTAGGCGGCCCCGCACATATTCTTAGAGCCTGCCACAATCAGCACCTTTCCAAAGGTTCCCTTGTTGGAATAGGCAGGGCGCCTGGGTATCCGTTTCAAATCATCATCGCTGTAGGTAACGGCAAAATCTCCTGCCGCCGTCCCCTCTGCTTCCTTCACCGCCTCCAGGGCCTGTCCGGGAAATCCGATATCAGCCACCTCCACCCGGCCCGCGTACTCCCGGCCCGGATACAGGGCTGTCCCGGTTTTCTCCCATCCAAAGGTAACCGTCAGGTCCGCCCTCAGGGCTATGCCCATGACAATTCCCGTATCCCCATGAATGCCGGAAGGCACATCCACCGCCACAGTCCTGCGGATGGACTTGGACGCAAGCATTTCGATACACTGCCTGTAATCCCCCTCCACAGGGCGGCTCAGTCCCACGCCGAACACCGCGTCTATGAGAAGGCCGCATTCTTCCTTCTCCCCCTCCTGCCACGGCAGAGTGAAAAGTCCCACGTTGCCTGCAATCTTAAGCTGCGTCCTGAATTCCTCTGTTCCCTTATCCGGATTTCCCACCAGAAATACACGCACCGGATATCCTTTTAGATGAAGCATTCTGGCTGCCGCCACACCGTCGGCCCCGTTGTTGCCGGTGCCGCACACCGCCCAGATTACATCCCCCTTTTCCCACAGGCGCTCCGCTGCCAGGGCCACCTTAAGAGCTGCCCGCTCCATCAGGACCAGGGAGGGGATTCCTATGGTGTGGATGGTGTATGCGTCAATGGCCTTCATCTGTTTTCCCGTTACCAGCATCCTCATTTGGCTGTACCTCCTTTATCCTTCCTTCTCCCACTGCAAACGCCATGGCGTATTCCCTTGTATTGGTGATGGACACCTCCAGACGCTCCATTCCCATCTCCTGAAACCGCTTAAGGGCCCCTCTGTAAAGGCGGACATAGGGTTTTCCCATATCATCCCTGAGCACCTCCACGTCGATGGGCATGAAGGTCCGAAACCCTGTCCCCAAAGCCTTGGCAACCGCTTCCTTCACAGCAAAAGAGCCGGCCAGCTTAGAGGCGGACCCCTTTGCTTGCCGGCTTTCCATATCCGTAAATGTACGCACCACAAAATAATCCTTTTTACAGGCTTTTTCCATGCGTCTGATTTCAATTAAATCTGTTCCAACTCCAAGTATCATGGTGCTGTCTTCCTAAACATTTACTTTAACGCGTTCTTTTTTTCCTCCTGCAGGTCATACATGCTGCTGACCCGGTAGGAAAGACGCATCAGGCTCTCGGACAGGTGCACATTCTCCACCACCACATCCTCCGGTACCACCAAATCCGTATGGGCAAAATTCCAGATAGCCCTGATTCCCGCGTTTACCAGGCGGTCCGCAATCTCCGGCGCCTTTGTCTTCGGGATGGTCAGAGCAGCAATCTGAATCTCATTCTCCCTGATAAACGTTTCCAAATCATCCACGGAGCGAATCTCAATCCCTCTGATGACCAGGCCGATCAGTTTGGGGTTAATATCAAACATTCCCCTGATAACAAAGCCCCTGCGCTCAAAATTCGTATAGTTGGCAATGGCCTGTCCCAGGTTTCCTGCTCCAATGATGATCACATTGTGCTGTCTGTCAATCCCAAGTATTTTGGCGATCTCTGAATAGAGGTACTTAACATTATAACCGTAGCCCTGCTGGCCGAATCCGCCGAAATTATTCAGATCCTGACGGATCTGAGACGCGGTCACTTTCATTCTGGCGCTCAGCTCATTGGAGGATATGCGCTCCACACCTTCCTCTATTAATTCACCTAAATAACGGTAATAACGGGGCAGCCTGGATATGACTGCCTTCGAAATCTCCTTGCGTTCCATGATGTATCCACCTTCCCATTGTGCAATTCTGTCAAAACCTTAATAGTTCTATTATAAACACACGTCAAAAAAATGTCAAACCGTTTACATATGTTCTTGAAAAAATCGTCTCCGTATATTATACTTGGGAGAGCTAAATATGTCGTTTTTAAAGGAGTTTACCATGATTTTATCATGCAGCAATATAAGCAAATCATTTGGAGAGAAACATATATTAAAGCAGGTTTCCTTCCACCTGGAGGACCATGAAAAGGCAGCCATTGTCGGAATCAACGGCGCCGGCAAGTCCACTCTCCTCAAAATCATCATCGGGGAACTGGCCTGTGACGAGGGGTGCGTGGCCCTGAGCAAAGGGGCCTCCATCGGCTACCTGGCCCAGCACCAGGACCTGGACAGCGAGAGCACCATCCACGACGCCCTGCTGGAGGTCAAGCGCCCCATCCTTCAGATGGAAGAACGTATCCGCTCCCTGGAACTGGATATGAAAAGCGCGTCCGGCGAAGGTTTAGAAAACATGCTGGAGGAATACAGCCGCCTGACCCACCAGTTTGAACTGGAGGGCGGTTATGCCTGCCGCAGTGAAATCACCGGCGTATTAAAGGGCCTTGGCTTTGCCGAGGAGGAATTTTCAAAGCCCATCAACGCCCTGTCCGGGGGCCAGAAAACCCGCGTATCCCTGGGCAAGCTTCTGCTGACCAAGCCTGACATCCTGCTCCTTGACGAGCCCACCAACCACCTGGATATGGAATCCATCGCCTGGCTGGAGACATACCTTAAGACCTACAGCGGCAGCGTAATCATCGTTGCCCATGACCGCTATTTCCTGGACCGGGTGGTGACAAAAATCGTGGAGCTGGACAATGGAACCGGGACCGTGTTCAGCGGCAATTACACGGCCTACAGCGACAAAAAAGCCATGCTTCGGGACGCCAGAATCCGGGCATACTTAAATCAGCAGCAGGAAATCAGGCACCAGGAGGCCGTCATTGCCAAGCTTAAATCCTTTAACCGGGAAAAATCCATCCGCAGGGCCGAGAGCCGGGAAAAGATGCTGGATAAAATCGACCGGCTGGAAAAGCCCATAGACATCGACGACTCCATGGATATCCGGCTAGAGCCGGATGTGGAAAGCGGCAAGGATGTGCTTACCGTTACCGGCCTGAGCAAGTCTTTTGACAGCCAGACCCTGTTCACAGACGTAAATTTTGAAATCAAGCGCGGGGAACGGGTGGCCATCATCGGCAACAACGGCACCGGCAAGACCACTCTCCTTAAAATCATCAACCAGCTGCTGCCCGCCGATGCCGGCGAGATACGTCTGGGCTCCAAGGTGCACATCGGCTACTACGACCAGGAACACCAGGTCCTTCATATGGATAAGACCTTGTTTGACGAAATCCAGGACACCTATCCCAGCATGAACAATACCCAGATCCGCAACACCCTGGCGTCCTTTCTCTTTACAGGGGATGATGTGTTCAAGTTGATCCGCGATTTAAGCGGCGGCGAGCGGGGCCGGGTCTCCCTGGCCAAGCTGATGCTTTCCGACGCCAATTTCCTGCTCCTTGACGAGCCCACCAACCATCTGGACATCACCTCCAAGGAAATCCTGGAAAGCGCCCTGTGCCGTTACACCGGAACTGTACTCTATGTATCCCACGACCGGTATTTCATCAACCGCACAGCCACCAGAATTCTGGACTTAACCGGACAGTCCCTGATTAACTATATCGGCAGCTATGACTATTATCTGGAGAAAAAGGATGTGGTGGAAGCCGCGTTTGCAGCCAGGAACAGCCGTACATCCGCAGTGTCCGGTTCCTCCCAGTCCCCGGACCGGCCGTCCCAGGGTTCCCCAAACGACCTGAAGCTGGAATGGAAGGCCCAGAAGGAAGAACAGGCCCGTATACGCAGGATTCAGAACGAGCTCAGAAAAACAGAGGAGTCCATTCACGCCCTGGAGACCAGGGACAGCGAGATCGACGCCCTCCTCACCCTGGAAGAGGTGTACACCGATGTGCCCCGGCTTATGGAACTGAATAAGGAAAAAGAGGAAATAGCCGGACAGCTGGAAAAGCTGTACCAGAGCTGGGAAGAATTGGCCGAGGAGGCCTGATGCCTCAGAAAGGAGCTGTTCAATGAAACTGAAACGTATATTTGCCCTCTTGGGGGCCGTCCTGCTGGCAGGACTGTTTATTCTGGCCATTGTGCTGGCTGTCATGGGCGCGCCGAAGAATTATCTCATGGCGGTTATCTTCTCCCTGGTGTTCATTCCCATCGTAATGTACGCCATGGGTCTTATGACCAGGGTGCTGAAACCATCCGATCCCCCGGAAGGCATGGATGAGGACGGGGATGCAGGGGATGAGCTGTGACAGCGGGAACCCGGATCACTGTATAACTACAAAACAAGCTCCCTTATGAAAGACACGTTTCTCTGTCTCTCATGGAGGGAGCTTTTTATATCATGGCAGAACTCCGGGCTGAACCCTGGGCTGAAATCCGGGCTGAACCCCGGGCCGAATCCCGTGCTGGACTCCGGGCTGAATTTTGGTTTCAGCAGGCCGCCTGTTTTTTCAGGCTGCTTCTCACCAGCCCGTTTACCCAGAACACCCCCATCATGACAACAGACAGCAGGGCCGCGCCCTCATATGGGAAGCGTATATCCGAAGCTCCCGCAGTCCGGGCCATAAATCCCAGTACCAGGGGTGAGGAAAACTGTCCCAGGCTTCTCATGAACATGATGACAGAGCCTGCCGCCAGGGACTCATCCCTCTCACAGGCAATACACGCCTCCGCGTTAAAGGTTCCCACTGCCGAGGCAAGGGCAATTCCAAACAGAACCAGTCCCAGCATGGTCAATGCCAGACTGTTCTTCGCGTATAGGGACAGCAGTCCCCCGATGGAGCACAGCCATATGAAGGTGCCCATATACCTTCCCAGGAGTTTCTTAAGCTTTCCTATGTAAAGCCCTGTCACCAGGGAGCTTACAGTCTGGAAGGACATGATGATCCCCACCTTTTCCCCGCTGATCAGGCCCTCCGACAGAATGATGGAAGAACAGTTGTTCAGTATGGCAAAATAACCTACAAACACCACAAAGGTTCCGGCCCCATAGACCCATGTTTTCCGGATGACGCCAAGATTCCCCCTGGCCCGGCGCGCCCTGTCATCTCCCGCTGCTCCCCCGACGCCGGTGACCGTTACATCAGGAATATGCTTAAGGCACAGCCACAGACATGGTATTCCAAACAGATACACCAGAAACACCGCCCGCCAGGATATGGCAGCCAGGTACCCGGCCAGCACCATGCATATGATGGATGAGACACTGGACCAGATGACAATGCCGCCATTTAAGCGGTGCTGTTCCTCCCTGGTGAAGAAATAGGACAGCAGCCCCACTGACAGGGGCATCATCAGCCCATATCCGGCTCCAATCAGGATTCTGGTCAGGACCAGGGTATAAATTCCGGAAGCCAGACCGCCCATAAGGCCGCCGGCCAGAAACAGGACCAGTCCCGCAGCGCAGAGCTTCCGGACAGAATAGCGTCTGCTGAGCCATGCAAAGGGAATGGCCACGGCAATTACCATCAGGGACGGCAGGGACACTATCATCTGCACCAGCACTCCGGGCGCATCCGGAAAACTCTGGCGTATGACACCCAGGGCAGGCGATATGCCAGTTCCTACCAGGGCATTGGCCATGGAAAGGCTCAGGATTGCCCACAGCACCATGGACCTGTTTTTCATTTCTGATTCTGTTTTTTTCACTTCTGTTTTTTCCACTTCTGTCATTTCCACTGCTGTCATTTCTACTGCTGCATTGTCTTTCGCGCTCATACATCCTGCCTTTCCAGAAGATGGTACAGTGTGTTAATATAGACAGCCAAAGCCGGAACCATGGCATCTTCATCAATATCAAATCTGGGATTATGCAGACTGGCAGTCAGTCCTTTCTCCTCATTCTTCACTCCGAAGAAGAAAAAGGCGCCTTTGTATTTCCTGGTATACCAGGCAAAATCCTCTGATCCCATCTCAGGCTCCGGACGCTTCATCACCTTGTCCTGTCCCAATACCTCTGCCGCGGATTGGTAAATGGTATCCGTGATATCTCTGTCATTGGCAAAGGAGGGAAACGCAAAGGAATCCTCAAATTCACAGGTGATTCCGTTCATCCGGCTTAAGTCTCTTACAATCTGCTCCAGCCTGCCTGCTATATAGTCCCTCACCTGACCGTCGTGGGCCCGGTAGGTTCCTCCAAAGGTCAGCTCTGAGGGAAGGACATTTTTAGTGGACAGTACCCCGGCGTTTATAGAGCATACCGAGATAACGGCTGTCTTCATGGGCGGTATTTCCCTGGAACCTATATTCTGTATGGCCTGAATCATCTCCATGGCAATGGATATCAGGTCCTTCCCCTTATGGGGCGAAGCCGCATGGCACCCGGTTCCCTTAAGCTTTACCTCGAAAAAATCACCGCTGGCAAAAAAGCTTCCGTACCTGCATCCCATCACACCTGCCGGATATTGAGGCTGGCAGTGGGCTCCGAATATGGCGTCCACGCCGTCCAACACCCCTGAATCCACGATGAGCTTTGCCCCGCCAGGCGCAGGACCTTCCTCGGCAGGCTGGAAAATCAGTTTGACACATCCGCCGGGAATCTGGTCCCTGTGCTCTGAAAGATAGGATGCCAGCCCCAGCAAAAGGGCTGTATGTACGTCGTGGCCGCAGGCATGGCATACCCCATCCCTGGCAGAGCGGTAAGGCACATCCTTCTCATCCTGCATCCCCAGGGCATCCATATCCGCCCTGACCGCTATGGTATTTCCCGGCCTGCCTGTTTCCAGGATTCCCAGGACAGCGCTTTCTGCAAATCCGGTGTGCACCTGAAATCCCAGATTCTCCAGCACTCCCGCCACCATGGCCGATGTCTTTGGCAGATGAAATCCGGTTTCAGGACAGGAATGTATATTCCTTCTCCACTCCACCATCCTGTCCCTGTATTCCTGCACCTCATTCAGTAACCCCTGCATCCTGTCACACTTCCTTTCTCAGATCCGCTCACACATCATCAGCCAAATATGGTTTTCAGCCGTTCAAGGCCTTCCTTCAGCATGGCTCTCTGTGTACCGATATTGATACGAAGGAATCCATTTCCTTCTATTCCATAGTGGGAACCGTCATTGGGCGCCACACCTGCCCCTACCACCTTTTCCATGAGTTCCTTCTGGCTTAATCCCAGTGCCGTAAAATCCAGCCACATAAGATAGGTTCCATCCTGGACATATGTCTTTGCCGCAGGCAGGTTCTCCGCCACATACTCTGCCACAAACTGCGCATTTTCATATAAGTACTGATTCAGCTCATCCACATAGGCTGCCCCATGGCGGTAGGCCACCTCAAAGGCCTTAAGTCCGAACAGATCCACTCCCACATGAAACGCGGTGACCACCTTGTTCACCCTGCTATACAGTTCCGGATTCTTGATAATCAGGACAGAGGACTTAAGACCGGCAATATTAAAGGTTTTGCTGGGAGCCATGGCAGTGACGCTGCGCCCCGCCGCATCCTGGTTCACTGTCTGATAAGGAATATGCTTGTGTCCAGGAAAAACCAGATCCGAGTGGATCTCGTCCGAAAATACCAGAACATGGTAGCGGCTGCACAAATCATTGAGTCTGGTCAGCTCCTCCATGGTCCACACACGGCCCACCGGGTTATGGGGGCTGCAAAGGATGAAGAGCTTAACCCCCTCCTTGAATTTCTCCTCCATGTCCTCAAAATCCATTTCATACCGTCCATGTTCAAGCTTCAGTGATGAGGTCACCAGGGTCCTCTCCTGCTGCTCAATCACCTTAAAAAACGGGTCGTAAACAGGCGTGTTTACCATCACCTTGTCCCCTTTTTCCGTCAGTGCATAGATGATGAAGGAACATGCGCAGACAACGCCTGGAATAGTAATCAGCTCCTCCCTCTTTATGTCAAAGTGATTGCGCGTTCTGTTCCATTCAATAAAGCTCTCGTAGTACCCCTCCGACGGGAACGTATACCCATAGGTCGGATGCTTTGCCCTCTCCGTCATGGCCCGGGTGATCTCCGGCAGTGTCTCAAAGTCCATGTCCGCGATTCCAAAGGGAATCAGATCCTTCCGGCCAAAATCTTTTTCCAGCCGGTCCCACTTAATTACCTCCGTATTATGTCTGTCAAATGTCCTGTCGAAATCATACATGTTTCCTTACCAACCTTTCTTAGTTACTTATCATTTATTGGGACGCATACCCGCAGGATGCGTCCCGCCTGATGGTATCTATCATACCCTCAGGCCCCCTCTCTTGTCTACCCCATCATAAGCAGCAGGTTACACATGCCCAGGCCCACAAAGGTTCCAATCATGGAGCCGATAGCTGCCATGATAACGGAGATAGACTGATAGGATTTACCATAAGCAGCCGCAACCACCGGTGCCGACGACACGCCGCCGATATTGGCGATGCTTGCAATTCCCAGTGTACACAAATCCACCTTCATAAGCTTTGCCACCAGGAACATGATGATTACATGTATCAGAAGCACAGTCACGCCGGACAGGAAGAATACGCCTGCATTGGCAAAGCTCCTTAAGTCCACATTGGAGGATGATACGGAAAGGGCAAAGATAGCCAGCGTTCCTCCTATCAGCTCCAGACCGTTTATATAGCCGAATTCCGTGGTGGTGCCGATGATGACGCCGATGGCTGTCACCATAAGATACAGCCATACCTGGGCGGGCACTGCGGGTATCAGCGCTCCTAAAAAGTCGCCCATATGGAAGCCGAACGCCACAATCACAAGGCCCACACCCATAATCATGAACAGATCCAGAGAAGTAGGAATCTGCTTTTCCCTCTTTGTCTCATCAAGCCTTGAGGCAATCACATCTATTTCCTCGGGTTTTCCGCCTGTCCACTTATTAAACCTGGCGGCAAAGGGAACCATGACAATCAATATGGTCATCCAGGGACGGAATATCAGGTTAATCAGCAGCAGTACATTGGCCAGGTTCTCATCGCTCAGCCCCACTGCCCCGGCAACCGCGTACAGGTTTTCAATGCCTCCCGTAAAGCTGGCGGTCCATGTGCCGAAGGACTGGGGAATCTGCTGCAGTCCCAGAGGACCGGCAAAGCACTTATATACCACCACCATGCCAATGCAGATACTCAGGGTGGTGCACAGGAATACGGCCAGCAGCTTGGGACCTATCTTTACCATCTTCTTGAAATCACACTGCACCGCGATACAGAATACCATGAAGGGAACCATGTATTCCAGGATATTGCTCCTCATGGAGCTGACGGCCTTATTGCTGAAAGACCATACACCAAAGGTATTGCAGCACACAACGATCAGGAATACAATAATGACCGGCGGCAGGAACTTATAAATCTTTAAGGGGTACTTCTTTACAATCCAGAACACAAATGCATTAATGGCCAATAATGCTGCTACAAAACTCAATCCTGATGTTACTAACATATACTTCCCTCCTGTGATTCATAATGATGTACGGTCAAACAGCTTTCCCCTTGATTATATTTTAATATTAAAACTGTTTAACCTTTAAACTATTTACAATAAGAAGTATACTATATTTTTCGCCATATTTCAACATATTTTTATGCAAATTTATATCAACTCGCGGATATTTGTTTCCCTAATTCCGTCATATTATATATATTTGTCATGGAGGCTGTCGCATCAGACCCGTGCCGGACCTGAACCAGACAGATTCGTTCATTGATGCGTGAAATGATCCATTCCTATAATGAGATAATATAATGAGAATTAAGTTATGCCAAAAAGGAAAAGCCGGCAGTTTTGTGCCGGCCTGGAGATATGTTAATTATGATTATAAAGATGCTATTTGTTCAAATACTCTATTTACATCCAGTTCTCCATACCCCCAGGTGTTGTTTGGGTATATAATATCCGGATTATGCCTTGCTCCCCGCGTTAATAGTCTGCTGATGTCATTCCCTGTAATGGACGTATAATTTCCCCGTGAGACAGACCATTCCAAAATTATTGCCATAGCCCCGCCAGCAAAAGCGGCGGCAGCGCCGCTGCCGTTAGCCTTACCATAACGGTTAGAAGGCAAAGCGCATGGCAGCTGATAGCCGGGCGCAGCAATATCTGGTTTTATATGATTATTTCGAGTGTATCCTCTTCCCGATGTCTGCATGATTCTATTATCAATCTGATTGTAGGCAGTAACTGTCAATGAATGATAACTGTTGCCTGGAGACGTAACGGTTGTCTCTGGATCAGGCTTAATAAAATATGTAGAATCCGACAGTATGGAACCCGATGGCAACCAGGCGTGAAAAGAAAAGGCTTCATTTTCTAAATTACGCACTCTGATTGTCCATGTACCAGGAAGGGCGTTCGTATAACGGATAAGAATTAATTGGTCCCCTGTATCTTGTTCAAAAATCATGTTATTAACCAGCATAATACAGCCATGGAAAACAAATTGAAATCTTCTGCAATCAAACATGGAAGGATAGATTTGATGAGTCGTTTCCCTATTTGGTGCTATAATTTCTATAGATAATCTTGAGTATGAAGCCCATATTTCCAATGCAAATTCAGAATCGTTCTTTCCGATTAACAGTTCAAACTCATTTTGATAAGGTGCAGTTATAGTGGAATTAAAATAATGTCTGGCGGATATTCCTTCATTTCCTGCGGCTATGGATACTCCAACCCACGGAACCTGAGAAAGAAAATCCAGATAACTGCTAAGAGCGCCGTTTCCGTCATGTCCTCCTTGACTGCTGCCCAGCGCAAGGCATATTACGATAGGACGGTGAAGCGCTTTGGAAACGGAATATACATATCGGACACCAAGCATTATGTCGGATTCCATATAACAGGCCGTATTGTCCGGAACACAGAAAACTTTTTTAATATTTCTTTTCGCTTCTTTTAATTTAACTACTACTAATTCCGTTTTCGGTGCGACACCGGTAAAGTCAAACACATCATTTGGGCTGCCGGCGATTATACTTGCAACGGACGTACCATGTCCGGTGGAATCGGTGGCAAGTACTATAGAATGAGGTTTTGCAGAGGATAATGCTTTGTTTATTATATCTGTTCGATACTCCGTACCAAAAGTAAAATGTTCCGGAGCTGGTCCATTTTGAATGGTTTGGTCCCATATAGAAATAATTCTTGATGTGTTATCTGGATTAAGAAAAGCAGGATGTGTATAATCTACTCCCGTGTCCACAACACCCACCAATACCCCCTGTCCCCGCAAATCCAAATAAGGATTTTCTTGTATTGATATAATGCCTGCCGTACCTAAACTAATTGGAGACGTAGCTTCAAAAAGACTGGGGAATATATGATAAGGCATTGTGCCAAGAGCGCAGATGTTATTAGCAACAGGTATATGTATTAAGGAATGTCGTTGGTTAATATAAGTGATACTATCACCATCTGCATAATTTGGAGCCAACGTTTTATTGAGAATCAAATCATAGTACCCTTCGTCCAATATTTTCATTCAATACTATCCCGGATTTTAGATTTGGTTTAATTATATGGGGATAAGCGTTAAAACAGAACCGTAACCCATGCAGGAGGGGTGCCATTCCAGGTGCCATGAATATGTGTCGAAATTAGGTTGAAATCTTTCCTGTTTTTCCTTATACTAATAGGAGTACAGTTTTATCATTAAATAACCGGGGGAATTATGGAAAAAAAGAATCAAATCCAGGAAACCATATCATTGATCATGAAATATAACCGTCAGATGTATGAGTACGGCAAGGACTTCCGCAGCTACGGTACCGATAAGATGCTTCGCGTGGACCAAATGTCCATCATAAACCTGATTGGTGACAATCCCAAGTGCAATCTGAAGCTCATCGCCCAGTCCACTGACTCCAACATCTCCACCGTATCCCTTCAGGTGGCGCGCCTTGTAAAGCTGGGCCTGCTGGAAAAGCACCGTTCCAGCATGAACCAGAGAGAAATCGTCCTGAGCCTCAGCGGCGAGGGCATGAAGGCCTATGAATTCCACAAGAAACTGGACCAGAACTGGTCTGACACCGTGGAGTCCCTGCTCTCAGGGTATACAAAAGAAGAACTGGCCGTCATCAACGCCTTTCTCCACCAGCTTCTGACCGAGAATCCTCCCATGTAGGGGGGATGTTGACAGAATCATGAGGCCGTTGACAGAATTTCAAAACAGGACCCATCAGCTGCTGCCGAAGGGTCCTGTTTTCTATATTTCCTTATTCTATTTACGCATAATGATGTCGTCTCTTCCCGGTCCGTTGGACACCATTGAGATGGGAGCCTCGATTTCCTTCTCCACAAACTCAATGTATTTACGGCAGTTCTCCGGAAGATCCCCGTACTTCCTGATGCCGCGGATATCACACTTCCAGCCCGGCAGTCTGGTAAGAACCGGTTTGGCCTTCTCAAGCTTAGCCGTGGTAGGGAATTCCCTGGTAACCTGTCCGTCAATCTCATATCCTACGCATACCGGTATCTCATCCAAATATCCCAGCACATCCAGTACAGTAAAAGCCACTTCCGTGGTGCCCTGAATCCGGCAGCCGTACCTGGTAGCCACTGCGTCAAACCAGCCCACGCGTCTGGGCCTTCCTGTGGTGGCGCCGTACTCTCCGCCGTCGCCTCCCCGGTTTCTAAGCTCATCTGCCTCGTCTCCAAATATCTCACTGACAAAGGCTCCTGCGCCAACCGCACTGGAATATGCCTTAACCACAGTGGTAATATCCTTAATCTCATAAGGAGGAATGCCTGCGCCGATGGCTCCATAGGCAGCCAGTGTGGAGGAGGATGTTACCATGGGGTAGATACCGTGGTCCGGGTCCTTAAGGGAGCCCAGCTGGCCCTCTAACAGAATTTTCTTTCCCTCCTTAATGGCCTCATAGAGATAAGCGGAGGTATCACATACATACGGCTCAACCATATCCCGGTAACTCAGGAGCTCCTTTATGATTTCTTCAGGATCCAGAAGAGGTTTATGGTACAGATGCTCCAGAATTACATTTTTCAGTTCGCATACCCTGTATGCCTTTTCCCTCAGCAGCTCCTGGTCAAAGAGCTCGCTGACCTGGAAACCAATTTTGGCATATTTATCCGAATAAAAGGGAGCGATACCTGATTTGGTGGAACCAAAGGACTTTCCGGCCAGACGCGCTTCCTCGTAGGTGTCAAACAGCACATGGTACGGCATGAGAATCTGGGCCCTGTCCGAAACCAGAATCCTGGGCTTTGGCACGCCCCGCTCCACCAGCGACTCAATTTCCTGAACCAGATAAGGTATATTGAGAGCCACACCATTGCCGATGATGCTGGTGGTATGCTGGTAAAACACGCCGGATGGAAGAAGGTGAAGGGCAAACTTGCCGTAATCATTGATAATGGTATGGCCTGCATTACTTCCGCCCTGGAAACGGATGATAATGTCAGACTCCTTGGCAAGCATATCCGTAATCTTACCCTTTCCTTCGTCACCCCAGTTAGCACCTACAATTGCTCTAACCATACTAAAATCCTCCTTCGGGTATCTCCCGTTCAATGCTCATTTGCAGTTCATGAAAGGATGGACACGCATTCCTGTGTATCTTATCCTTACCTAATTTACTACAACCTATACCATAAGTAAAGACGTTATTTATTATGTTTTCCATAAGTATTACTTATGTCATTTTTCTGAAGAAGGCTCATTTTCTATCATTTGCCGCCGGCCGGCTGCTCAGCCGCCGCCTGATCGCAGGCCATCATATCTAACAGCCTGCGCCCCGGCACGGAAATCAGGCTGGACTCTCCCGTTACCACGCACATGTGCCGGAGAGGCATCTCTTGTTTGAATTTCAGCCGGAATACCTCGCCTCTCATTATGGCATCCTCCGCAAATCCCTCCATGACGCACCCGATCCCCATGTTGCGCCTGGCAAACTGCACAATCATATCGCTGATGGCCAGCTCAAATTCCGGCTTAAGCAGTGTTCCCTGCTGTGCCAGAAAGGCGTCCATAAAGGTTCTGGTGCTTGTGTTCTTTTCCAGCGCTATACACGGAAAGGCCTCCAGCTCCTTGTACTCCAGCTTGCGCCCTTCCAATTCCCGGAAGCTGCTGCCCGCTATGAAAACATTGCGTATGGCCTTGACCTGAAACTGTCTGACAGTCCCTCTGCTGGTAAAGGGGGAGGTCACGACTCCAAAATCAATTCTGCCCTCTTCCAGGCTTTTGATGGTTTCCGGGGTGGGCGCATTGGTAACATTCACCTTAATCTTGGGATATTCCCGGTGGAACTGTTCCAGATAAGGAAGAAGATAAAACTGCAGCGTCATATCGCTGGCTCCAATCCGCACTTCCCCCACATCCATATTCAGCATCCGCTCCAGCATCTTCCCGCCTTCCAGCAGCTCCTCCACTCCAGGCTTTACATAGTGGTATAGAAGCTCCCCTTCCCGGGTCAGCTGCACACCTTTGGAAGTGCGGAAGAACAGCTTTGTCCCGGCTTCCTTTTCCAACTGCCGCACAGCCTGGCTTACAGCCGGCTGGGAGATACACAGCTCCTGGGCGGCAGCTGTAAGACTGCCGTGGGCGCACACATGGTAAAATACTTTATAGTATTCAAAGTTCACATTCATCCATAAGTACTCCTTATCGAAAGATAATATATTCAGAATTAATTATTATGGATATCATAGCACAAAACAGAAGAAATGTGAATCCGAAACAGCGCCGGCAACCCCTAAAACAAATTTGCTCCCCACAGATGCAGTATCTATGGAGAGCAGTCAAACATACTATATGAACTTACGTATACCCAATCACTGAATACATCACGGCCGGACCATTTTACGAAACATCTGCTCCCGTACCCGAAAAGGCAGACCAGGAACATAACAGGCCGGTGATATGCGCAGAGAAAATCATCCAAATCAATATAATAAAGTATCTGATAACTATCAGGTGGTACCTCCCACAACCTTAACTTGAAACTGGATACTGGCTGTTCCAAGGGATGCTATATTGGGAATAGTGTATGTCAGCGTATTACTGGTAACCGTTGGTGTGGCGGCAGCGCCATTCACAGTAAATGAACCTGCCACAAAGGTGGCGCCCGCCGGAATTGTATCCGTGAACGGCAAGTTTGTCAAAGCGTTCAGTCCCACATTTGTCACTGTAACCGTATAAGTTAAGGTATCGCCAATACTGGCGGTAAGCTTGTCTACCGCTTTAAGCAGCGTTGGCGCGAGAAGCAAAACCGTTGAAACAGTATTGCTGTTGATAGGATTACCGCCATATGTTACGCTGGCAGTATTATCAAGCTTATTTATTAGAGCCACGTTTCCTCACCCCGCTTATTATGATTTTAATACATCATATGTAAGCGGGAACAGAGTGTTCCTAATATATCAGACATTAATCTGCGCTGTCAACCCAAGCTCTCCCTCATTCTCCTCAAGAAGCGGCTTAATAACCTCTTCCAGAAATTCCTCCACCTGCTTTGGTGAACGGCCCACATAACGGGACGGATCCATGGTCTTTTTCAGTTCATCCAGGGAAAGATTGAAGGCAGGGTCAGCTGCTATCAGCTCCAGGAGGTTGTTATCCAGGCCCTTTTCCTTCACGTTTCTTCCCGCCTCCATGGACAGCTCGCGAATCCGCTCATGGAGTTCCTGACGGTCGCCTCCTGCCTTTACTGCGTCCATCATAATATTCTCTGTGGCCATAAAGGGAAGCTCTGCCATCAGGTGCTTTTCAATGACCTTGGGATATACCACCAGGCCGTCCACCACGTTCAGGTACAGGTCCAGGATGCCGTCCACTGCCAGAAAACCTTCCGGTACGGAAAGTCTCTTGTTGGCTGAGTCGTCCAGGGTTCTCTCAAACCACTGGGTGGACGCCACCAGCATGGGATTCATCATATCGCTCATCACATAGTTAGCCAGGGAGGCAATGCGCTCGCTGCGCATGGGATTCCTCTTATATGCCATGGCGGATGAACCGATTTGCTTCTTCTCAAAGGGCTCCTCCACTTCCTTCAGGTGCTGGAGAAGACGGATGTCATTGGAAAACTTGTGGGCGCTCTGGGCAATCCCTGCCAGGACACTTATAACACGGCTGTCCACCTTCCGTGAATACGTCTGGCCTGATACAGGATAGCAGCCCTCAAATCCCATCTTCTCTGCAATCCTTGCATCCAGACGGCGGCATTTCTCATGATCTCCGTCAAAAAGCTCCAGGAAGCTGGCCTGGGTGCCGGTGGTTCCCTTGGAACCCAGAAGGCGCATGGAGCCGATAAGGTAATCCAGGTCATCCAGGTCCAGCTTAAGCTCCATCATCCACAGGGTGGCGCGTTTACCAACCGTGGTTGGCTGGGCCGGCTGGAAGTGGGTGAACGCAAGTGTGGGCAGATCCTTGTATTTTTCAGCGAACCCGGACAGCTCCGCCAGCACGTTGAGCAGTTTCTTCCTCACCAGCTTCAGGGCCTCAGTCATGATGATAATATCCGTATTATCTCCCACGTAACAGGAGGTAGCACCCAGATGAATGATTCCCTTTGCCTTAGGGCACTGTACACCGTAGGCATAGACATGGCTCATGACATCATGGCGGACTTCCTTCTCCCTGGCCTTAGCCACATCATAATTGATATCCTCTGAATGGGCCTTCAGTTCCTCTATCTGCTCGTCCGTGATGGAAAGCCCCAGCTCCTTCTCTGTCTCAGCCAGCGCAATCCAGAGCTTTCTCCAGGTACAAAACTTCATATCAGGCGAGAAGATGTACTGCATCTCCCTGCTGGCATAGCGCTCGGAAAGAGGGCTTACGTATCTGTCGTGGTCACTCATGTCATATCCTCCGTATTCATTGATTTCATGTTTTCTATCATATCATATACAATTGCTTTTTTAAATGCCCGGGCCTATTTCTCATAACTTCCCCGGATGTCCCCGGAAGGCGGCTCCATAGGGTAATCCCCTGTAAAACATGCGGTGCAGACAGGCCTTTCAGATGCCATCTGGGAAAGCCGCTCCTGTCTTAAAAAGGAAAGGGTGTCCGCCCCAATGATTTGCCTCACTTCATCCACAGTCCTTCCATGGGCAATGAGCTGGTCCTCCGACGGAATATCCGTTCCAAAATAACAGGGATGTAAAAACGGCGGAGCGCTGATCCTCACATGGACCTCCCTGGCACCCGCATCCCGCAGCATCTTCACAATCAGAGCGCTGGTGGTTCCACGGACAATGGAATCATCTATCATAATGACTCTCTTTCCGCTCACCGCCTCCTTCAGCACATTGAGTTTGATGCGTACAGCAGACTCCCTGCTGCTCTGCTTTGGCTTGATAAAAGTCCTTCCCACATAGGAATTCTTCACAAAAGCAGTTCCGTATGGAATCCCGGATTCCATGGCATAGCCCAGAGCCGCCGCGTTGCCGGATTCAGGCACTCCCACCACCAGGTCTGCCTCCACCGGTGAATCCGCTGCCAGGAACCGGCCGGCCTGAATCCTGGCCTTATAAACGCTGACTCCGTCAAAAACACTGTCCGGTCTGGCAAAATAAATATACTCAAAGATACATCTGGCTTCTCCGGAAGGGTCGGACAGGCACATCCCCTTATCGGAGGAAATGCCGTCTTTCGTGATGGTCACGATTTCCCCCGGCTCCACATCCCGGACAAACTCAGCCCCAATGGTCTCCAGGGCACATGTCTCTGATGCCAGGATGTAGGCATTATCCCGTTTGCCGATACACAGGGGCTTGAACCCCATGGGATCCCTTGCTCCAATCAGCTTGCGGGGACTCATTATTACCAGGGAGTAGGCTCCCTTAAGCTTCTTCATGGCTGCGGCCACCGCGCTCTCCACATTATGGGTATGAATCCTGGCCCTGGCTATGTGGTAGGCAATAACCTCCGAGTCAATGGTAGTCTGGAAAATAGCCCCTGTGTACTCCAGCTCATGGCGCAGCTCAGGCGCATTGACCAGGTTGCCGTTGTGGGCCAGCCCCAGGATTCCTTTTACATAATTAAGCACCAACGGCTGTGCATTTTCCCTTGTGCTGCTGCCGGCCGTGGAATACCGCACATGGCCTACTCCTATATTGCCCCTTAATCCTTCCAGCACCTCCGGTGTAAATACCTCGTTGCAAAGGCCCATCCCCTTATGGACCGCCGCCTTCCCCTTGGGCCCTTCTGTGTCGCTCACCGCTATACCGCAGCTTTCCTGTCCCCGGTGCTGCAGGGCAAAAAGCCCATAGTATATGGTCCGGGCCACATCGTTCCCATCAAAATCATACATCCCGAAAACCCCGCACTCCTCACGCAGTTTATCCGCCCCAATATCAAAATCCATCAGGTTCTGATTCATGAAGTCATGTCCTTTCTGTGTGTCAGGCTGCCAGTTTCATACCGCTCTGTACTGATAACAACGCGGTGCTGATTATAGCTTCCCTTCTCAAAGAAGGGAACGCCTGGGTAATCATGCCCAGGCGTTGTATCTTAATTTGTCCGCGTCAAACCTTCCGGTCCGGTTTACTGGATACCCAGTCTGCGGAATACTTCTTCGTATGCATCCTCTACATTGCCCAGGTCTCTTCTGAATCTGTCCTTGTCCAGCTTCTCATGGGTATCCTTATCCCAGAGACGGCATGTATCAGGAGAAATCTCGTCAGCCAGGATAACCTTGCCGTGATAGCGGCCGAACTCTATCTTGAAATCAATCAGGTCAATGTTCAGTCCGCCAAAATATTCCTGCAGCACTTCGTTTACTTTAAACGCATATTCGGTGATATCGTCAATCTCCTCCTGGGTGGCAAGTCCCAGAGCCAGCGCGTAATAGCTGTTGATAAACGGGTCGCCCAGGTCGTCGTTCTTATAGCTGAATTCCAGGGTCGGGCATTTGAACTTGATGCCTTCCTCCATTCCCATTTTCTTGGCAAAGCTGCCCGCAGAGTAGTTGCGGATAATTACCTCCAAAGGTACAATCTCCACTTTCTTCACAGCGGTTTCCCTGTCATTTAATTCTTCTACCAGGTGGGTAGGTACCCCCTTCTCCTCCAGCTTCTTGAAAATGAAGTTGGTCATACGGTTGTTGATGGCGCCCTTTCCAACAATGGTTCCCTTTTTAAGACCGTTGAATGCGGTTGCATCATCCTTGTAGGACACGATTAACACGTCCGGGTCCTCCGTTGTGTAAACCTTCTTAGCCTTTCCTTCGTAGAGCATCTCTTTCTTTTCCATGGGTATCCACCTGTCCTTTTCTTATATTCGTATGGTTGCGATATAGATTTATAAGCTGACGCTATAAAAGAATACCATTTCAGAAGAAATTATAATACACAATGTCCTTGAATACAAGCATGGCAATCATTAAAATTCCTAATGAATGTCCTCTGTCCCGCTAATCACTCCCTGAATCTATGGCTGTCTCACGGTCCTCATACCCTTCCTCCACCTGGAATATGTGGATTTTCTTTTCATCCAGACGAATGGTAAATCCCCGCTTCACCGATGTCATGCCATCCCGGTCCGCAGCCCTGACCGGACCGCTCTCCTCAATCCGTTCCATATACGGTATCTGCTCCCGGACCCAGGATATCATGCCCCGGCCGGTTTTAGCCCAGGCCATGGTACAGGCAGCCAGAAGGAACAGGACTCCTCTAATGAGACGCTTTCTGCGCCTGACAGACGGGCAGCTCTCCCGCCAGAATCTTACTGCCCTGCGGCGCATCTTTCTCAGGCGGCGCATACGCCTGCTTATGTACTCCAATCAATCTCCTTCCCCGTCTGTCCATGAACTGATTATAATACTTTACAGGGTGCTCTTCAAGATCCATCTCCTGGTTTTTACGCAGATGGACCCTCTCCAGCCGTCCTTGGCATAGAAAGGGTCCATATTCAGGCTTTGACAGCAATTTACTATCTGGCCTCTGTTGTATTGTTGGTGCCGCTCTCATTGACCGTGTTGGATTCGCCTGTAATATCATCCACGCCGTCCTTAACGTCATTTGCGCCCTTCTCCACGTCATTCATAAGTCCGTCAATGATGCCGTCCCCTTCCGTTTCCATGGAAGATGTCTCCATCCCTGTTGTTTCCTGGGATGAGGTACTGGTGGATGTGGCTGCTGAGGATGAATTCTGGCTGGCACCTGTTGAGGACTGTGTATTGGAGTTATTGCTTCCGCAGGCCGTAACAGACATAACCATGATGAGCAGCAGCATTGCAAAAATTGCAGGTCTGATTTTTTTCATAATAGCATTCTCCTTTCGTTTTCTACCTATATTATGTGCGTTAGGAGAATGGATTATGGTGGAACTTCCTGCCTTTTCTGGAAAAATCTGTTATAAATCCACCACGTCCGTCATGGAGTACATGCCCGGCTTCTTACCGGCCAGAAATTTGGCTGCCTCCAGGGCGCCTTTGGCGAAAATAGCCTTGGAATATGCGGTGTGGCTTAAGGTGACCACCTCGTCCCTGCCCGCAAATATTACGTCGTGCTCGCCCACGATGGAACCGCCTCTGACAGACGAAATTCCGATTTCTTTGGGATTTCTCTTTTCCCGTCTGGTACTCCTGTCACAGGTATAGGCATACTGCCCGTCCATGGCCTGGTTCATGGAATCTGCCAGAGCCAGGGCTGTGCCGCTGGGCGCGTCCACTTTCTGGTTGTGGTGCTTTTCCACGATTTCCATGTCAAAACCGGATCCTGCCAGTACCCTTGCCGCGTCACTTACCAGTTTGAGCAGCAGGTTTACTCCCAGGGACATGTTGGCAGAACGCAGGATTGCCGTCACCTGGCTGGCCTTTTCCACTGCCGCAAGCTGCTCCCCGGAGAGCCCGGTGGTACAGAGGACCACGGGAACCTGCTTTTTGCAGCTGTAAGCCAGAAGCCCGTCCACTGCCTTTGGAGACGCAAAATCCACAATCACGTCCGCCTCCACACTGCACTGGTCCAGGGACGGGAACACGGGATATCCTAAATCCGTTCCCTCCCGTACATCAATACCTGCCACAATCCGGATCTCCCCGTCTTCTGCCGCCAGTCCCGTAATTACATGTCCCATGGCCCCGCAGCAGCCGTGCATTATCATCTTTACCATTGGTATACCGTCCTTTCCCGGAATCTTCCCTACAGGATGCCGTAAGCTGTCATGGCCTTCTTAAGCTTCTCCTGATTCTGGGGCTCCATCTCAGTCAAAGGCATGCGCAGAGGTCCCACTCCCTTGCCCATCATGTTCATAGCCGCCTTTACAGGAATGGGGTTTACCTCGCTAAAAAGCTCTGTAATCAGCGGAATGGCCTTTAACTGAAGGGCGGCGCTGGTCTTAACATCCCCCGCAAAGTAGGAAGCGCAGATGTCGTGGGTCTGGCGTGGAGCCACATTGGACAGCACGGAGATAACACCCTTGCCTCCCAGGGAGAGAAGGGGCACAATCTGGTCATCGTTGCCTGAGTACAAATCCACCTTGCCGTCAGACAGGCTCATAAGAGTGGCAATGGCTGAAAAGTTGCCGCTGGCCTCCTTTACACCCACAATATTATCCACGTCCCTGCACAGGGCCGCAATGGTCTCAGGCTTAATGGTGACGCCTGTCCTGCCCGGTATATTATAGAGGATAACGGGAATCTTTACAGCGTCCGCAACAGCCGTAAAATGGGCCATAAGTCCCTTCTGGGTAGCCTTGTTATAATATGGAGACACCAGAAGAAGCCCGTCCGCCCCTCTTTTTTCTGCCTCTGCAGAGAGATAGACAGCTGTCTCCGTACAGTTTGAGCCGGTTCCTGCAACCACAGGAATCCGTTTCTTTGTCACCCTGCAGATGTACTCAATCACATCCAGATGTTCTTCATGGGTCATGGTGGAGGCTTCGCCTGTGGTACCGCAGGCAATGATGGCGTCTGTGCCTCCTGCAATCTGCTCTTCTACGATCTCCTCCAGTTTTTCGTAATTCACTTCACCGTTTTCCTTAAACGGGGTCACCAGTGCTACACCTGCTCCTTCAAAAAGTGCCATACTATATTCTCTCCTTTTTTCCTGATTCAATCACAGTGTGCTTTTCCCCATAGAAAATGAAACCCGGACGTACTTTCCCTGGAAACAAAAAAGGGCTGAGGTAAATGTCAGCCCTTCCATATACGTATGATTCCAGTGTCTAATCCACGTTCTTTGGTAGCTCTCCATCCACCCGGATGACAGTCATACGGCTCTTAACCATATGCCCAGAGGGGGCGTGAACACGGAACGCTTCCTCTTCGGCGTTTCTCCCTTTCCCTAAGCCATCACCTGTGCCTGCCACATCCGGCTTATCTACTCATGATCAACGCAACCTCTACTCTATGATTGTTGGTATTATATTATCACCCTGCCAACAGTCTGTCAACAGGAAATCACTCATATCTTGTCTGAATCCTTGTGACCTCATCCACATGGCCGTTCAGGCAATCCGGATATATGGTCCCTGTGAGGATCAGCTGTATCTGCGCGTTCCTGGCCTGGGCTATGATGGCGCACAGCTCCTCGCCTGATATCACTCCCTCGTCCAGGATTCCCAGAATCTCATCCAGGATAAGCACATCACACTCCCCTGTCACCAGAACCTTCCTGGCAAAATTCAGGCCGTTCAGGATACAGATTCTTGCCTCTGCCTTCTCCTCTTCCGTCAGCCGGTCAAAGAAAACAGGTGTCTTCTCAAATCTAAAAATTTTAAATTCCGGTTCCAGACGCTGTATGATTTCCATGTTATCTACATCCAGGGCGCCCTTAAGGAACTGTACCATATAGACACACTTTCCCTTGGTCAGCGCGGTTAATCCCCTTCCAATGGCACTGGTGGTCTTACCGCGTCCCGGTCCACAGATAACCTGTATCATGCTCTCTTTCATCATCTTGCACCTCATGCTTTACTTGCTTTTTCTTAAGAACAATTGGACTTGCTCATAATAGCATAGTTTAGCCAATATTGCAAATATTTCTTACATTTTTCGAAAGATATTCAAAAGGAATCGTTAGATGACAGCGTCTGAAGCTTCTTCTGTTCAAGCCTCGTCACATTCCAGCTTGCTGATGGAGACCTCATATGCAATGCGCTTCTCGCACTCTGTCTCACTGAGCTTCTTGGTGTACTCGCGGCTCTGCACACGGCCCCAAACCCTTACCCTGGTGCCTACCTCGAAGCTGGAAGCAAAACGCGCGTTGCGTCCCCAGCTGATGCAGGGTATGTAATCGGATTTGCCGTAGGGGCGGTTCACAGCCAGAAGAATATCTGCGATTTCCCGTCCGAGAGGAGTCTTTCTGTATATTGGCGGCTTGCAGATATAACCGTCCAGGAATATCTGATTGGTCTTGGTATAATCCGTGAATTCCTCGATAAAGTGGATTTCCCTTACAAAGATGGACAGCATCAGCCGGTTTTTGATTCCCTCATGCCGGTTGTAGGAGCGGAACTGGCCTATGCACTCCACGGTGCTGCCTGAATAGTCTTTATGTACGTCTATAAGGCGCTCGGATATCATCAGGGGAATGATGTCCGCCTGCTCGCTGAGTCTGTTGACAGCCACATCCACCATATAAAATCCTTCTCCGAAGACTTCATGGCTGAAGGTAAATCCCGACACGATTTCTCCGATAACGCTTACCCTGTTGTTTTCAATCATTTTTTCTGACATAGTACATCTCCTCTTCGCTTCTAAAATATTTCTCATTCTGCCGTTTTACTTGTTTCATCCTTTTATTCTCTTGCTTTTGTACGGCACATTGATAGTTTATGAGGGGAAATGCCATAATAGAACAAAAAATAAGGCGAATCCCGCCAGAATCGTTCGACAGGATTCGCCATTTCGCTTACAAAATGTCGTTTTTTGTTTATTTATTCTTAAATGAGGCCCTTTTTCTCAGGGTTGGATCCAGAATCTTTTTGCGGATGCGCAGGCTCTCCGGAGTCACCTCCAAAAGCTCATCCGTATCAATGAAGTCCAGTGCCTGCTCCAGGCTCATGATTTTAGGCGGCGTCAGCTTAAGTGCCTCATCAGCGCTGGAGGAACGGGTGTTGGTCAGCTTCTTTGTCTTGCAGACATTGATTTCAATGTCCTCTGCCTTAGGACTCTGGCCCACTACCATGCCGGAATACACCTTGACGCCCGGTCCGATAAACAGGGTGCCTCTTTCCTGGGCATTGAAAAGGCCGTAGGTAATGGCCTCGCCCGCCTCAAAGGCAATGAGGGAGCCGGTCTGGCGGTAGAACAGATCGCCCTTGTACTCTGAGTAGCCGTCAAAAATGGTGTTCAGGATACCATTTCCCTTTGTATCCGTCATAAAGTCGCCGCGGTAACCGATCAGTCCTCTGGAGGGGATGGAAAATTCCAGCCTGGAATAACCGCCTGCTGCCTGGCTCATGCCCTGAAGGGCGCCCTTACGGCTGGTCAGCTTCTGGATAACAACGCCTGTGTATTCCTCAGGCACATCCACATAGGCCAGCTCCATGGGCTCCAGCTTGCGGTTTCTCTCATCGTACTTATAGAGTACCTCTGCCTTGCTGACAGCAAACTCAAAGCCCTCACGGCGCATGTTTTCAATCAGAACCGACAGGTGAAGCTCACCGCGGCCCGACACCTTGAAGCAGTCCGCGGAATCTGTCTCCTCCACCCGCAGGCTCACGTCCGTGTTCAACTCCCTGAACAGGCGGTCACGCAGATGGCGGGAGGTGATATATTTGCCTTCCTGGCCTGCCAGCGGGCTGTCATTGACCATAAAATACATGGCAATGGTGGGTTCGGATATCTTCTGGAACGGAATGGATTCCGGGTTATTAGGGGTACAGATGGTATCGCCGATATGGATATCCGCAATACCGGAGATGGCAACGATGGAACCAATTCCCGCCTCCTGCACCTCCACTCTCTTAAGACCGTCAAACTCATAGAGCTTTCCTATCTTGATTTTCTTAAACTTATCCGGCTCATGATGGTTTACCAGAACACATTCCTGGTTCACCTTAAGTCCCCCGTTGTCCACACGTCCGATGCCGATACGGCCAACGAACTCGTTGTAGTCAATGGTGCTTATGAGCACCTGGGTCTCCGCGTCCGGATCTCCCTCCGGTGCCGGGATATGGTTTATAATGGTTTCAAACAGGGGACTCATGTCCGCTTCCGGATCCTCAATCTTGTATTTTGCGAATCCGCCCCTGGCAGATGCGTAGATAAAGGGGCAGTCCAACTGCTCATCCGTTGCGTCCAGGTCCATCATAAGCTCCAGCGTCTCGTCTATGACATCCCCTGGTCTGGCCTCAGGCCTGTCAATCTTGTTGATGCATACGATGACGGACAGGTTCAGATCCAGCGCCTTCTGAAGCACGAACTTAGTCTGGGGCATGGGGCCCTCATAGGCGTCCACTACCAGTACAACGCCGTCCACCATCTTGAGCACACGCTCCACCTCGCCGCCGAAATCAGCGTGTCCTGGTGTGTCGATGATGTTAATTTTTGTGTCTTTATAAAATACAGCCGTGTTCTTGGACAGGATGGTGATTCCTCTCTCACGCTCCAGGTCATTGGAGTCCATAACACGCTCCTGTACCTCCTGGTTTACGCGGAACACGCCGCTCTGCCTCAATAGCTGGTCTACTAATGTGGTCTTACCATGGTCTACATGGGCAATGATAGCGATATTTCTTACATCTTCTCTTTTCATCTTCATAGTGATTACTCTTCCTTATTATATACGTCTACAGCCACGGTTTTATAGTATAGCATTGGTGTGTTGAGATTGCAAGGTATTTTACACCATTTCCGCTGATTCCCGCTGTTTTTCCCTGTCACGGCGCCCTATTTGGCCGGCTCAAACACCTCTGCTATTTCCTTCATGTGCTGTACAATGGGCAGATGCTGGGGGCATATGGCCTCACATCTGCGGCAGCCGATGCAGTCCCCGGCTTTCCCGTATCTGCCCCCATAATTCTGGTAGTAGCCCCTGGAATTGGATTTTTCCCCAAAGAGGCTGTACTGGTTGTAAAGAGAGAAATACTTTGGTATGGGAATCTGCTTCGGACATCCCTCCACACAGTACTGGCATGATGTACAGGCAATGGCTGTGGCGGACTGGATGATTTCTGCCGCTCTGGCCACAATGCCTTCCTCCTCCTCGGTCAGGGGAACAAAGTCCTGCATATAGGCTGTGTTGTCCAGAAGCTGGCTGTAATCAGACATGCCTGACAGCACCATGATGACGCCCTCGCGGCTGGCGGCAAAACGGACGGCCCAGGATGCAGGCGTCATGCCGGGAGCATGTGCCTCCATCAGCTTTTCGGCCTCCAGGGGCACATCCGCCAGGGTTCCGCCCTTGACCGGCTCCATGACAATGACATCCTTCCCGTATCTGCGGCACACCTCGTAGCACTGGCGGGACTGGATATTGGGGCTGTCCCAGTCTATGTAATTTAACTGCAGCTGCACAAAATCCAGCTCAGGGTGTTTTGAAAGAATCTCCTCCAGAAGCTCAGCATCCGCATGGAAGGAAAATCCGATTCTGCGGGCCTTTCCCTCCTCCTTTTTCCTGCGGACAAAGGCAAACGCCCCCAGACGCTCAGCTGTTTCATAATATGACCTGGACATATTGTGGAGCATGTAGTAGTCAAAATAGGAAACACCGCACTTTTCAAGCTGTTCCTGGAAAAACCGCTCCATGTCCGCCTCCTCTTTCAGGTGGCTGAGGGGCAGCTTATCCGCCAAAACATATCTGTCTCTGGGCCAGCGATCCACCAGGGCCTTTTTTACCGCTCTCTCGCTCTCGTATTTGTGGTACATGTAGGCAGTGTCAAAATAAGTAAATCCCCTTTCCATAAAGGTATCCACCATCTTGCAGACCTGCTCCAGGTCCACTGACGCCGGATCCTCCTGATTTAACACGGGCAGCCTCATGGTTCCAAATCCCAGCTTTTTCATTTTAATCTCCATCTCCATTATCACATTCCTCCTGTTTTTTACTAAACACAATTCCTCTTAAAACACCACCAGGCCGCTGTCGCCAAGACCGTAGTATACCTCGCCCTCTCTCCGGATAACAGCCTTTCCTGCGGTCCCTTCTATAATCTGGGCCGTGAATCTTCCCTCCTCTGCCATGGGAATCAGGAAGGTGAACACGGCTTTATCCGTATACTGGGTGTCCAGGGTGTCGATCCCGCCCTGGGCCGCAATGTACTGAATCTTTCCCACTCCGTTATAATCCGTGGTGATGTTCAGACGGACAGCCAGTCTTTTCTCCAGGATAACGCAGTTTTTCATTCCTTCCTTGACAGCCCCGGAATATGCCCGCACCAGTCCCCCTGTGCCCAGCAGGGTACCTCCGAAGTACCGGGTTACAACGGCACACACATCGTGGAGCTCCGCCCCTGCCAGCACATCCATCATGGGTTTTCCGGCTGTCTGGGACGGCTCCCCGTCGTCGCTGCACCGGGCGGTCTGCCCCCTGTCCCCGATGATATAAGCAAAACAGTGGTGCCTTGCATCCCAGTATTTCTTTCTGATTTCCTCTATAAAATCCAGGGCCTCCTCCTCTGAGGATACCGGGCACAGGTCCGCTATGAAGCGCGACTTCTTCTCCACCAGCTCTCCTGAGCCTCCCTTGTACAGAATTTTATAACTATCTACCACTTTTACGGCTCCTTTACAGTTATTTGTGGGTTACCATCCCCACCTTTCGACATTTTTTACCTATTTTTTATCATAATATAGATATCAGGCGATGGCAAGGGCATATTTAAACCTTTTCAATTTTACAAAACTGGTGTATAATCTACAGGATAGGTATGAGGGTCCGCAGGGGGGCGGATTTCATTCAGATTATGTACGAAAAGGAGAATCTATGAACTATGGAAAGTACGAGGCTGAGCGCAGGCTTAAGTCTCTCCACTCTAAATCGGGCAAATACGCTTCACGGCTGCTCCTTAATATATTTAAGGCGCTGTTTGTCCTGTTTTTATTTCTGGCAGTAGTGGGTGCATCCATCGGTTTCGGTATGGTTAAAGGCATTATAGATAATGCCCCTTCCGTTGATATTCTAAATATTCAGCCCAGCCGTTTTGCCACTGCGGTATACGACTCTGCCGGAAACCTGACAGATACCCTGGTCACCAGCGGCTCCAACCGTGAGGAAGCCACCTACGAGGAACTTCCAAAGGATTTGATCAACGCATTCGTATCCATTGAGGATTCCCGTTTCTGGAGCCACAACGGAATCGACATCCGTTCCATCGCCAGGGCCGTAAAGGGCATTGTCAGCGATGACTATGCGGGCGGCGGAAGCACCATAACACAGCAGCTCATCAAGAACAACGTGTTCTCCGGAGGTATGGAATCCGGCTGGGGGGCCAGGATTGAGCGAAAACTGCAGGAGCAGTACCTTGCCGTTCAGCTGGAAAAGAATTCAGGCATGAGCAAGGAAGATACAAAGAAGCTGATTATCACCAACTATCTCAATACCATCAACCTGGGCAACAACACCCTGGGAGTAAAGGTGGCGGCCAAACGCTATTTCAATAAGGACGTTTCCGACCTGACCCTCTCCGAGTGTACTGTGCTTGCATCCATCACCAAGAATCCCTCCAGACTCAATCCCATATCAGGACGCGAAAACAATGCGGAACGCAGGAGAATCGTACTCCAGTATATGTATGAGCAGGGTTATATCACCAAGGCCCAGCAGGAGGAAGCCCTGGCCGATGATGTATACGACAGG
This sequence comes from Enterocloster sp. 210928-DFI.2.20, assembly GCF_020554465.1. NCBI lineage: Bacteria > Bacillati > Bacillota > Clostridia > Lachnospirales > Lachnospiraceae > Enterocloster > Enterocloster sp. 210928-DFI.2.20. The sequence goes on from NZ_JAJCHK010000013.1 coordinate 103,203, forward strand.
ATACAGAACGTGGATACAGCCGCCAAGGGGACTAACAGCCATTACAGCTATTTTACGGACGAACTCATTGAGCAGGTCATCAGTGCCCTGATGGAAAAGCTGGATTACACGGAAAGTCAGGCCAGCAATCTTCTTTACTCCGGCGGGCTTCAGATTTATACCACCCAGGATCCGGCCCTGCAGGCCATTGTGGACGAGGAGATCAATAACCCGGACAACTATTCTGTTGCCAAGTATTCTGTGGAGTACAGGCTTTCCATCACTCACGCAGACGGCACCACGGAGCATTATTCAGAAGAAAACCTGCGCACCTTCCGCAAGAGCGTGCTGGGAGATTCCTCCTTTGAGGGACTCTACGCCTCCAAGGAAGCGGTCCAGGACGACATTGACCAGTATAAGGCATGGCTTTTAAAGGATGGCGATGAGATCATCGGAGAGCGCCAGAACCTGATTTTACAGCCCCAGGCTTCCTTTGTTCTCTTAGACCAGCACACAGGCGAGGTCAAGGCACTGTGCGGCGGCCGCGGTGAAAAGACGGCCAGCCTTACCTTAAACCGCGCCAGCAACGTATACCGCCAGCCGGGCTCCGCCTTTAAGGTAATCACTGCTTTTGCCCCTGCCCTGGACGCATGCGGCGCTACCCTGGGCACGGTTTACTACGACGCGCCTTATACCATAGGAACGAAAACCTTCAGGAACTGGTGGAATTCCGGCTATGGCTTTACCGGTTACTCCAGCATCCGGGACGGCATCATCTACTCCATGAACATTGTGGCTGTGCGCTGTCTTATGGAGACAGTCACGCCTCAGCTGGGTGTGGAGTACGCAGAAAACATGGGCATTACCTCCCTTACAAAGGACGACCTGGGAGCAGCCACTGCCCTGGGCGGCATCACAAAGGGTGTTTCCAACCTGGAGCTGACCACGGCCTACGCCTCCATTGCCAACGGCGGCGTTTACACAAAGCCACGATTCTTCACCAAGATACTGGACCACAACGGAAAGGTACTCATAGACAATGAACCGGAGACAAAGCAGGTGTTAAAGGATTCCACTGCCTTCCTTTTGACGGACGCCATGTCCGAATCCATGAAGAGCAACCGCAAATTCACCCGCCCGGGCGTGTCCATCAACTCCACCAGCACCCGTGCTGCCCTGACAGGCATGACTGCGGCCGGCAAGAGCGGCACCACCACCTCCAACAACGATGTATGGTTCGTGGGCTACACGCCTTATTATACCGCCGGCATATGGGGCGGATGTGACAACAACCAGAAGCTTAAGCACGGAGGCGTGAATAACGGCGGCACCACCTTCCACAAGGACATCTGGCGCAACATCATGAACCGGGTCCATGAGGGCTTGTCAGACCCGGGATTTGCGGTGCCGGACAGCATTGAGACCGCGGAAATCTGCCGCAAATCCGGCAAGAGAGCTGTCTCCGGTGTCTGCAACCACGACCCCAGAGGGAATGCGGTCTATACCGAATATTTTGCAAAGGGAACCGCTCCCACGGAAGTCTGCGACAAGCATGTGGAGGTTACCGTATGCGCGGAGTCAGGCATGCGCCCCACTCCCTACTGCCCCACTAAGACTACCAGGGTATGCATGACGCTGCCGGAGGGCGAGGAGGGAGCCACGGACGATTCCGTATTTGCCATCCCGGGCTACTGCACCATACACTCCGACGTTTCCACTATTATTCCGCCAAACACCGGCGATTCCGATAATACAGGGCCTACCGTGACACCTATCGGTCCGGGATACCAGTCCCCGCAGGAATCCACGGAAGGGTTTGGTCCGGGGAACCGGCCTTACTAGAAATAGATTTAACTGATTTCAAAAACCAGTATTAGCAGAAATAACAGACAGAATTAGCAGGCGGATATAAAGGCATGAAAAAACCGGAATCCACGTTGTCATATGACAGGTGTGTTCCGGTTTTTTGTTGTTTTGTTGCTACTTTTTATTTTGCTAACGCCCTTATTCTGCTGACGCCCTTTATTCTGCTGACGCCCTTTATACCGCCGTTACCTTCATTTCATTCATGCTTACCAGATTCATTTTCATCACTTCATCTTCGGCTTAAACACAAGGGATGCCAGATAACCGAATACCAATGCGCCGCATATTCCCGCGGAACTGGCCGTTAATCCGCCCTTAAAGATACCCAGAAGCCCGTCCTCTCCGATTCCCTCCTTTACGCCTTTCCAGAGGGTGTTTCCAAAGCCCAGAAGAGGCACGGTGGCTCCTGCCCCTGCCCATTTGGCAAAGGGCTCATAGAGCCCTATGGCTCCCAGTATGGCACCGCTGACCACCAGGGTGACCATGACCCGCCCCGGCATCATCTTTGTTTTTTCCAGCAGTATCTGCACCAGGGCGCAGATGATTCCTCCCACGATAAACGCTTTTAAATAGTCCATGTCATTTCCTCCTTAACTGTCTATATGTTCAATGACGACTGCATGGGCAATGCCCGGTATGCTCTGTCCTTCATTGAAGCTGACCGAGGACAGCAGGGCACCTGTGGGGACAAATAAAACCCGCTTCCATGTGCCGTCCTGTACCTTGGGGAGGATGTAGGAGCAAAGGGTGACAGCGGAACAGCCGCATCCGCTTCCGCCTGAATGGGTGTCCTGCTGTTCCTTATCGTATATCTCCATACCGCAGTCCATGTGAAGCTGGCTTAAGTCCCTTCCTTTATTCTTCATAAACTCCAGCAAAATGGTCCTTCCCACCTCTCCCAGATCCCCGGTAATGATTTTATCATACCAGGTCTCATTGACCTGAAAATCCTCCAGGTTCTGCTCAATGGTGTGGAATGCTGCCGGAGCCATGGCTGCTCCCATATTCATGGAATCCTTGGCGCCCATGTCCACCATGCGTCCCGTTGTGATGCCTGCGATGCGGGCCATACCATCCTTCCGGTTTCCGGCCAGGACCACGGCGCCGCAGCCCGTTACAGTCCATGTGGCAGAGGGCGGCCGCTGGTTCCCATAGGCCAGCGGAAAACGGAACTGTTTTTCCGCAGTGGCAAAATGGCTGGACGCCATGGACATAACCTGGTCCGCGTATCCTGCGTTGACCGCCATTGCCCCTAATCCCAATGCCTCTCCCATGGTGGAGCAGGCCCCGTATAACCCGAAAAGAGGGATCTCCAAATCCACAGTGCCAAAGGATGTGGCTATGAGCTGCCCCAGCAGATCGCCTGCAAACAGATAGCGCAGGTCACCCTTTCGTATGCCGCCCTTTTCAATGACCAGATCCGCGGTTTTCTTCTGCATGGTGCTCTCCGCCTGCTCCCAATTATCCATACCAAACATATCGTCCAGTTCCACCTCGTCGAACAGGCTTCCCAGAGGGCCTTCCCCCTCCTTTTTCCCAACGACGGAGCCAGCGCTTATGATGACCGGGGGATGTTCAAATTCAATACTTGCCTTGCCTTTCATTTGTCCCATTTCATGTACTCTCCTTCCTGTGACAGGATGTAATAATTACAGTATCCCTCGTTTCCGGAAAAATACTCAGAAATAGCAGCCTTAAGCTTTTCTAAATGGGTCAATATAAAACAGCACAATTCTCCTTCAGGTAAAAGTAAATATCTTTCTTCATTTTTGTCAATGGTGTATTCTTTTCATCCTCAGCCAAAAATGGATGGAGCACCTCTATGAATCTGTCATATCCCCCGAAAAGATCCGTATAGTTCTCGCAAAATATCTTGTTGTACTCTTCCCGGGAATAGTCTCTTATCTCGTTTTTTAACCGGTACACAATATCCCTGTGGGTCTCATATACCTCCTCCAGCCTAAATATTTTCTTAGACTGTTCAGCCCTCTTTCCCACTCCTTCGGACTCCTTCAGACAGATATGGATATCCTCTTCTGAAAAAGCATAAAGCTGCGGGACATCAGAAAAAGGAATCTGGAATTCCAGACTGCTGCTCGGATCCATATAAGGGTATAAATGAGCATCACTCTTACAGGAAACCTTATCTAATTTCAGTCTTGAGTTACATATTTGACAGCTGGGCACCATGTTGTGGATGTTCATGGACAAGAAAGGGAACTTGCTCACCGGATAATAATGGTCCGTATCCGTCGTGGTCTTTCTTATCCTTTTCCCTTCTGGGCTGACAGAATAGCTGGTAATATACTGCCTGTTACAGTACGGGCATACCTTTATGCCTATCTCATCCATAAATGTCTCCCTGGACCATGGACGGCCATCCTTTGTCTTGATGCGGGAGCTGCCGGAGAAATTTTGGTATCCTAAAATATAACGGATGTGTTTTACACAATTTTGTTTTTTCTCTTCGCTTATTTCAAACGTGAGCCCATCAAACAGATCTTCCAATGTCTCATCCGCCAGAGTATGGATATCTTCAGAGGTACACCACCTGATAATATTGGTAATCTGGAGCTCCTTACTTTCTTTTTTTATCATATCATGGTTTTCTAATATCTGGCATACCACGTCTATCTCTGTCATTGGGACTTCTTTCTTACAAAAACTCTTCCATCTGCCCGGTAATGTCTCTTCTATGTATTCTGCATGATAATGTTCCAGTTCTTTCCATTTATCTTTTTTTACCTCTATGTAAATCATCGGTCCCCCTTAGCTTCCGTGTTATGTTGTTTTCTCATATATTCTAATACTTTTCTGCGCTCCTCATCGCTGCTGCGCTCCCATTCCTCCATAAAGGAGACATGCAGAGGATTTTTCTTCATAATCCTGTTCTGCAGCTCTCTTCTGGCCACAGGATCGCCCACTGAACCGGCCAGATAGAGCAGTTCTCTCCTCTCCTCACTGTCATTGGTCTGAAAACGGTCAATCCTGCTTATTAGATTTCCTATCTTTTCCTTGGCAAACTCACCGATATTTCCCTTATCCATATAGAACACATCCAAAAACTGCATGGCTATATTGGCCCCAAAGGTAGGGCTTTCCATAGAACGTACCGTTGCATCCCCGGATAGCAGTATGACGTGTTCCTTCAGGATATCTGATAATACAATGGGAGAATGCGAAGTCACTATAAGCTGGAACCGGTATTCCTTAAAGCTTCCCAGCCAATCCAGAAGGAATTTCATGATTTTCTGCTGCCACCTGGGATGCAGTCCTGCATCTATCTCGTCTATGATAATCAGAAATCGTGTCTGAAGGGGATTTTTAGCCATGGCATCCGCTATGTAAGAAAACAGATTTAAAAGCGCCAGCTCTCCTGTAGAAACAGGTCCAATATCAAAACGTAAATTCCGTTTAAAAAAGGACTGAGGCTTTTTCAGTTCTTTCGAATACCATTCAACCAAATTTTTGATATCTTCAAAGTCCTGTACCCCCAGTTCCCAATCCTTCAGGTCCAGGTAATTTTTCTGGGCTCTATCCCTTTGCAGGCGTTCTCCCATCTGACTAAAATATTTGTTCAGTATATCCAGGCAGCCCTTAATCTGAATTCCCCATCCCAGTTTTTCGATCCCCTTGATACTGGAAATAAGGGTCCGCAGATAGCAAATCGCCTCACAACCGGGATTAACTGCCCTATTTTTTATTTCTGCGAGTATTTCCCTTCCTTGTCTGCCATCATAACCACAGAATGCTAAATATATTTCTGCCACGCAGAGAATATAGATATTAAGCCAGAAGTTTTCTTTCTGGTCCTTCAGGACAGTTGTCCTCAGCATTTCGTAACATTTCTTTGCATCTGCCATGTGGGATGAGCTTTGGCTTTTGTCACGGACAGCGTCTGTTATCAAATCCTCGGCAAATTCCCTTATCTTTATTTCACAGCATTGAAAGATATCCAGTTCCTTTTTGATTGCCTCCGAAGAGGACATATACCCTTCTATGATTAACTCTTCCTGTTTTTTGATATAGGCCTGGATGTCAGACCTCTCCATTTCCTCGGCATACTTCTGTATCGGAACAAAATATTGATTGTCAAAGGTTTTGTAGCCATAGGTACCTTTTTTTGCATTTTCCCTGCTGGTTTTCAACAGTGCAGCAGGGGTATAGACCTGACGTGCCAGATAATTGTTCCTTCCTACATCCTCCAATTCATTGCTCCCGCATAACTCAGCAAAATTAAACATATTTGACAAATAGACCATGCTGAGTAAATTTGTATTCCAATCTCTTAATTCAAACTCAAAACCTGCTCCGGTAACATTTTGAACTTCAATTTGGTTTTTATATAGGATAAGCTCCCCGTCATCGGACACTTCTATCCAAAAAAAGGAATTTGCTTTCTTAATACCCGGATATTCGTAATTCATCAGCATCTGCGCAAAGGTTGTTTTCCCGCTTCCGTTTTCCCCCACAACGGCAGTTACACAATCAATATTTTTGCCATAAAAATCCTTTTGGCAGGCATACTCCTTATTCTTATTTATTTTAACACGAACCGATACAGGATACGCATTTTTAACAATATCCGTGGTAACCAGATACTCCTGGCTCAATGCCGCTCCATAACAGTGTCTCCTGTTCCCTTCAAAGTTACAGTACCATACATAAATCAATCTACCCATATCATTTCCACCTTATCATCATAGTTTAAATATTTCCCTTCCTCTACCGCGGAGATGCCTAAAACAACATAGTATTAATTATATCAGAAACATGCAAAAATTCCCATTATGATCACAATATTTTCCACATTCCTCATTATATATTCTATACTACCTCTATATCCCCTGCAAAATTCACACTTACCTCTTGCCTAATTTCCGAACCGCTATTTTGTAAGTTAAACATCTTCAGACATCAAAAAAGCAGGCTAATGAAATATTTCATCCATCATCCTGCTTATAAATGACCGAGTCAATTTTAATCCTTCCTAGCTGCCTATTAAAAAATCCCCATCCATCTGCCAACCCAGTAAATCAGCCCCAAGACCCAGCTGGTCAAAACTCCGTACAAAATCACCGGCCCGGCAATGGTAAATATCTTACAGCCAACACCGAACACCTCGCCCTCCGCGTGAAACTCGATGGCCGGCGCCACCACGGAATTGGCAAATCCTGTTATCGGCACCAGGGCGCCTGCTCCCCCGAACTTCACAATCTTTGGATAGATATTGAATCCGGTCAGCAGGATACTTAAAAGAATCAGCTCCAGCAAAGTCCAGGCCGCTGCTGTCTCCTGGTCCATACCCATGTTGTTCATCATGAAATTCAGGGCAAACTGTCCCAGCACGCAGATGATTCCGCCTACCAGAAAGGCCGCCGCCATGTTCTTTGCCAAGCTGTGGGTGGGAGTCACCTGTTTCACGTACTCCTCATACTTTTTCTTATCAATCTCCATTCGTTTACTCCTCTCAAAATCCGGCTGCGGACAGCCCTAAACCTTTTTGGCTCATCCTCTTTGGGGACATCCTCTTTAGGCTCATCCTCTTTGGCCACATCATCCCAGGGAGGCCATATGATTCCAGAAATATACCAGGGACCCCGCCATTTTCCCTGCCGCCAGGGCAAATATCAGATACTGAAGTCCCACGGCCAGGTGAATCCTCCGGCTGATGACCGGAAGTGCCTTTAGCGTCTCTGCCAGGGACATGACCAGACAGCCCACAAAAATCCCAACCGACAGTCCGAATACACATATGAAAAGGGTGCCGATATAGGGCCCCATATAGATGGGAAGCTCATAAATATCCAGTATATTTCCCAGGACCCCGCCCAGAATAATCACTGTCTCATACAGAAAAATATGCTTCCTGGTACCTGTCTTTCCCATGAGGCGCACAAACACGCCGATAATGGCCAGGAACGCATATACGCCGGCTGCAATGATGCCGCCGGCGCACAGACCGAAGAACGCCAGCAGACATTTTTTAAGTAATATCAATTTTGGACTCCTTTCTGCCGTCATTGGCAATCAGGGTCTTACTGATATTGTCCTCATAAAGGCGCATTTCCACCTCTAACGGCGTGGGGTCCGTATTCAGTTTTATGGCTGCGAAATGATTGAAGAAACCGATGATGCCCACGGCCAGACCAACCGAATAGCTAATCTCCAGCACAGTAAAACCTCCGGATTCATAGCCCATGACTAGGCTGAACACCTCGCTGAACACATCGGTGACGCTGACGTCATTGTTAAAGGTCATAATGGCAAATGCAGCGCCGAAAAAACACACCAGGCAGACAAATACAGTCTTGGTCCACTGCCAGATGTAAGCAGGCGGGGAAGGCGGTTTGTAGGCTATAATAAAATCCGTCTCCCCCACGTTGTTTACATCAATGGTGGAGTCCAGCTGTTTTAACTTGTTGATTACATCCAGGGCACTCATGATATAGCGCCGCTTGGCGTCCACCTTCACGGTCATGACCTTCATGGAGTTGCATTTATTCATCACATTCTGGTCGTCGCAGTAAACCTGGGCCACGTCCTTTAGGACAACGTCCTTGTGGGTCAGCTCCGTGATTTGACTTAGTTTTAAATAGACTGTATGGTTCATAGACCTCTTCCGCTCCTTTGGATTTCCTGCTGTCCGTACATCATGGACACAGGGTCAGTCACAAAGGCCGGACATACTTCCTCTTCCACGGAAGGCTCGTCCATCTCCTCCCATACCAGCGTCCCTTCCTTTTCATATCCCCTGTCTCCGAAACCTGAGGACAGATACCATACCAGGGCCCCTATCAGGAGAAGGGAGGCTATGACTGCAAGCAGTTCACATACTCGTTTACCAAAACCCATAAGAATCACATCCTTTTCAAGAAAAGTTAATTGGTTTCTGGTATCTAGTATGACTTCCATGGAACTTTTTATACCATAAGGCTTTTGTTTACAGTTTTTTCCTCATTTCTTTCAATATACGTTTTTCCAGCCTCGACACCTGTACCTGGGAAATGCCCAGCTCGCCGGCAATCTGGGTCTGAGTCTCATTGTAAAAATATCTGCGCAGAATGATTTCTCTCTGCTCTTCCTCAAGTCCCTCCATCAAATCCTTTAAAACCATTCGGTTTAACAAATCCTCATGGTCATTGTTGTCCTGGGCCAGGCGGTCCATGAGATAGGTGGAATTTTCATCTCCGCTGTCCGCCGGACGGTATAACGACTCCACCTCTGCCGCTGCTTCCAGGGACGCCGCCACTTCCTCACGGCTGGTTCCTAACCTGCCTGCAATCTCCTCAATGGTAGGTTCCCTTCCCAAAGCGTATGTCATTTCCTCCCTGGCGGCCCTGACCTTAACCCCCAGTTCCTTGATGGAGCGGCTGACCTTGATCATACCGTCATCCCTGAGAAATCGTTTAATCTCTCCTGTAATCATGGGCACTGCATAAGTGGAAAATTTCACGTCAAACCCAGTGTCAAATTTGTCAATGGCCTTAATCAGTCCGATGCTTCCAATCTGGAACAGATCCTCCATCTCATATCCCCGGCCTGAGAACCGCCTTACAATGCTCCATATAAGTCCCACATTGTCCATGACCAGCTGGTCTCTTGCCGCTTTATCCCCTTCGTGAGCCATATTGATTAATTTCATGGTCTCATCCATCGCCGTCACCTGCCGATGGATTTCTTCATTGTCACCAATGTGCCATGATTTGGTTCGGACTCCACCTCTACCTGGTCCATAAAGGCCTCCATGAAGGAAAAGCCCATGCCGGAGCGCTCACCTTCGGGATCCGTGGTAAACATAGGCTCCATGGCCTGTTTCACATCCGCTATACCCACACCGCAGTCCTTCACCGCCACGGTCAGGGTCCGTTCCTCCATATCTGCGGTCAGGTCCAGATATATGGTTCCCCTGTCTCCCCTGTAGCCATGTATGACTGCATTGGTCACTGCCTCGGATACGGCTGTCTTCACATCGTCCACCTCCTCCAGGGTGGGGTCCAGCCTGCTCATGAACACGGCGGTCACCACCCTGGCAAACTCCTCATTCCGGGAAAGGCTCTCCATTTCCAGCCTCATGTGTTCTCTGTTTGTCTCCATCTTCTTATCCTCCATCTTTTTCATCCCTTTATTGCTGATTCCCTGTCTTCATATCCTTTGATAAGGCGGCTTACACCGCCCATCTCCAGTATCCGCCTGACCTGGGGTCCTGCCCCGTAATAGGCCACGGTTCCCCGGCTGGCTGCCATCTGCTTATAACGGTTTAAAAGTACCCCGATGCCGGATGAATCCATAAATGATGTGTGTGTAAAATCAAATACAATCCGATTGATGTAATTCTCCGCCAAAAGCAGGTCCGTATCCCGTTTCAGGTTCCTGCAGTTATGGTGGTCCAGCTCTCCCGGAAGGTGAATCACCAGCATCTGCTCCCTGGCCTCATACGTAAACGTTGTCTGTTCCATCCCTCCATACTCCTTTCTCAGTGCCTATAAAATACAAAAAAAGATACCACAAAAGACATGTTTCTTATCTTCTGTAGTATCTTTCCTGAAAAACCGTTTAAATTAATAACCTCTGGCATTCTTTGCCCGGTCCACATATTCGGAATCCGGGAATTCATTGACCACTTTGTCAAACATGGAATTGGCATTGTCCGTGTCGCCGGCATCCTGGTACAGACGCCCCACATAGAACAAGGCTTCCGGATTATCCGGCTTTATGGTCAGACTGGCCTGGAAATAGTCCATGGCCTCTGTCTTATTGCCTGCGTTCCACAGCTGAAGTCCCCGGTCCACCAGACTCTGGTAGATATTCGCCGTCATATCCTGACGGATATTTTCCACAATAGCCTGTATGTTTTCGTCCTCAATCAAATCAAAGCCTGCTCCTGCAAATGCCTTGGCCGCTGCCACCAAATCACCGCTCCTGTAATCCTGGAGAATCCAAATCAGTCCCTGGTACTGGGCAATGACGCTGGTGTTGCCTGTGGTCAGCTCGTCCAGACGGGCCTGAATCTCCTTTGTGTGGGCATCCAGCTCATCGTAATCCGCTTTCAGAATATCGTACTGCTGATTTGCATTGTTAAGCTTCTGCATGTAGGATTTCAGGTTGTTATCGTGAATGCTGTTAAGGTCCCTTGTCCTGGCCGGCAGAATGAGAAAATAAAATGCCATAATGCCCAGAACCAGTCCTATAATGATGTGAAGCACAGTGGAAATACCTGTATTTTCCTTATAAGTATTAGGGATGATGACATCGTCATCCTCCATCTTCCGATGGGAAAATGCCTTCACCATCTTGCGCTTCTCCGCATCAGCCCTGCCTGTATTCTGTTTTACAATGGACATATAGTACAGGGCCTTCTGGTTGCTCTTGTCAATCTGGAGAATCTTGTACAGGCAGCGCCCGGCCTTATTAAAGTCCTCTCTGGCCATATATAACAGGGCCAGGAGCAGATGGGCCTTCACAAAATGAGGGTTTGACTCCACCACCCTGGCCAGCTGGAGAATGGCCAAATCATCGCTTCCGTTTTGGGCGTGCCAGAGCGCCTGGTTAAATGTTTTCACATTCTGGCTCTCTATCTCCAGCTGTCCCGGCTTCCTCTGAATCTCATCCAGATAATGGTCCGCCAGATTATCCTCCGGTTGCAGGTTCAGGCTGATGACCCACTGTACCAGGGCATCTGCCACTTCACCGTTCTCATAGTATATCAGTCCCAGCAGATTCCTGGCATCTGTCTGATACTTATTAAAATGCAGGCTCTTCTTCAGGCACTGGGCCGCGCCGGACAGATCCCGTATCCTGGCCTTTTCCAGGCCCAGGTTGTAGAAGCTGTTGGCTATCTGCTGGTTCTTTCTTGCATAGTCTGTATTCACAGGTCCCGCTCGCCTCTTTCTTTTATCAGTTCCATCATGATGTCCGTCATATCCGTCAAATCGCTCTTAACAATGGCGTCCTCCACCTCTTCCACATCCAGGCTTGGTTTAAAACGCTCAATCTCCTCTTCAAAATCAATCATGTATATCACTCCTATCTTATCAGGACTGCTCAGGACTTCTGCTCCAGTACCGCCTTAATCTCACCGATGAGATACAGGGATCCGGCGCAGAACAGCAGTCCCTCCCGGCTCTTTTCAGCCATATCCTCAACCGCGCTCTTTGTGTCCCCATATGAATAAACAGGTCTGGACGTATAGGTTCTGAATACCCTGGCCAGCTCTTCAGCCGCCAGTCCTCTGTCACTGTTCATATGAACCACGCCCACTGCTTCCCATATCATCTCTCTGCACAGCTGCTCTGCCATACGCTCATAGTCCTTATCTGAAACAGCTGCAAACAGCAGCCATGGCTTCTTTCCCTGTCTGTCCGAAATTTCCCCGGCTGTCTGTATGAACGCCTCAATACCGCCGGGATTATGGGCACCGTCCAGGTAGATTCCCGGCCTCACCTGCTCCATACGGCCGGGCCAGAATGTATTCTTCAGGCCCTTTATAATATGCTGGTCCGATATTCCCCATTCCTTTCCGTCCGGGCAGATGCAGGGACCGTGTCCCGGCATCCGGCATCCTGTCCTGGGACATTCTCCGGGGTAGCGCAGGACGTCCAGGGTGCGCACAGCCAGCATGGCGTTCTCCGCCTGGTAAAAAGCTTCAAAGGGAATCTCCAGCTCCAGGCATCTGCCGTCCTTCATCCTGGCGTTAATGGACAGGCCTTTTTCGCCTATCTCCTCCACATAAAAATCATCCCGGCCTACCGGATATCTGGCAGCACCCTTGCGGAAAGCAAATCCTTCCAGTATGGTGGAGACCTCCGGCTGCCCATCGTCAAAAACAAGAGGAACACCGGTCTTTATAATGCCGGCCTTTTCCCCTGCAATCTTGGCCAGGGTATCGCCCAGATACCTGGTATGGTCCATGCTGATGGAGGTAATCACACAGGCTGCCGGCCGTTCCAGCACATTGGTGGTATCCAGCCTGCCGCCCATGCCTGTTTCCAGAATCATCACATCCACATCATGCATTCTGAACAGGACCATGGCCATATAAAACAGGAATTCAAAAAAAGTGGGATGGCAGAGTCCCTGGTCCGCAAGCTTTCTGCTGGCCTCAAGGACAGTCTCAAAAGCCCCTTCAAAGCTTTCCTGATCCACCATTTCCCCATTAATCAGAAAACGTTCACGCACCTCCACCAGATGTGGTGAGATAAAGGTGCCGGTGCTGTAACCGGCCTCACCTAAAATAGAGGTGAGAAATGCGCACACAGAACCCTTTCCATTGGTCCCTGCCACATGAATCGCCGGTCTGTCCCGGTCAGGGTTTCCCAGATAATCCAGAAACCGCCTGACGTCCTCCAATGAATTCTTTTTCCTGGTCCACATGGGAATGCGGTCCAAATACTCCTCTGCTTGTCCCATAACTAAAATCCATTCTTTCTTAAAAGCCTGTCTGCCGGACAGGCTTTTATAATCTTAACCTAATTTTATTCAATTGGCAACCGGATATTCTCGCCGCCCTTCGTCAGGATGCGACAGGAATCCTCTTTGCCGGTTTCTGTATTATTGGCTGGTTTCTGGTTGACTGGTTTCTGATTGACTGCATTCTGTAACACCAGCTGCCTTCTGTAACACCGGTTTTCTTCTGCACCGGGCCCTCTAGTTTCCCTCCGTATTCAGAGAGGCTTGCCTGCGGCGTCCCACCGGAATCTGCGCCAGTATGATGGCGCCAAACATAAGGGCGCAGCCCAGTACTTCCTTGGAAGAAAGCCTTTGCCCTAAAATCGCCCATCCGGCCAGAACTGAAATACTGGATTCCAGGCTCAGAATCAGGGAAGCCACCGTTGGATTCATCCCCTTCTGTCCCACAATCTGCAGGGTATAAGCCACTCCGCAGGACATGATGCCCGCATAGAGAACCGGCGCCCATGCGGCTATAATCTGGCTCCATTCAGGCGTTTCATAAATCAGCATGGCTGCTCCTGAGAGGATGCCGCTGACAAAAAACTGGATACAGGACATCTTTACTCCGTCCACAACAGGGGAAAAGAAATCAATAATCATGATATGCACAGCAAAAAGAAATGCGCATACCAGCATGAGAAGATCCCCTTTGTTCACCGACAGTTCCCCGCCCTTCATGCACAGCATGTAAAGACCCGCCAGTGACAGAACTACTGCCCCGGCAACCACAGGGCTGCATTTCTTACCTAATAAAAGACCAAGTACAGGGACAATGACAATGTAACAGGCGGTTATGAACCCTGCCTTTCCCACTGTGGTGTACTGGATTCCAAACTGCTGGAAATTGCTGGCCAGGCAAAGGGCCACGCCGCAGCAGATTCCTCCTATAATCAGGGTCTTTCTGGCTCCGGGTATAACAGGAACCTGTTCCTTCCTTTTATTCTTCCTGTCAAAAAACCATATGCAGGGAAGAAGGACGACACCACCCATAAGGCATCTGACGCAGTTAAATGTAAGTGGGCCCACATAATCCATTCCAACGCTCTGCGCCACAAAGGCCACCCCCCATATGGAGGCTGTCAGCAGCAGCAAAAGCGCATTTTTTATCTTCATAGTCTGACCTCGCTGTATGTAATGAATGTGAAGCAGTTAAAAACAACTGCCTAGCTGTCATAAAGGTTCTGATAATCAGGGTTTCAGCACGTCAAGACTGTAATTCACCGCCACATCCTTGCGCACATACGATTTATTGAAAGCGGACAGAATCCGGTCCATGACCATCTCGCTGTTCTCAAAGGTGGCGGAGGACAGAAGCAGGATGAACTGGCTGACACTGTAACGCGCGTAAACGTCGCTGGAACGAAGGGATTTCTGAATAGACGCCCTCAGGCGCTCCATGGCCCTCGCCTGGATCTCCGGCTTCAGGGTGCGTCCCTTCCTGTCTCCCACAGTCAAAAGACAAAGGTACACGGAATCACCGCTGCGCTCCACGCCTCTGCGTTCCAGCTGTACCAGACGCTTGAACACCGCATATTCACACTGGTACGCGCCATGACCTTCTCCGGCGCTACCCGTGCCCAGATTCTCCTGAATCACATCCAGGTCAGTCACTACCTCCTGCTCGCTGTTGCTGATAACCTTGTATAATTCCTTAAAATGCTCTGAGGGCGTCATCAGTCGTTCCCGGTAGAACATATCCGTGGTATCCTTATACCGCTTCAGGGCAGTCTCCTGTTCCCCCTGTCCATACGCAGCATAAATCCAGTAATAGTGGAAATCCTCGGCAAACCGGTCAATGCCGATGGCCCTCTGGCAGATTTCTTCCACCTGGGCATACTCCTTATTCCGGATCAGTTCTTCCGCCATATAAACAACCAGCTTCTGGTATAATGTGTGATAATAGGCAGCCATGGGACCTACCCAGCTCTCCTCAGCTGACCTGGGCAGAAAAATACCCCTGTAGAGTTCAAATGCCTCCAGGCAGGCCTCCCACATATTCTTCCCATCCAATTCCGGGTCCAGGATTCTCCGGCACAGACTCTCAAACCGGTCCGTGTCCACCTCTGTTTCCCAGGCCGGGTTCCACATGTAGGCCCCCTTCTGGCTCAGAATCAAATCCTGAGATGGGAAACCGGCGGCCTCCAGCATCTTCCTAACCCGAAAAACCAGGGTTTTAAGGGCGCCGTAAGGATTATCCTGAACACCGTCCTGCCAGATGGCATGGAACAGCTCATTGATGCTCACATCTCCCCTGCGCTTGATTATCAGATAGCTCAGCAGGCTCCAGGCTTTCCTGGACCGGTTATCGCTGTCGCACATGGCCTTTTCATCCATTGTGATGGTGAAACCGCCGAACATCCTGACATGGATAACCGGCTTATTTCCTGATGATTGATTCATGCTATGCTCTCCCTCTCTATCCCTGTATCTGGTCTGCCGCGGTGTATACGGCCTGGCGCGGTGTAGCTGGTCTGCCGCGGTGTATACGGCCTGCCCCCACCGCCCTAATTTTTCTCCGGGTTCATCACTGAAGCTGTGCCAGACGTATCTTCACCTGCTCCATCATCTGCTCATATTTTTCAAGCTTTGCGCGCTCCTCGGCAATCTTTGCCTCGGGCGCCCTGTTTACAAACTTCTCATTGCCCAGCATACCTCTGGAACGGGCCAGCTCTCCTGCCAGACGTTTTTCTTCGCCCCTCAACCGCTCTATCTCCTTCTCGATATCCACCAAATCTGCAAATGGCATATAAATCACTGCCTTGTGAATCACTGCGGATACAGCATCGTCTGCAATTCCTTCCTTATTCTCCTGGAGAATCACCTCGCCCGCATAGCCCAAAGCGGCAAAGAAGCTTTTACTGTGCTCAAATATCTGCAGCAGCCCTGCGTCCTCCGATACCACATAAACAGTTGCCTTCTTGCTGGGAGGAACGTTCATGGATGAACGCACGCCACGGATAGCTCTTACAGCCTCCTTGATGGTCTCTGTGGACTGTTCTTCCTTTGCAAAATTCCAGTCATCCCTGTAAACCGGCCACTGGGAAACCATGATAGTCTCCTCTTCCTCCTGGAGATTGCAGAAAATTTCTTCTGATATAAACGGCATAAAGGGATGAAGCAGTTTCAGCGCCTGAATCAGCACATGCTTAAGCGTCCAGATGGCAGCCGCCTTTGTATCGTCCTCTTCATTGTACAGCCTTGGCTTCACCATTTCAATATACCAATCGCAAAATTCTTCCCAAATAAAATCATAAACCTTCTGAAGGGCGATTCCCAGCTCGTATTTATCCAGGTTCTCCGTCACTTCCCTGGTAAGGGTATTAACCTTGGACACAATCCATTTGTCAGCCATGGTAAGGCGGTCCAAAGCCACCTCGCCGGACTGGGCAGCCTTCTCAATGTTCATCATAATGAATCGGGACGCATTCCAGACCTTATTGGCAAAGTTACGGCTGTTCTCCACACGCTCCCAATAGAAGCGCATATCATTGCCGGGCGCATTGCCCGTAATCAGGGTCATGCGCAGGGCGTCTGCGCCGTACTTGTCGATGACCTCCAGGGGATCGATGCCGTTGCCCAGGGACTTGCTCATTTTCCGTCCTTCGGAGTCTCTTACCAGGCCGTGAATCAGCACGGTGTGGAACGGAAGCTTTCCGGTCTGCTCCAGGCCGGAGAACACCATACGGATAACCCAGAAGAAAATAATATCATATCCTGTTACCAGAACATCTGTGGGATAGAAATAATCCAGATCCTCTGTCTTTTCAGGCCAGCCCAGGGTGGAGAAGGGCCAGAGGGCGGATGAGAACCAGGTATCCAGGGTATCCTCATCCTGTTTTAATGAAGTGCAGCCGCACTTAGGGCAGGCGTGGGGAGCTTCCTTGGAAACCACGATTTCTCCGCATTCCTGACAGTAATAGGCAGGTATCCTGTGTCCCCACCACAGCTGTCTGGAGATACACCAGTCGCGGATACCTTCCAACCAGTGGAGATATGTCTTTCCAAAGCTCTCAGGAACAAAAGTAAGGCTGCCGTTCTTAAGGGCCTCAATGGCCGGCTTAGCCATCTCCTCCATCTTTACAAACCACTGCTGCTTCACCATTGGCTCTACCGTGGTCTTGCAGCGGTCATGGGTTCCTACGTTATGGGAGTGGGGAACCACCTTGACCAACAGGCCCTGGGCCTCCAAATCAGCCACAATGGCCTTCCTGGCCTCGTAGCGGTCCATACCAAAATACGGTCCCGGAACATTTACTGTGGCATCGTCGTTTAAGATAATGATTTCTTCCAGGTTGTGGCGCTTGCCCACCTCAAAGTCGTTGGGGTCGTGGGCCGGGGTAATTTTCACGCAGCCTGTTCCAAATTCCTTGTCCACATACGGGTCGGCGATAACAGGAATCTCCCTGTCTGTCAGAGGCAGCTTAAGCATCTTGCCCACGATGTCCTGATAGCGCTCGTCCTCCGGGTTCACCGCAACCGCGGTGTCTCCCAGCATGGTTTCCGGCCTTGTGGTGGCTATCTCCACAAAACGGCCAGGCTCTCCCACTACAGGATAATTGATGTGCCAGAAAAAGCCGTTCTGCTCCACATGCTCCACCTCTGCATCAGAGATAGAGGTCTGGCATACAGGGCACCAGTTGATGATTCTGGACCCCTTATAGATGTAGCCTTTTTCGTACAGCTTGACAAAGACCTCCAGAACTGCGTCAGAGCAGCCATGGTCCATGGTAAAACGCTCCCTGTCCCAGTCAGCAGATGAACCCAGTTTATGAAGCTGATTCACAATTCTGGTGCCGTACTCGTCTCTCCACTTCCAGCACTCCTTAAGGAAACCGTCCCGTCCCAGGTCTGCCTTGTCAACGCCTTCCTTCTTAAGCTTGTCAATAACCTTGACCTCGGTGGCAATGGCAGCATGGTCCGTACCCGGCTGCCACAGCGCCTCGTAGCCCTGCATTCTCTTATAGCGGATCAGAATATCCTGCATGGTATTGTCCAGGGCATGGCCCATGTGCAGCTGGCCTGTGATGTTTGGCGGCGGCATCACGATGGTAAATGGTTTCTTACTGCGGTTTACCTCTGCGTGGAAATACTTTCCGTCCAGCCACTTCTGGTACAGGCGGTCTTCGATGTCCGCCGGGTTGTAGGTTTTCTCCAGTTCCTTCATGGTTTGTTCTCCTTTTTTGTAGATGGTTTTTGTAATGGGTCTTAATAATGGGTTTTAATAATGAGTCTTGATAATTAATTTTTGTAATTAGTTTTGGTAATTAGTTTTAGTAATTAGTTTTGATAATTAATTTTAGTAATTATAGTAACTAATTTGTTTGGGTTAATGGTTTTGTTAATGGGTCTGTTAATGGTTTTGTTGATGGACTCATCAACGGTTTGGTTAATTACAGAAAAATGGCTTCCGGCAGACAGGCCCTGTTTGCCTGAAAATAAAAAGCCCTTCGCCAATCCCGGTTAAGGGAAGGCAAAGGGCGGAGTGTCCGCGGTACCACCTTTGTTTTGCCGGATGTCCGGCAGTCTCATTAGGCCTTTAACGCAGGCCGGTCGGAAGCAGCTACACAGAAGGAAACTTTTCATAGAGGCAATACGGGAATATCCGCCTGCCAGTCACTCAGTTTTATCCTTCACCGCTCCAGTTCAGAAGCTACCTTCTATCATACTCTGCCCGGGCCGCCTTTCAGCCAGTGGACCGCCCTCTCTGATGGTTTATATGATGTACTCCTCTTCTTCGTAACCGTTGTGTTTGATTGGATTGCTTTGTTTTAATGATTTGCTTGTTTAGTTATTTGCTTTGATTTATAATTATCAAGCATAATAATTATTGGGGGATTTGTCAAGTGTTTTTTGGTGAAGCTTGCGCTGGTACTCTGGCAGAGTTTTGGCAGGTATTTGTGTACAGCTTATCCTGTCATCCCCGCTCCCCAAGCCGGAAAACCGTATTCTTAAGCACTGCTAATGCTATCTCCGCAAATGTACATTCCAGTCCGGCTGGTTATAAAATATTAATATTGCAAACGCCAATATTGTTATTCCGAAAAACAGACTTGCCCCTTTCACTTTTCCTTTATACCGGTTACTATGCCGTCCGAACAAATACCCCAGTATCACTGCTGCACAATATCCCATCAGGCTCCCCCAGGTATTGTGGAGTACATCATCCAGCTCTCCTAGTCCCCTATCCGTCAGAACCTGAGTAACCTCTATAACAGACGAAAAAACAAATCCTATGATGGCTGCCTTCTTCCAGTCCGGCTTTCGGAGAATGATAGTAAAGAAAAATCCGAATGGCATGAATAGGGCGATATTACCAAGAATCAGATACCAATGATTGCCAGAATGTTCTCTCCAGGCCCTTTTTATGGTCCAGAAAAGCTGGAGCTGTATGTCTCCTTGTCCTGTTTCACGGTATAATGTGGCATACAGGATGACCGCTATGGAAAAAAGAAATAGGAAACGAAACAGATATTTGCGTGGATGGAACATGGCACCTCCTAGGGGAAATTTCTTTGTAAGTGATTCAAAAACTCTACCATTAGTACTTTATAATACTATTCAATATCTGAGATAATCTCCCCACCCACCCTCCATGAGTGTGAAGTTTAGAAAATGCCTCAAACAAGTTAAGTTGCAAAAAAGTTCCACCTGAAGGTATGGTAGTTATTGAATGGAGCCGGCAGAAAAATATTACAAGAGATACCTACTACTATCGTCTTTGAAAGGCTTGAACTTGTGTCAAGAATCCTCGGTCATGCTTCTACGCAGACAACTAGAATATATTATGCTAAGCCATCCCTTGAAATCATAAAACAAGCGATGGATAAAAGTAATCCAGAGCTAAATGCAGCAGAGCAGTTGTGGCCATCTCTTTTTCGAGTCAGGCCTGCCGGATGGCTTCATAATTCCCGGCGTACTTCCGGCGGATTTTATCCTCCAGTTCAAAGAGCCGGTTGACATACATGACCCCCTGGACAGATGCCTGCGTGTAGTCGAGCTGCTTTCCCTTGGGGATCGCGTCGATCAGATATCTGCGTATATGGGCCCAGCAGGCAGTCCGTTTTGCATTCGGTACTTTGTTGTAGCCACTGGACCCGTCGCACATCAGATATCCAAGGAACCCTTCCAGGAATTCCTTCGCATTGTCCCCGGCCCGCGTTGACGAATACTTGTAGATGATGATCGGCGGTTCTCCGTCTTCGCCGCTGCGAAACAGCCACATGTAGGAATTCGTCTGCGCCCGCCGTCCTGGGAACGTGGTGCGGCTGATATCTACGCCACACTGTTTCCAGTCCTGCTATTACCAAATAATCGTATTTCAAAACAAATCTTCTCCTCATTCATTATTGTATACTAACCTTAAATATTCTTTTTCCTGTTATTCTGTTGATAAGCAGAAGAATTTTTGCAAAAGTCTCAAATTTCTTAAATAGCAAATAGTATAGAGTATTGCTAACTATTATGCATGTAAGCAATCGAACAAACAATCCAATGTTTCCGCTTAACGGAATAAATCTAGTAAGTAATGTAACACCAGTAGTTACAAATATCATGATTGCAGTTCCACCTAAAAGTATCTTCGTATATTCGGAAACAGATCTGTCAAAAACATATTTAAACAAATTCCTATACAGCCACGGAATACTTATGCAACACATACTGATTATCGTCGAGATTAGAATTCCATATAAGCCCATAGGCTTTACTAATATAAGATTTACTACCAAATTTGCCCCTGCTTCAATCAAAGGTCTAAATCGATCCTGATGCCAAATTCCTGCCGCGTCTTTGTATAAGCTAAACAAGCTCATAATTTCACATAAATAGAAATAAATGCAAAACAGAATCACCATCAAATAGCTCAGCATCAAATCTTTCCCTACCCAAATTTCCATAAATGGTTGAAAAAGGCATGCAAAGCAGGTTGTACAAAACCCAATTAGCCACATAAACAACATTGATATCATCTTGAAATCACAGTAATTCTTTTCTTTACTTTCAAGCACCATGCTGTTTCCTATACTAGCCAAGCACGCTTTATATATCACTTGATTGATCCCCATTACTGCTGAAAGAATATAATAGTAGTTTTGATATATGGCTAACGCAGTCAAACCCAAAAACGCGGATATAACAATTGTATCTGCCGAGTTAACAACAACTCCTCCAATCTTCGCGGTAAAAAGATCTTTTACTTTCTGATTAATATTTTTAACTACCTCTGTATCTAATTTCCCTTTAGGTTGTAAATCCGGATACAAACGATTTGCCATAAATGCAGTTAAAACATTATTAAGCAATACTGCGGAAAGAGCAAGAAGCAAAAATAGATAATAGTTTTTCCACACTACCAAAACCACAATCTGTGTAGCATATTGAATTGTGCTGACCACAAGAAGTGATCTACTAATAATATCATTTCGTTGGAATGCTGTTAATAGACAACTTTTATACGCAAATAGCCAATATGAGAAAACCGTAGCCAATAAATTCAAGATATATAAGGTATATACATTCAGTCCACCTGGAACTTCACCGCTAATTAAATGTGGGATAAATGGCAAAACGATAATACCCGCACCTAAAATAATGATCCCAATAATACGATAATATATTTTATACAACTTCATTAAAGCACATATTGTAATATGATCATTTTGGGCAATGGGTTCGTACATACTAAATACCATAGCAGAGCCAACCCCTAACTCTGCCAAGTTCAACACTTGAAGTACCGATGCAAATAAGCTATTTAGCCCGACATATTCTATGCCCAAGGAATATATCATTATTGTTCTGATAATAAAAGGAGTTATTATCTGATATACTTTTAATATTCCTCCGAAAATCATATTTCTGGAAACATTTTTCACTCTGCCTTTTTGCATTTTATTCTCCCATATTTTTCAGAATTGCTCATTACGTATTCGCTGTAAAGGACGCTATTTCATCAATAGTTGCCCACATTTCTTCTACCGTCTCAGAATAATAGTCTGCTACTTTTGGAACTCCGGCATCTCCATACCACAAAGTTAATATTGATTTTACTCCGGCATTTTTTGCACTTTTTATATCATTATAGCCGTCACCTATCATGACGGTATTCTCCGGGTCTGCCCCCAAAGCTTCCATTGCTTTCAGAATTGGCATCGCCGAGGGTTTGGGTTCTGGAACATCATCACCGCAAATCAATACATCAAACAGATCATCACATTGAAAGTATTTTAATATTTCCACCGTGCGGTAATGATCCTTTCCCGTACATAATGCAGTTTTGTAGCCATATTTCTTAAGTTTACGAACCAGCTTCATGGCTTCCCAGTTGACCAAAATCTTATCAACAGATTCGCTACTGATTCTCCGAAACGATGCTGCCATCGCAGCTGGAAGCCCCATTTTTTTTAGCATCCCATTAACAGAATCACCAGTATGCTTGATATACTCTTCATAAGACGGACAATGGTCATCTCCGACTACTTCTTTATAGCTGCCAAAAAAAGCAGCTTTCTGGACTTCGCTAGAATCAATCAGGCAACCGTCCAAATCAAAAATCAGATATAAACTTTTATTCACAATTTCCCCTCCATCCCATAATCATTTTTTTGTTCATAGTAAGCATTGGATCCATGCTTACGCATAAAATGCTTGTCCAGAATATGGTGAGGAGCTGGCTTCGCATTTGGCGAAATCATGCGGATACAAATTGCCATCTTTGCAACTTTCTCAAAAACAACAGCATGGTATACAACCTGTGCTGCATCCTTTCCCCACGCAAACGGACCATGGCTACGGCAGAGTACTCTGGAAACAAACAGCGAATTCAGGCTGCGATTCTGGAATGTTCGGTAAGTAAGATTTCGTGTACAGGGAATTGCACCAATTTCTCCAAATGCTTTAAAAAACTCAATATGCGTTTTGGTGTCGGAAGACAGATTTAAGCTACCATCCACAATATGACCATCCACATCAACAACGACCATGTCCTTTGCAGACAAATCCTCATACGCCACACCAGATGGTTTAATCGCGGCAAGACCTCTTTAAACTTTTTCCTTTAATTCTTCCAACATCACTATGCCACCTCCTATGTTTATTCTAAAGCCTTACTATATTCGCTTTGAGTAATAAAATGAATCTCAAACTCCGGATTTGTCTGCACAATATCCGCAATCATTTCTGTATTTTCTCTTGTCAGTTCTTGTCTGTCCTTATCCTCAACGCCTGTTTCCAAATCGTTTTTATAGAACGTGTCACCTGCTGAACGGTACCCATCCAGTCCAGCTACATATACCCCTTCCACGCCGCAACGTATCAGAAGTCTAAGCAGCAGGATGGCGGAGCTATCCAGATTTACCCATCCGAATTTAATCAGAGAGCTATAGTTTACAACCGTGGTATCTTCTTCAATTGCGCCCTGAATATTCGATGTAACAATAACCTTCGTCTCAGGGGCACACTCCTGAAATTTTCTAAGATTATATCGGTTTGTGCTGCTATAGAATATGTAATCCAACTGATATCCGCTGATCACATTATTGACTGCGATGACCATCGTCTTCTTCTCATCGATAAATTTTTGAATGTGCTCCTTTTCTGCTGCCACCGATTTACCTGGTGCAAGCAGCAGAATATTGCGGTTCTTGAATGTATTGCTCAGCTTTTCTAATGCCAGGGCATCAGCCACGGGATTGTCAAAATACTCTACATAGAGCTTTTCCAGCAGAGCGTAATCATACTTTTTCTTCTGAACATCGTCCAACAGTTCAATAATGCCACGCAAATCCTTTGACTTAATATTGTGACGCTTTAAAAGCTGCTTCACATTGAAGGTATGGGCATTATAAATTCCGGCAATAAAGTAAGGAATGCTGTATCCCCAGGAGGTCACCTCCTGTGCTGATGCAATAACAGTATCAATTAAATCCAACAATTCGTCAATATTGTACTTTTCCTCATGCTTCTTATTGATAAACTGTGCAATCAATTCCGTATGGGCATTTCCCGCACTGCGACCACAGCCAAACAAAGAAGCATCCACCACAACATCCCGGTGGGCGCTCATCTTGTTTATATAACTCTGGGCATTTGCATCTGCCAGCATCAGGTTATTATGGGCATGGAAGCCCAGCAAAATATCCTTGGAGAGGTATTGGTCCGCAAGACCGGTATAGTGAAGCATATCTTCTTCATACATTGCGCCAAAGGTATCCACAACAGAATACGCCAAAGGTTTGAACTCATTAACTTTTTCTATAAAGTCAATAATCTCCTCATCGAAAAAACCCATTGTATCTACATGCTGAACGCATACTTGATACCCCTTGGCACGAATCTGTGCTGCGTAATCCAATACCAACCCAATCTCATTCTTCTTAAAACACACCCGGATTGCATCTATGGATCTTCCATCATACTCAGAAAGATACTTCAGGTCATACCGGCCATAGTCTACCAAAGCTACATATGTTTTTCCTTTCTTCTTATTCTTCAGGAAAGGAATGATATCTTCTACTCTCTGGAAAGATGTACTTCCTTTGATATAGTCTGCATTCTTCAAAAAGCCACATTCTATAATATCCACATTTGCCATCTCAAGACCATGAATCATCTTGTGGATGTTCATCTCTCCCCACATCAAATTATCAATAGGGGCTTCCCTCAAGGTACAATCCAATAACTGCAATCTGCCCATAAATCGTACTCCTTTCTTTATTTGATTAAGCCAAGTACATTCGCTCTCTTGCCGTCCGGCATTTCCATAAGAGCCTTAGCCAGTTTCTCATCGCTTAACTGTGAAATCATCTTTCCGAGAACATAGTGGTATACTGCCTCACCATCCTTCGAATTGATACCCTTTGCCATCATCGCATCATCATCCATGTGATACTGCATTCTGGCAAGCAGATAATCAAAGATGGTATCAATATCGGTAGATGTCTTCAAATCTACCTCCATGCCATAGGGATTATGACCGAAATAGTAATACCACTCTCTCATACTTGCTTTAGGTGCAAGTTGAATACCGTCGGTGAAGAAATACAGCTTGTCCAGATCCTGCGAATTTCTATGTTCTGGCCCCCACTTAAAGGTGTATGGCTTCATGTCCTTATCCAGAAGGTAATGGTGATACTCCATCACAGTGATCAGGGAATCATAGCCCTCTTTGAGCTTCTCAAAATAGGTCTTGCAGCCCTTTCTGTAGACATCTGCGCCTACCATTGGAGAAGTGCAGCAAGCCCACATAACATGATCCTCTCTGGCTTCACCAGTGATGTAGTACAGGAAATCCTGGAAAGGAAGTGTCTCTGCAGAATATTCATAAGGACGCTTAATTGCTCTGGCACCTTCCTTATCTGCCATTGTAAGGATGTCATCATCCTCAGAGGATACGATTACCTCAGTGATCGCATCCACCTGCTTCAGCTGACGGATTTTGTGGACAAGGAGGTTGGATTCACCAAACTCCAGCGTATTTTTGCTTGGCAGACGATTGCTCATGCCTTTTGCCGGGATAATTGCAGTAACTTTCTCGCTCATAAACTTCTCTCCTATTATTCTTTATTTTTGAAGAAATCACGCTTTTGGCGCAACTCATCATCGCTCATATTCCACCATTGCATCTGCTCCAACGATGCAATTTTCTCATCATCAAAACGGTATTTGATGATTTTTGCAGGAACACCGACTACAACTGCATAAGGTGGCACATCCTTGGTAACCACAGCACCGGCTCCAACTACCGCACCGTTTCCAATGGTTACTCCACCCAGAACCGTGCTATTACTACCGACCCAAACATCATGTCCAATGTTGACTGGGTTGGGAATATCGTTGTAAAAATCCCCAGCATCCGGCACCTTTAAATACAGTCTGGATGAAGTGGACATATGATAGATCGGATGCTCAAACATACCAATGTGGCAGTTTGTGCCAATGGAACAGAAATTTCCTATATTGGCACTTAGAATTTCGTTTTCCTTCTGCACATAGGAATGGTATCCCATTGACACATAGTCACCTATAAAAACATCCGGTGCAATTTCAGATGTTGGGGTGAGTTTTGCCTTAAATGACACATTTGTAAAATATATCACCCGCCCCCCGAAATGTTTTTTTTAGTTTTTTCAGGCGTAGTGTCCTGATCAGTCTCGACGGAATCAGACTCGTTACGATTTCCAACATTTTACTACCTTCCTTTTATTGTTTTGTATTATGCTTCATCTCGCATTACTTCTAATGCGTTTTTTCAAAACCTATAGCTTTCGTATTCTTATATACAAAACAGGGCATCTGGCAATCAGCCAAAGCTCCAGTTTGAATTTTGGGGAAAACTCTGGAACCCTTTTTATCCTGCGAATATTCCCTTTATGATCCCAGAGCGCATACATATTTCTGTTCATTTACAGCGGCGGGTTGAAGTCCACTTGTAGTTTTTCTGGAAGCAGAGGAAGGCATCCAGTATATCATGATGATCTGTCAGCTCTACGCCCTGAAAAACATCCACATTACCACTCCCCTCTGCATTGTCAACTTTTCTTCTGCACTGGACAACATCCGCCGTATGTTCAACAGCTGTAGTCAGCATGAATGTAATCGTGTTTTTTAGTGCAGCATTACGGGCAGCGGATACGCCTTTGGAGGACTGCAAACAGTTGATCCGATGATCATTTTCCTTCCACGCAAGGCATTTCGCCCAAGAAGCATCCTCTGAGCCGTTTTCAACCAGCAAAAGTTCTAAGTTCTTATAGGTATTCCCAAGGATACTCTGTACACATCGATCTATTATATTTTCATTGTTATGAACCGGTAAATAGCACTTACTAACTCCATTTACTTTATTACCTCCCTGCCGTTATATAATGCAACCAGGAATTTCAGGTTTAGATTGGCAATCCGATACTTGATACCTTTGACTTCTCTTTTCGCCTGACTTCTATACACTTCCCTATACTGTTTCTGAAGTATTTTGTATTCCTCTTCTTTTAAGATTTTCTGATATTGGTTGGCAACATATATAATACGGTCAAGCGGCTGTTCCATCTTCTTATATATTTGTTCCATGCCACCGACCTGGGATAATGCATAGACAAGTATGTCGTTATATTTTTTCTTCTCTTCCTTAGCAAATTCGGACACAGAATAAAACTCATGGAGCAAGGCACATAGCCATCTGAATGCCCATTCTTCCTCACAGCGAAAATCCCGTCTGCATATATCCAGTGCTTCACTGATCGCCTGTATATTATCAACTCTATATTTAGGTTTAATATCATGCGAATCAGAATCGTTGCGCACTAAATAATCGTACAAATTTCGGTTACAGAAGGCGATTATCTTTGCTTTTTTTAATGCAGCAAGCTGAACAATATACTCTTCTGCCTTCCGTCCCACAGGGAAACGAATATC
This sequence comes from Enterocloster sp. 210928-DFI.2.20, assembly GCF_020554465.1. Lineage (NCBI taxonomy): Bacteria > Bacillati > Bacillota > Clostridia > Lachnospirales > Lachnospiraceae > Enterocloster > Enterocloster sp. 210928-DFI.2.20. The sequence continues at coordinate 130,905 of NZ_JAJCHK010000013.1, forward strand.
CTGCAATATATCTGCACGATACAGCTTGCCCATGACAGCAACCGCTTGCTCCATAAAATACGTTACGGCATCCTCTGCACTCAAACAATACACGTCACCTTTGTCTTTTAAGAAAAATGGTTTTGGAATAACCGTATTTCCTTTATGATTCTGTGGATAAATCACAGATATATCCGCATTATTAACCAACGAAATCTCTACTAGAACAGAAATACATTCCGGCTCTATCCAGTCATCACTATCTACGAAAAAAATCCATTCTCCTTTTGCCGTATCAAGCCCAATATTCCTTGCCGAAGACTGCCCACCATTCTCTTTATGGAGTACCTGAATGCGACAGTCTCGCGTAGCCCACGCATCACAAATTTCAGGGCAGCGATCAGAACTACCATCGTCAATCAGAATCAATTCAATATTCTGATATGTTTGTTCTACAATACTGTTGATACATTGATCCAGATAAGCCTCTACTCCATATACCGGAACAATGATACTGACCAATGGATTTCCCTTTATCATCCTTACGATTCTCCCCACACTTTAAAAAACTTCTGATACTGATTTACGCCCTCATCTGCTCCAAATATCTCCTGCTTAGTAGCTTTCTGCCATTCAAGACACGCCGCATAATTTTCTCTCGCATTAATTACCACTGCTTCCAGTTCATCGGCATTAGAGAAGGTCGTATCCGTCAAACTCGTGAACATATTGGGCTCCTGCGTTGCATACCGAAAGGAGATTCTTTTCTTGAACAGCATATCCGTATACATTGTCGAGATATAAGTAATATAAAAATCTGGAATCATTTCAAACTCCTTCAAATCATCGCAAATAACATCCGTATCAGATAAATATTTAGCATACTCTTCCCGTTTATTGCTGGGATGAAAACGGATGTAACATTTTAACTCCAGATGTTCAGCCACTTGGTGTGCTGACTTGAGCATAGCTAGGTTATTCTTGAAATTATCCAGCCCGTCAAACACAATTCCGATCTTACTGAGAACATTCGTCTTTTCATATTCAAATTGGAATCCAGCATACTTCATAGGACCAACTACAACAATCTGCTTTTCCGAAATACCACATTGAATAGCATTTATCTTACTCAGCATACTGTTTGCCAAGTAATAATTACTACAAAAACCGGCAAAAATCTCATTTCCATTACCATGTTGTAATGTTGCAGTAGGATAATTTTGTGTTATTGCAAGCTGAGTGAGGGCGTTATCAATACTCCACTGATCGCAAAAAGTCACGACTTTCTCACACCTAAACTTCTTTATAGCATTGATAAAGAAGTTTGCTTGATTGACAGATCTAAATACAGATACAGCCATGTCCAAGCTAATCCATCTATCACGGACAATCGCATTCAGCCTGTTGGCCCAGATAAAGATAAAAGGCAATTTAATGATATTTCTAATGGATAACTTTGTGCTTTTTCGATCAATCAAAAACAGAGTAGAATTCCTTGCTTGGGTTGCAGTATTTTCAACACACTGCAAATAATCTGGCCGCATATACTGATTTCCAGTAAATATGAAAGCTATTTTTCCAGTTCCAATTACAGAACTTCGGACTTGAAAATCAAAAACAGATGCTGCCAGGCGCTTGAGAATACTTCTCTTATCTATAGAAATCCGTCTCATAGCCAAGCAAAAGATATAGTCCGTCAACAATAAATCTGACTTCATCTTGCTATGCAACTTTACCTTTTTAAAGGAATTGCACATATCTTTGAATTCTTCATAATCGAATCCATTTTGAAAAGAAAAACATTTTTTCATTTCCGCCATCTTACCTCTCCTTCAAAATCTTTTTGCCAGTACGGATTATAAATCCTTTCGACATGAACGCCATCAAAAAATTATGTATATTTATAGCATCAACATAACGAGAGCGCATATAGCTGTCATCTTTTCTCATGATGTCAAATTCGTTATTCAAACATATAGATAAAAACTCTCTACATTGTAAACGGAAACAACTATACCTAACATCTTCCTACAATAATACTAACTTTCATAAATTATCTACTCCATTCTATCTATTTGCACCAGAACGTATTTCAAAAAACCGCCACTGCAAACCTTTTCTTTCATATTCAACACATTATTACGATAGCTCTGGTACAAGTGTTCATGGCTTTTTAGTGCTTCTTCCAATTCATCTAAAGATGATATACCAAACCCAAGAGCATTTTCTTCGATGAGTGAGCATAATGCTGCTTCCTTCCAAATTACAACAGGAATTCCCGCAGCAATATAAAGTGACACTTTATGTGGGTTATTGATTCGCAAATATTTACCATAGCTGCCTGAGCATGTCTCAGTTGAACTTCCATCCCACACAAGACCATATGCACCATATAAATTAGCAATCAATTCATCCGGCTTAAAACTGCCGTGATAAGTCGCATTGTCCATTTGCATTTTATCAACAGCATAATTCGAGCCGTAGAGAGAAAGCGCAAATTTATGTTTATCCTTCTTTATCTGATATAAGTATCCGGCTTTGCTCTCCAACAGATTCCCAGCAACAATTACAGTTGATTTATCTTCAGAAATGGTGGCCGGAGTACCATCATAAAGATAGTCGAATAAATCCAGCGAAATATATTCCACTGAAAGTTTCTCCTTTTGTAACGTCCTAATCATGAACGGATTATGGCAAATCAGGTAGTCAGAACTGCCAAGCAATGACAGTTCCAGTACTTTCATACCATCTACGCCCTTATCCCCCAATGGGATGTCTCTCAAGTAATCAATGTCGTGAATCAAGGTAGCAATTCTAATCTTTGATTTGCACCGCTTCAGAATGCGGAATATGTTTTTCATCAAAAGCCGGTTGAGCGGATATTGCATTAAGACAATGTCTCCATCCACCAGCTTATTCCGAAGGCTATATGTTGCAATAACACCGGAAATGATATCCTGTACTCTTGTTCTTACTTGATTGCTTTCATAAAGAGGGATTAGTTTATAACCACACTCCTGAGAAACACGAAGAACGTCATTCCCTGCCTTTGATCCTGCATTATTTTGACCGTTTGCACCCACTACTGATAGTATATATTTTCCCATGTCTCAAGCCTCGATTCCTTCTCTGTTGTTAGCCAGCATCGGCAAAAACATCAGCATATAAATAGCAAAGATTCTCAAATTAAAGTAGGTTCCGGCGGTCAGACCAAACACAATCATAATAACAACCAACATCCTCGGCAGCCTATGATCAGTTGTTCCATCCATAAACTCATAATGGAGGAGAGAGCGTAACATCGCCACATAAAGACCAATTCCAATCAGTCCATAGTAAACAATGAAATAACCCAAGTCAAAATCCACAAGAAAGCTGGAAGACAAAGAGTAATCAAACGGACCATAGCCAATCAGATAATTCCACGGCTGCATTTGTTTTATCAAATTGGTAAATATACTGATCTTGCCGCCAAAGGAATTACTCATGCCCTCATTTACTTTAAACAGTCTCAGATCATCCAAAATACCAGAACCTATATTTCCAGTTAGATTCATGAATAAGACGAAGATCAGAAAGAAGAACAGCATTGTTCCCAGAAAACGCATTGCATATCCTTGATTTGCTCTTCCTTCTGTAAACAAATGATAAATAAGAATCACCACACCTAAAACAAAACCTGTGCGTGATCCTGCCAACACAAACCCAATAATGCAAAGTAGATAAACTACAATATTTCTCATAAAGCCACAGCCATATTTTCGGGATACAACCAAGTGACTGCCCAGACACGCAACAAGGAAACACGCAAATACATTTGGATTCACAAAAATTGAACCACAACGAAAACTGGATAATACAGTAAATTGTGTGTTGTAAAATTGAATACTATCGCCATAGAAGTTCTTCAGTATTGTATTCATATCAATAACTTTGGTAAACTGCAGTATGGCAACAACTACAGACAATGTTAAGAGCATATTCCAGATAGATATATATTTTCTAATATCTACCTTGGAACGCATTATTATCTGAGCAATCAAAATATATATAATGCCTCTCTCAATCTCTTTTACTGCATAACGACTGCTCCCCAATGCAGAGAATCCGCCAAATATGGAAAGTACCATGTATACAATACCCATTCCAGCAATTACAACGAACAACTTTGTAATTTGATTCATGTATAGGGCTACTTTTCCCTCATGTGCCATCATGTACAGCAGAACAATTGCAAGCACCATAGTAATGGGCATGAGAAATCTGTTAACCAGGAAAAGCACCACAACAATTGATAGAAATGTATATATAAAATTATTATTGTTTCTTACCATTATCGTGCCCCTCCATCATCCTGTCTCTTCACTATACATACTTCCATCAACTGCGCCAGTGCCGCAGCATTGTCCTTAACAAAATATCTTGCATTTGCATATTCCTTTGCCACATCCCTTGCATACAAGCAATCGGACAATAATACCGGTGCACCGACTGACATAGCTTCACATATCGGCAAACCAACCGTTTCAAGGTAAGACGGGAATAGCAATATCGACTGCGCATACCAGTCGCTCATCTGCTCCCGATTTTGCTGTCCTACCCACAAGAAATCCATACCACAATCCACTGCTTCTTCCTGTATCCTGCTGATTCTGGAATTTTCGTTTCCTTTTAGCGTAAACACACATCGAAATTGTGTGATACCTTTTTGATATAGCAGCTTTGAAGCCTCCAATATCACATCATGATTCTTAAACCTTGCATCACTTGCAGGATAAAAGAACGTACATTTATCCGTCGGTGACCAAATTACATCCTCAAATAAATTTATCTCCGGAAATACGACCTGAACCTTTGTTTCAGATATTCCTGTCTGACGAACAACTTCATTTTTCATCCAGTTAGTCTGAACAATCACAATATTTGCTCTCTTGATAGATTGTTTGATCATCGATCCAATCAGATTTTGATAAATCCACAGTTTTTTATCCTCATCAATGCTAAATCTATGTTCAGAAAACGGCAAAGCGTTATGGATATAAACAGTCTGTGGCAATTTACAAAATGGAATATCCGTATTCTGTAAGGATAGAATCTGCTCAATCTTATAGTCGCAAAGGTATTTTTTAACACCTATATAATCAAACCACAACCTATGCAACCATGTTTTTTTTACTTCCGGAACATTGATCACCGTAATATTATCGGTATTCTCCAGTGTATGTTTGCCTAACAGATACACATACTGGTTCTCTTTGTCCTCTTTATGAATGCCGTAAAACCAGTTCAGTACGGTCACTGCACCGCCATTTTCGGCGGCAACATCATACACTAGAATCCTCATTTATTTTCTCCAAATCATTTTATTGACAATGCCCGAATAGCTCTGAATGATCTTAATGACCTTTGTAGACACAGCTCTGTCCTGATAACACGGAACTTCCGCTGCTAGATCGCCATTGGCATACATTGCCGTTACAAGTTCAACTGCCTGCAATACCTGTTCTGTGCTAATCGAACCAATTGTAAACACGCCCTGATCCATAGCTTCCGGTCTTTCCGTAGAGGTACGCACCGATACTGCCGGGAATTTGAAATATGCACCCTCCTCCGGCACCGTTCCGCTATCTGACACAACACAAAAAGCATTTTGCTGCAGCTTGTTGTAATCAAAAAATCCGAGTGGTTGATGCTGAATGACCCTTTTATCAAAAATAAACCCACGCTGCTCAATATATTTCTTACTTCTCGGATGGCAAGAGTAAAGAATAGGCATATCGTATTTCTCTGCCATCGCATTAACTGCATTCATAAGAGAAAAAAAATTCTCTTCGATATTTATATTTTCTTCCCTATGTGCAGACAAAAGAATATATTTTTTCGCCTCTAATCCCAAGCGCTTCAGCACATCACTGCTGTCGATTTTTTCCTTATGATCTGTCAAAACTTCCGCCATAGGCGAACCAACCACAAATGTGTACTCTGGTTTTGCACCACTATCAAGTATGTACCGCCGTGCGTGTTCTGAATAACAGAGATTAATATCGCTCGTCACATCAACGATGCGACGTATAACTTCTTCCGGCAGATTCTCATCTTTACAACGGTTTCCGGCTTCCATGTGAAATACTGGTATCTTCAATCTCTTGGCAGAAATAACACAGAGGCAGGAATTGGTATCTCCCAAGACAATAATTGCATCGGGTTTTACTGCACTCATCAGCTCATAGGATTTGGAGATAACATTTCCCATTGTCTGACCAAGGTTTTCTCCTACAACACCCAGATAATGATCTGGCTCTCTCAAGCCAAGATCATCAAAGAAAATCTTATTCAGCTCGTAATCATAATTCTGACCTGTATGTACAAGAATGTGGTCAAAATACTGGTGGGCTTTTTTTATTATTGCGGACATCTTAATGACTTCCGGACGAGTGCCTACAATCGTCATCAATTTAAGTTTGCTCATATCGTTTCCTCTCTCATCATATGTCTCTCACAATTCATAGTGCGGATACATCTCTTTATGTGCTCTCATCCATAATGCCATTTCCGCAACCATCTGTTCATAATTGGGTATCTCAAAATCGTCCCCCAGCTTGGACGGAACAAGGGACTTGTCTGCAACTATGCCCTCTACCGGATTGATTGTTACAGAATTATCCCTCAAGTATTTATTGAACAGTTTCAACAATTCGTATTTACTGATAGAGTTATGAGGAACCGCATTATATAAGCCGCCCATGCGTTCTTTCGCTACATACTCCATTGTTTTTGCCAGTTGAACAGTTGTCTGTCCTGTCCACATTGCTTTTGTGAATCCATTGATGGTGCCACTTTGCTTCATAAACCAGCTCAATAATCCAATACCGCTTGCCTTAATATCCGGACCTACAATTGAATTACGAAGTGTAATATTCTTGTCATCATTCAACTCACCAAGCGCCTTTGTCCGATCATAAAAGGTTTTTCCATCTGGAAAATCAGACTCTAAATAATTTCCCTTTTCTCCAGAAAATACACAGTCTGTACTCATATGAACTACCTGTATCGATGTTCCCTCTGTTATTCCCGCCAAATAGTGCGGCAGGTAAGAATTCAAAAATACTGCACCAGGTTTGTTATTTTCTGCGAATTGATTTAAAAGTCCGACACAGTTGATGATACTATCAAAATTTCCTGAATCTATAACTTCTTTTAACTGAACCGTATTATATGCATCACCAATGACACTATCAAAATATAAAGATTTCTCCCTTGCATATCCTAATACTTCGTGTCCAGTTTCTTTCAAATAGACAGCAATTGTATTTCCTGCCATACCATTGCTGCCAAGTATTAAAAATCTCATAAATATTTGCTCTCCCTCTGCTGCATAGTGTTTTTTTGGTCTCACTTTTCTCTATTATTTATCTTCACTCACAGTGCACTATCACTCTACAGCTCGCTACCTTTTTGCAGTTCCTCTCTGATATATGCCAACTCTAGCAGTTTTTCTTTTACCTGCTCCACAGAAAGAAGATCCGTATTATTTGAATTAAATTCCGTTAATGTATTCCGCTCTGTATCTCCGTGAATAAAATACTTATCATAGTTCAAGCCACGCTTGTCACACGGAACTCGGTAGAAATTCCCCATATCAATAGCATGTGCGCATTCCTCATTGGTCAGGAGTGTCTCATACATTTTTTCGCCATGTCGGATACCGATAATTTTAATATCTTCTTTTTTGCCGCCAAACAAATCGCACACTGCCTCTGCCTGAACCCCAATCGTACAAGCCGAAGCTTTCTGCACCAAAATATCTCCTCTTTCTCCGTGTTCAAATGCAAAAAGGACCAAAGAAACCGCATCATCCAGAGACATAATAAAACGAGTCATGCCAGGATCTGTTAATGTAATAGCGTTCCCCTTACGAATCTGCTCGATCCAAAGTGGGATGACGCTGCCACGGCTACACATAACATTTCCATATCGGGTGCAGCAGATTTTTGTTTTGCTTATCGTGCGGCTCTTCGCCACAATGACTTTTTCCATCATGGCCTTGGAAGTACCCATTGCGTTGACCGGATAAGCAGCCTTGTCCGTTGACAGGCAGATAACAGTTTCTACACCATCGTCAATTGCCGCAGTCAACACATTTTCTGTTCCAAGAACATTTGTCTTAACCGCTTCAATCGGGAAAAATTCACAGGATGGAACTTGCTTTAGTGCCGCTGCATGAAATATGTAGTCTACGCCGTGCATAGCACTTTTAATAGATTGTATATCTCGGACATCACCAATATAAAAGCTGATTTTATCTGCAACTTCCGGCATTTTTGTCTGAAACTCATGACGCATATCATCTTGTTTTTTCTCGTCACGGGAGAAAATACGAATTTCACCGATATCTGTTTTGAGAAAGCGGTTCAACACTGCGTTTCCAAAGGAACCGGTGCCACCGGTAATCATTAAGGTTTTATCTTTGAATAAGGACATATTTAGTTCCTCCTCTTATTTGTTTAAATGCTTCACAATAGCTTTATATCCTACTTTCGGCGTATAATTCTCTTCTAAATATTTAAGTCCGTTTTCTTTCATTCTTGGATCAATATCTAAGTTAGCAATATGCTCCACCAGTCGCACAAAATTTTCTATCTTGTCACTGGTGCATTGCCATCCAAAACCATTATCTTCAACGATATCTCCAACATCTGTTGCCGGATCAGTACAGGTCAGCACCGGAATCCCCGCCTGTATGTATGCTAATAATCGAGACGGTGTATTCGGAACTGTAAATCTGTAGTCCAAGAAAATAATGCCACAATCACAGCAGGCAATCATTGAATCATATTCCTGTTTTGGCAATTGCCCCATCACTCTAACATGGGAGCAGCTTTCTTTTTCGACATACTCATCGAGATAATGCTTCTCCGTACCGCTTCCTACGACTAGGAAGTAGACATTTTTCATATCCTTACACGCTTCAAGACACTTCACGATAAAAGGCACATCCTGTGGTCTTCCAAGGTTTCCGCCATAGACAAAAATTTTCTTATCTACAGGTAACCCATATTTATTGCGCACCTCTTTCTTTCCATTATCAGGCAGCGATAAATCATACCAATCAGAACAGTTGGGACAAAACTCAATGATTTTCTTTTTATCCAACTCGTTATGTTCTTTCACATATCGTATATTTGCTTCTGATGTACAGCCAATCACATCTGAGAGCTTGTAGAGTTTTTGTTCTTTCAGGCTGAAATACTTATAAATCACGCCCTTAAGTCCAGTTTTCTTTAAGATCCCCAAATCAATGGAATTCTGGGGAAAGATATCCTTGAGCATGAGATAACTCAAAGCTTTGTCCCTTTTCTTGATATACGCAACAACTCTGGCTAATGTCACTGGCGGAGTAGAATACAGGACTAAATCAAATTTTGTGTTGGAATAGTATTTTTTTATAGCATTTATGAACTGCTGCCCTAGTAAGACTGTAGCAATACCCTTTTCAATAAGGTTGGTTTGCTGAATATTTCCTGTCCTAACTTTTAGAATTTCCCAGGAATCCTCTTTTACAATATGTGTCTTCTTATTATTCTTTCGTTCAATCGGAGACACAACATAAACAATATCTCCCCTTCTGACAAACTCTCTTAGAAGGTCTGGATATATTCCACGGTTTTCAAGATTCGTAAAACCCAATAATGTTAAAAATAGTATTCTTCTCATCGCAATGCTCCCAATATGAATTTCAAAATATCGTCCATCTTACAAATCACCCCAAGTCTCCACGGTGGGAATACCACGGGATTTCAGGTGCTTGTTACATCTCAAACTTATCAAAGCAGAGGTGCGCCGTCTCCTCATAAGAAACCAGCAGCTCCACGCCGATGGCCGCAAACTCCGCCCGATGCTTGGAGAGGATCTCACTTTCCGGGTCAATAAAGGTGGCAACCAACTGAATCTGCTCTTTTTGCAGATGCCCAGCAGCGTTTCGATGTACTCCGGTGCGTCAATCCGTGGCACCAGGTATGCCTTATCTGCCAAAGACGCCGCCAGTGCATAGGGCTATTGTCCGTCGAAATGATTTTCGATCCGACTTCAACGGACTGCTTGAAATCCTTGATCAACTCTCCTCGGCGACCAACACTGCACATTAAAATGTTCATGCCGCAATCCTCCTTTCAGAGAACACAGCATGGAGGCAAACGCTACTGCATTTTGCCCCCTCCCTACGCGATGATTTTTGCAGGGGTACCTACATATGTACCTTCAATAAACAAATTCTCAACTACCACTGTTCCTGCTCCTATCGTACAATTACTACAAATATCTATATTATTCTTCACCACAGCGCCAATGCCGATATGGGTATTATCGCCTACATGAACAGTGCCTCCAAGTGCAGCATTGGGAGATATATGGACGAAATCTCCCAGCACATTGTCATGCTCCACAATTGCACCAGAATTAACAATGCAATGCTCGCCAATTGTTACTTCGGCATTAACGATCGCGCCAGCCATAACGACGGTTCCTTTACTAATCTGAACTCCCAATGCAATCTGTGCCGATGGATGAATCAGCTTCACCCAATTGACATCGTGGCTCTCTGCAATTCGTCTGCGGATTGCATTGTTGCCAACAGCAATCACGAAATCGGTCTTGCCATCATTCAGTCTTTCTAAATCTTCGGATGTGCCTACAATTGGGAAACCAAGACATTTGCCTGTGGCATTATCATCCAGAAAGAGTATGTTCTCGTATTCGTTTTTCAGACCGATGTCAGCAATCACTTTCCCATGACCGCTAGCACCGAGAATTACCAATGTATTCATCCAACTGTTTCCTCTTCAGGCACTCCCATAAATTCTTCCATTGTAGCGGAAGTTTCGCTATTAATGCCCTCTCGTTTCAAGACCACCGCAACCGTTTTGAACAGAATCTTCACATCAAGCCAGAGGCTCATGTGCTCCACGTAGTAGACATCTTTCTCAAACTTTTCTTCCCAAGTCAGACTGTTTCTGCCGTATGCCTGTGCATACCCGGTTAGACCTGGCTTAACCTCATGCCGTCTAAGTTGTCTTTGGTTATACCTTGGGAGATATTTCATAAGTAATGGTCTGGGTCCTACACAACTCATACAGCCATTAAGGATACAAAACAATTCTGGCAGTTCATCTAAACTTGTACTACGCAGCATCTTTCCAAAACCAGTAAGGCGTTTTTCATCCGATAGCAGGTTTCCGTTTTCATCTTTTTCATCGGTCATCGTCCGAAATTTGTACATATTAAATATCTTGCCATACAGACCCGGACGCTCCTGTTTGAATATTACCGGTGAACCCAATTTGATTTTCACCAGAATAGCAACAAGCAACAACACTGGTGACAACACAAGAATTGCACATAACGAAAGAATAAAATCTAATGGGCGTTTTATATATTTCTCATAGATTCCCATCTTGTGTATTGGTTTCACTTCGTTCTCTAGTACATTTCCCACAAATAATCCCTCACCTCATTCAATCTATTCAAAGCAAGCTCTTATAATCTCAATCACAACATCCTGCTGTTCTGGTTTCATCTTATTGTCACTCGGCAGGCATAAACCTCTATGGAAAATATCCATACCGACATCTAATGGCATTCCATCCCTGCCTATAGCATCACCAGCGATATACGAATTTGTCTTTGCCCTTCCATTACCCTCTCTTGTGACAAATCCATTCATCCGGTAAATTGGCTGCATATGCATCGGCTTCCAGATTGGACGCCCTTCTGCGTTATGTATTGCAAGTGTATCAAGGATTTCTGTCGGACAGCTCTTTCCATGTTTTGGAATATATAGAGCTTCTCCCTCTCCCCTCACCTGCTTGCACATAGCATCCGGGTCGATAATCAAGCAGGACAGCCAATAGTTCGGCTCACTGTTTTCATACTCAATGGGATTCATCTGCACCGGCAGCCCCTTAAATCCAGCTCTGTATCTTTCATAAATTGCTTTCTTTTGAGCAATATGTTCACTCAGATACGGAATCTGACCACGTACTACACCGGCAATGACATTGCTCATCCGGTAATTGTAGCCAAGCTCCTCATGCTGATACCACGGCGCGTTTTCCCTACTCTGCGTACTCCATTTTCTGACTTTCTCGGCTTCTTCCTTGCTATCTGTCAGGAGCACTCCGCCTGCTGATCCAGTAATGATTTTATTTCCGTTGAAACTGCATATTCCCACTTTTCCAAAGTTTCCTGTTTGTTTTCCTTTATAGGTCGCACCAAGAGACTCTGCTGCATCCTCAACAATGACCGCACCATGCTTATCACAAACAGCCTTTATTTCATCAATTTTCCCCGGTGTACCGTATAAATGGGCAACCACAACAATCTTTACATCCGGATATATTTCGAAAGCCTTTTCCAGTGCCACTGGGTCCATATTCCATGTATCATATTCCGTATCAATGAATATAGGAATACCGCCTTCGTACACAACCGGATTGACTGTTGCATCAAAAGTCATGTCCGAACAAAAAACTTTATCTCCCTGCTTTACTCCTGCTACTTTCATCGCGAGGTGAAGTGCAGCCGTTCCGGCGGACAGTGCCACTGCATATTTGCATCCAATGATCTCAGCCATCTGCTTTTCCACTTCATTGATATTGGCACCAACTGTGGACATCCAGTTGGTTTCATATGCTTCCCTCATATATTCCAATTCTTCTCTGTGCATGGTTGGAGAACTCAAATACTGATGCTTTGAAATTGGCTTAAAAAAATTGTTTTCATTAATAAACATACTTATCTCCTTGTAAAATCAAGGCTTTCCTTGATTGACATGTTATATTTGAACATGACAAAAACCCGCACCAAAATTACTCTCTGATACGGGCTTGCCATATTCCTATAGGATTTTAGGAGATCTATTAAAATCATATCAAGATACTATTCTCTCATTAAATATGATAATCTGCCTATTGAACCCATAGGAACAGTTACAAGTTATCTTGATGAGATTAATTTCTTGACTGTTCCAGCCTATCACGTCTATTTATCATTTTCAAACTATCTAAATGACAACATGCCTATCCGAATTTTTTTCAGTGCAGGCTTAGTTAACTTCCTCTTATTTGTTTTCTCTGAATTGGTCTGGTTAACGAATAACCAAGATGACGGTTTTCCTCTGACTTAACAAGGCTGCCTTCCCAAACTTTGAGAATATCAACTACATCTTCTTGGTATTTTCAATTCACTTGACCTTCTCTGTATATAAGCCTGTGTTCACAATTTGCTAATTTCAGACGTAGGTTCAAGTCAACCCAGGTTACAGTTCTCTCAATACAAACAAGATTCCGCCCTAATACGACACCGTAGCCTCCGGCACCTCCAGCTCCGCAACCTCATCCGACCCGTAAACCTTAATACTACCGCCGGCCCCGGTCTCCCATTTCTGGCCATTGCCGTCAGTCACCTTTGTATTCTTCATCACTTTCCCGGCGGCATTTACCAGGCATTTTCCTTCCCCCGGAATGTCGAACACCTCATAGCGGGCAGCCTTATCCGCCTTTTGCATCTTCCCCTTGTAGTATGCATAACCGTCCTTGATACCCGTGATGCCCTTGCCTTTGATATCAAAATAATATTGTGAACGGGTGGCGCTGACGCCGTCATCCACCATGGCTTTACCCACCGCGCATTTCCTGTCCCCATCCTCTGCGCCGCAGTAATAAAAGTCGCCCTTTACCTCAACCAGGCCGTACTGGGCCGCGCCGAACATATCGAAAATGTAATACCCGTCACCGATTTTCTTTATCTCATAGCTGTCCTCGCCACCGCATACCGGTTTTCCTGTATTATCGAAGTAATACCACTCCTTCTGCCCTGAGCCGCTGGCATCCGGAGGTCCCTCCAACTTCAGCCAGGCGCTTTCCACCTTTTCTCCGGGAATATACTTCTTGTCCTTTTCTGTCTCCGGCTGGTAAAAATAGCGGTATCCCTTGATTTCAGGCACAGTACTGCTCATCTTCACCCAGCCAGGATACATGATGCCGTAGCTGTCAAAACAATAGGTAATGCCGTCCACATCCTTTTCCTGCTTACCGCTGCCGGAACGCTTCTTCTTGCCCGAAGTCGTACTGAAATAAAAGTAAGCATACTGTCCGTGTTCCTGGACATAATCCGCCACATCGGTATTATCCATCCAGGTTTCCGGTATCTCCAGCCATTGCCATCCCGCTGCTCTGGCGCCGTCCTCCGCACAGTAGTAATAAGAGCTCTCCTTGTCGTCATCCTCCGGAGTCTCTGTAAGCCAGCCCTTGCGCATAACGCCGGAGGCGTTAAAGCAGTAGTACTTCCCGTCTATCTTATGCCACTTGTCCACGATGACCTTTCCGTCGCTCTCTGCATAGTACCAGTTATTATAATCCGCATTCCTGGAGTCCAGGCCGCTGATGACAAACCATTCCTTTTTCTTCATGGCTCCGTCATCGCCCATATAACGCTTGTCACCGTTATTATCCGTTATCCAGCGTTTCCGGTAGTTCAGCCCGTTTGCATCGAAATAATAAGTCCTTTCCATTGCTGCCGTATTCTCTGCTGCCCCATCCCCGATTGTCTTATATCCGCCCTTTAACACCGCCCCGTCTTCCCCGGCATAGTACCAGCTCTCTGTCACTGCCTTGGTAACGCTGTTGACATTCTCAATCTTGAACCAGCCTTTATCCTGAAGCACGCCGTCTTCATCCAGGTAATACCGTTTCCCTTTGACATTGTCTATGTACCAGCGCTTCCTGTAATTCAGGCCGTTTGGATCAAAGTAATACCATTTTCCATCAATGGCTCCCCAGCCTCCCCGCCACAGCACGCCGTTTGAATCACCATAGTACCAATTGGTGTATTCCTGGCCGTTGGAGGATGTTCCGGTGATGGAAAACCAGCCCTTCATAAGCTCACCTGTGTCGTCCACATAGTAACGGTTGTCCTCCAGGTTGACCCAGCGCTTCCTGGGAGAATTGCCGTTTTTGTCAAAATAGTAGGTTATGCCGTCCAGCTCATGCCAGCCGTCCGTCAAAAGGGAACCATCCGGCTGGACGTAATACCAGTTCACATAGGGATTCCCCTTGCTGTCCACGTTCTCAGTGGAAAACCAGCCGGGCTCCGGTCTGACGCCCTCCGCATCCACGTAATATCGTTTATCCTCTGCCGTAAAAAAAGACGTTCTGGGTGAATTGCCTCCCGGATAGAAGTAATAATACCTTCCTTCCAGCTCATGCCAGCCGTTTACCAGGATTTTCCCGTCAGCCCCGGCATAATACCAGGCCGTGGAAGGCTTTCCTGAAGGCAGGCTTGGATTGGATGTGACGCTGAACCATTCATTTTCATAGCGGGAACCGTCCTCCTTTACGCGGTAACGATCTCCCCCTGCATTCACCCAGTTGTTGGTGACAATCAGACCGTTGCCTCCCAGATACCGTGGAGTGCCGTCCGCCCAGGTAACCCACCGGTTTACCACCTTCTTATCATGCTCCATATAAAACCATTGCTGCGCAGTATCCTGCTGCCATCCGTCCGCCCCATATACGGGCATGGCGGATATGACCAGGACCGCTGATGTGCATGTAACCATCTGCATCAATGTTTTCTTTATCTGCATCCGTGTCTTGATCTTCATCCAATCCATTCCTCGCTGTAAATTTCCCTACGGGTTTTATCGTTATCATTCATCCTGGCATAAATCTTATCCAGATATGGTATGGTGGCCGAGGCCCAGGGGTATTCCGCCATATATGTTCCTGTATAGGCTGTCATATAGGTTTCATTTCCCTTCACGAACTCATATAAATCACATTCAAACCATTCTGTATGAATGGAAAATATACCTCTTTTATGTATCAGCATTTCTTCACATCCATATTCCTCCAGCGTCTTTCGCAGCCGGTGATAAACCACTCTGATATTTCTCTTGGCTGTGCTCTCCTTAAGGTTTTCATATAAAATATGTACCACCTGCGCCAGAGACACACTTCCTCCTCTTTGATTGATAAGGATAGCCAGAAGTTCCTTGGATTTTTTGCTTGGAAAATAGATTACGCGGCCGTTAACAAATACGTCAAAACCATAAAATGTCTGTATATATACTTTGGGCTTTTCCGGCACACCGGCACCCTCCTTTGCGTGATGTGTTTCAGGAAACTAAATCCTGGTATTTTCCTTTTTTGTCATAGTTATTTCCTGTTTCTTACTGTATACTGCCATTGCATTATGAAGCGCCATCCTGCTCTTTACCGGAGACCCCGCTCCGGCCTTTGTATCATATCCGGGCTCCAGCCCGGTTCCTTCTCCATACCCAGGCTCCATTCCGGCGGCAGCCTGTGCCAAAACCTCGTCCTGGTCTGTCATTGCCTCACCGGCATCCTCTTTTGCCCTATAATGGTACTCCGGCACCAGCTCATGAACCAGCTCCCGTATATTATCCTTTTCCAGCCATGCGGCTTCATCCAGCCGTCCCAGTCCCCTCTCAAACCGATGGTAATCCATTTCAATGGGCTTCCCAATAAATATCCTTTCATTTCCGGTCCTCTGAAGTCCCTCTTCATCCATGAGAAGCTCCTCGTAAAGCTTTTCTCCCGGCCTCAGCCCTGTAAATTGGATGTCGATATCCCTGTAGGGTTCATAACCGGACAGCCGGATCAGATTCTCGGCCATGTCCAGGATTCGCACCGGTTTTCCCATGTTCAGCACAAATATTTCCCCTCCCATGGCATAGGCGCCGGCCTGCAGCACCAGGCTTACCGCCTCGGGTATGGTCATGAAATACCGTATGATATCCCTGTGGGTCACGGTTACAGGCCCCCCGTTTTCTATCTGTTTCTTAAACAGGGGAATCACGCTTCCATTGCTGCCCAGCACATTTCCAAAGCGGACCGCCACAAACTCAGTGCCGCTCTTTTGGTTGCACATCTGTATGACCATCTCGCAGAGGCGCTTGCTGGCCCCCATGATGTTGGCGGGATTCACCGCCTTATCCGTGGATATCAGGATGAAACGCCCGGTGCCGTACTGCATGGCTGCCCTGGCGGTCTTATAGGTGCCCAGCACATTGTTCTTGATGGCTTCGTTGGGGCTGTCCTCCATCAGGGGCACATGCTTGTGGGCCGCTGCGTGGTATACAATATCCGGCCTGTATGTGCGAAACAGGTAATCTAAGCGGTTGGTGTTGCGGACGGATCCGATTAGCACCACCAGATTCAGATCCGGAACATTACGTTTCAGCTCCTGCTGGATTTCATAGGCATTGTTTTCATACATGTCAAATATGATGAGCTGCCTGACCCCATGGCCTGCCAGTTGCCTGCACAGCTCGCTTCCTATGGAACCTCCCCCTCCCGTGACAAGGACCACCTTATCCCTTACATAGCCCATGATTTCGTTCAGATTGACCTGTACGGCTTCCCTTCCCAACAGGTCCTCTATCTCCACCTCTTTAAGCCTGGATATATTTACCTCGCCATTCATCAGCTGATAGACACCGGGCAGATACTTAACCTGACATCCTGTTTTCTGGCATATGCCCAGAATGTCTTTAATATCATCCACCGGCGCTGAGGGCAGCGCCACATATATGGCGTCAATACCCTTTTTCCTCACAAGCTCCGGTATGTCGTCCCTTGTACCGGCAACCACCACGCCGTCGATGAACCGTCCCTGCTTGTCCCTGTCGTCATCCACGATACACGCCGGGAATCCATGGATTTTCTGGCTGGCCTTCATTTCCCGGATAATGAGGGTCCCTGCCTGGCCTGCGCCTACCACCATTACCTGAGGCGTGGTGTCTTTTTCCCAGGCGCGGTTCATTCTGTTCACAGTCCTCTGAAGTACCTGAAAGCTGATACGGCCGCATATGGCTGCCCCTGTCATCAGGATAAACCACAAAAGATAATAGCTTCTGGGCATCCGCTGCCCGGATATCAATATACCTGCGGGCTGGGCCAGAGCGGCAATGATGCAGATCAGAACCACCTCCAGCATCTCCCGGGTTCCGGCAGAGCCCCACATGATGGCGTACAGGCGGCCACCATAAAATAAAAGGGTAACCACCGCCATCTGCAGCAGCCCGTATTTCCATAAGGCATGTACATACGATGCTGGTATGCTGTTAAAATCCAAATCAAACCTAAGCCCCAGAGCCAGACAGGCGCAGATCCATACTGCCGCCATGTCATAGGCCCAGAGCAGGCACATCCTCACCCGCTTACTGCGGGGAAGGTATTTATCCAATATGATTCTATCCCTGTTTTTTACGGTTTCTGCGTTTTTCACATTCACACTCTTCCCTGTTATCAGCGCTTTCGCTGTATCTTAACCGGACGTTCATCCGTCCCCTACTTTTTATATACAACAGACAGCGTACCGGAACCCGGCGCATTAAACCACAGCATCTTGGACCCTGCATCCACCCTGGTGGGTTTGATGAGCTGCCATGTTCCTGTCATGTTGTTGTAAAACAGAACTTCCACGTCACCCAGGCCGTCCAGCAGGTTTGGCACATAGAGAGGAACCTCCACCTGCCCTGTCTTCTCTGTGTTGGTGGCTGCATCCTTTGTCATAATTGCATGGGTTCCAACCAGGGCGTTATAACCTGCCAGGTCCAGTCCGGGCACTGCTTCGCTTAAGGGCTTCCCGCTGTTTATGCTGTTGATTGTGTTGACCACAGGCTCAGGCAGACCTGCCACTGCTGCGTTGGCGCCCTGTACAAATTCCAGGGCAGTATCACCTATCACTGCCTGACCTCTGCTGTTGGTCTCCACCGCATGTTCCCCTGCGGTCTGTCCCACCGCTATTCCCACTGCATTGTTTCCCTGTCCGGAACTGGTAACCGTGGAACCTGCCGATGCTCCACCC
Organism: Enterocloster sp. 210928-DFI.2.20; assembly: GCF_020554465.1. Lineage (NCBI taxonomy): Bacteria > Bacillati > Bacillota > Clostridia > Lachnospirales > Lachnospiraceae > Enterocloster > Enterocloster sp. 210928-DFI.2.20. Next base: position 149,772 of record NZ_JAJCHK010000013.1, read on the forward strand.
TTTATTTGATCCACCTTTTCCCCGATGTCATGGCTGCTTCCGTCGCTTCCGCCTCCCACAATGACCGGGCCTGTCCCCGGGCTGTTGGCTGCGAGTATACATGTGGCCTGAGACACGGTAAGGGCCATTGCCAGAGTTATGATTGCTTTTCTTTTTTTCATAATTTCCACCTTTCTTTTCCATCTAAAGGAAATTGCTTCATGACCAGTTTTTCGTTATTCCATCTCCTGCCCCTTTTAACTCCTGTCCTTATTCACGGGGCCTGTAGAACCAATCCAGCACGATTTCCATGATTTCCTCCTGATTCGGATGATATTCGTCGTAAATAACGGTCTCCACAGCTGTTCCCGGCAGGGTCACCATATCTGCATCTGTAAAATCCTGGTTCCCTCCTAAAAAATCAAGGGCCATATCCAGATACCGGTCTTTTGTCATGTCCGTTACCATGTACGGTTCTATTTCTTTCATCAGGTCCGGAATAAGGCTGTCGTCCAGCCTTGACTTGTTCCTGGCTGCATCCAGGAATCCCTTGATATATGTTTTCTGGCGTTCCATTCGTACCAGGGCGCTTTGAGCCCTGCCCGTATCCCTGTAGCGCACATATTTTTCTGCCTGTTCTCCCCGCAGGGTAACGGTCTGTCCCTGGACAAAAACAGGATCTGCCTGTTTCAGTCCCGGCTCTTCTATGGTAACGGTGACGCCTCCCACCTTATCATTGGCCAAAGGCAGGACGGACATGCTCACTGCCATGTATCCGTCTATGGACATCCCCCCCAGCAGACGGCTCACCGCCTCAGTCATGTACCTGCAGCTCTTTTCCCTTCCATCGCCATATGCATATGCCAATGTAAGATGCTGGATTGAGCTGCCCAGTTCGTTCCCGCTTAAATCCGTCAATGTGATTTCCGTCATGGTATCCCTGGGAATTACAAGCACCTTTATCCGGTCCCTGGCCGTATCCTGGGCCACCAGGAATATGCCGTCCGCCTGTCCGCCAAACCCTGCCGTCCTGGTCTCCTCCAGACTTCCCGGCCTGTCTATGCCCATGCACAGGATGGCCTTTATATATGTATTGCGCCGGTAGCTCTTCCCCTGATATTCCACTCCCCCGTCCGGTTCTGCCGGGGTGTTCCCTGCCTGCACGCGGTGCCACTGCTGCGCTTCACGGGACAATGCCTTTCTTTCCAGATACAACTGACCGGTTCTATAAAGGAACAGTGCGGTCAGAATGAAAACCAGGGCCACTGCCGTCCGCATCCGTCTCCTGCGGGTATAAGACCTGCCGCTTTTACGGTCCTCATGGGTGATACGACCGGTATTGGTTCTATGACCGCTATGTATCCTGTGATTGCGCTGTTGTGTCATTCTTTATCCGCGCCCCGCTTACTTCATTGACAGGCGGCGCTTTTCCCTCCTCATACCTGCCGTAGTGCCTGCCATATTTTCCATAATACTTGCCGCCGCGCCTGCCGTAATATTTCTCATAGTAGCTGTGTTCATATCCGCCGCCCACCCGGTTCAGCACGGCTCCCAGAATGCGGCAACCGCTTTTTTCCAGCTGGCTTCTCACTTTCTGGACCAGACGGTAGCTGATTGCCCCGCTTTCAATGACAATGACCGCCCCGTCGCATTGGCTGGCAATGATGGCTCCGTCTATGACATTCGCCATTGGAGGCGTATCTATGATGATGTAGTCATAGATTTCCTTCACGCTCTCAATCATTGTCTTAAACAGTTCATCCTCCAGCAGTTCAGCCGGATTGGGGGAAAAGGGACCGGATAAAACCATATCCAGGTTCTCCATGTCTGTTTCATAGCATATCTCCTCCAGGCTTTTCTGTCCGCTGAGATATTGGGACAGGCCGTTGGGATTCCCCTTGATTTCATACCGTTTGACCATGACGGACTTGCGGATGTCCGCATCCACCAGCAGTACCTTCTTGCCTATGTTTCCAAAGGAGGATGCCAGGGCAAACGCCGTCTCGCTTTTTCCCTCGTCAGGCATGGAGCTGGTAAACATGATTGTCTTAAGGCCGCTTCCGCAAAACTGGATATTGGTGCGCAGGGTCTTGATGGCTTCCTCGTAAAAATAATCCTTTCTGCCGGTATTTTTCAGATGTAAGATTTCGTCCACTCCTATTCCCCCCTTCTGTTTTTCTCTGTCTTGCGTTTTTTACGTTCCAGCTTTCTCTTGCTCCGGTTCCGCTGCTGTTCTTTGGCCATACCATCGTCATCCGGGACAGATGCCAGAACGCTCATGCCCAGGTATTTTCCCACATCCTCCTCAGAGCGGATTGTGTCGTTCATAATCACCTTAAGGGTTATGACGCCGCAGGCAGCTGCAATACATGCCAACCCGCCCAGGGCCGCGTTTTTCTTAATGCTGGGAGATGCCGGGGCTGCCGGCACCACTCCTTGTTCAATAATTTTGGGCGGTACCATTTCCATGATATCCCCTATGTAATCAGAGGAAGCATTGGCCACCTCGTCTGCAATGGCCTTGGCCCTCACCGGATCTGTATCTGATACAGTCATGTTCAGTATTCTGGTATCCGCTGGATTCGATATGCGTATCCTGGCTTTTAACTGTCCGTATGTCATATTCAGCCCCTGATTTTTTATGACCTGCTCCAACACCGGCCTGCTGGTAATCATGACGCTGTAATCCTTGGTCAGCTGGCTTCCTATCTGTAAATCTGCCAGCGACGTCAGGGTAGTCTCTTTGGAAAGGACATATACCATGGCTGTAGATGTATAAACAGGAGTCAATATCAGTCGGCTGTAAGCTCCCGCACCCAGGCATCCCAACACTGCAGCCAGAATGATTACCCATGCCCTTTTCTTAAATTCAAACAACAATTCCAGGAGGTCTATCTCCATGTCATCTTCTCTGTACCGCTTTTCCATCGTTCTCACATTTCCTTTATTTATATTTCCAGGCAGACAATTTACAAAACAGAGTCCCTCAGTATATGCTCCTGGTTTTGCCGGAGAAGCCGCTTGGCCATTCCCCCGGCGTCCTGTCCGTTCCTATCCTGCCTCGTCATCCACCTGACAGCCTCCTCCAGCTCAGGCGGACGTATCACTACCCCATGCATATCCGTAGCTATAAAATGAATGTTTCCCCTCAATATCTCCTTTCTGCACCAGGCTGCCCGTCTGTCAAAAAGTCCTCCTCCAAGGCTCCCGGCATTCATCTGCAGATATGCGCCGCACCTGGCCAGTTCTTTTGTCCTGCCCTTCTCCTTAAGGCAGTCATACCGCTCCGCATGGGCGATGACTGGCAGGTAGGATGACTGAACCAGCCGGCGGACCGCCCTGAACAGCCGCATATATCCGTCTCCCGGCAGGAACTCCACCAGCACATACCTGCTGCCGGCAAGAGTCAGCACCTTTCCCTGTTCCAGGAAGGACGGCAGTTCCTCAAAGTACTGTACTTCCTGTCCCAGACTTACCATCATATTTTCCGATATGGAAAATGCCGTCTCTTTCAGTCTTTTCATCATTTCCCTCAGTCTTTTTGTGTCCTGTCCTGATACATAATGGGGCGTGGCTATGATACGGGTAATTCCCTGTTTATACGCCTTGCAAAGCATTTCCCCGGTTTCCTCCCAATCAGAGGCCCCGTCATCTACACCCGGCAATATATGGGCATGTATGTCAACCCAGCCTTTTGTTCCTCCTTTGTCTGCCAAAATCACACCTCTCCTGCATGCTAAACAGGGAGGTTTCCACCCCCCCCCCCCAGTTTTGTATAATAATTTACTGTCCAATTCTTCATTGATTTTTTATCGTCTCTTATTATGTTTTCAATCCGGATACTTGTCCCATTCCTCCCTGCACCTGTGCCTCACGCGATTCCTCATTACAGCGGTTTTCCTGATACCACAGAATAAACATTCTGTGGTAAATATCTGATAAAATGAAATTAAATTTACTTTTTTGAATCCGTAACCTTGAATGAAAAACGAAATATGGATACCCAAAGACGCCGGAAAACCCTGTTTTTTGTTTCCGGCTTATGTGCTTTGAAGAAAAACATGAATATGTATATTGACTATTACTGTTTTTTTAGATATACTGTATAGAGTTTTTAGACCTGCAAGTAAATACAAGCGAATTATATACCACAGAATGTTTATTCTGTGGTAATTTGTTGATTACCCCAATTTTCAGTTTATTAAGAATTCTTTCATGCTCTTTTATACTGGCAGCCACATAAATACGCGTGGTTTCAATGGAAGAATGTCCCAATATGTCTGCCAGATGGGCCATATTCTTCTCCGCCGCATAAAAACTCCTGGCAAACAGGTGTCGGAAATTATGCGGAAATACCTTATCCTTTTTTACTCCTGCCTTTGCGCAAAGCTTTTTCATGGCATGGCAGATATTGCTTCTGTCCAGAGGTCGTCCGCTCCTGGTACAGAACAAGCTGCCGCTTCGTATGCCGTTCTTCCTGGCAAAAGCCTTCAGCTGGGCTGCCAGGTTCTTTGGAAAAATTACAATTCTGTACTTTCCCTTCATAAAGATTTCCGCCTTTCCTCTCATAACAGCTTCCACTGTCACATACCTTAATTCGCTCACCCTTATGCCCGTGCTGCATATTGTCATCATGAGATAGTAGAGCTGATATTTTCCCTGCCTTCCGGCTGTCTCCATAAGACGTTCATACTCCTTCTGCGTCAGTTCCCGCGTTTCATCAATATAGGCCCTTCTCTGGACCTTCAGAAATTTTACCCTGTACTCATACAGCCCTGTAAACTTAAGAAACGCGTTCACTGCCGACAGCTTGCCGTTGACCGTCTGTGGGCGGTACCTACTGCTGAGATAGGTGCGGTACTGAATCATCAGCTCCTTTCCAATCTCCCTTTTTCCTAAAAATTGTAGGAACATCTGCAATTCGTAGGTGTATTTACTGATTGTCGCATCAGACTTTTCTTCTTCTTTCAGAAAATCCAGAAATTGCTCCACCGTATATGCCATATCCATTGATACCTCCGTTTTTTTTATTATTTTACAAAACCAGGTTTTTTATAATATATAATGGTAAAAAGTCAATTGCCGGAAGCATCTCCTGGTATACCATGGATGAAATAAAAGAAAAAGCCGATTCCAGATAACCAGAATCAGCTTTCCAATCAAACTATAATTATATACTATCTTCCCCCCACCCTTTACAGACATCAATCCACCCAAGATACCCGGAAGCTGTCTCCAGCTCAGGTATCGTAAGCTTTACTGCGCTGCTGGCGCTGCCGCAGGCCGGGTACACCACATCGAACCGTTTAAGGGATTCGTCCAGATACACCGCCACCCCTTCCTTCACTCCAAAGGGGCACACGCCTCCCACACTGTGGCCCACCAGCTCTGTCACCTCGTCCGGCGACATCATTTTGGCCTTTGTATGAAACTGCTCCTTATATTTATGGTTGTCCACCTTGGCATCTCCTGCGGCCACTATGAGCACAGCCTTCTGGTCCGCCATAAAAGATAACGTCTTGGCGATGCGGGCCGGCTCACACCCCACTGCCTGGGCTGCCAGCTCCACCGTGGCGCTGGATACCTCAAACTCATAAATCCGATCCTCCAGACCGGCCTTCCTCAGATGTTCCTTTGCTATGTCAAACGCCATGATGTAATACCTCCGTCATTATCGTATTCTTAATCTCCAAACCGTTTCGCACCATATATACTCAGACCATCATCCGGTACTCCTGCTTCCACCTGCGCACCATCTCAGCCGCGCCGCTCATCCGTTTGATGGGATCCTTTTTAAATAATGCCCTGAGGGCCCTGACTTCCTCTGCCTGTCCTGCCTCCAGCGCGGCCAGGTCCATCTCCCCGCTCCACGTTCTCTTGCGCTCATCCGTAAACACGGACTGGTACTTGTCCTTCACATCCAGCTCCGGCGCAAAGACAGTGAGAAAATAAATGCGTTTTAACAGCGCATCATCCTTTCCCAGCTCATAGGCCTTGTCATAGCATCCCAGAGCCTTGTGAAACTGGAACATCATGGCATAACAGGCTCCCAGGTTGTTGTAGACCTTTGCCAGAAACAGGTCCTCCACCACCTTGTCCCTGGGGTATTCCAGAATTTTACTGTACCTGGCCGCTGCTTTGCCATACTGCTGCTGCCCAAACATGTAATCCGCCCTCTGCTTTTCATACTGGGCCGGATGCAGGGCCCGCAGAGCTGCTGTGGTCTGCTTGAATTTCTGTATTTCCTTGTCGCTGTAATAGTCGCATTCCGACAGGAAAAGGGCCAGAACCTCCTCTGGTCTGGTGCCGGTTTCCACCAGCTTCTCCATCCGCCCTGCCAGATAATCCATGTCCAAATCCTTACGGATAAAATCAACCAGCAGGTCATCCAGAAAATCATCCATCACCAGAACCGGGTGGTTGTATACGATATAACACAGCTCCTGGGAGGAATGGATATGGATTCCCAGCACATCAATATAATACGGATGTTTCACAGGTTCCTGCCTGCAAAGTATCAGGCTCATAAATTCACCTCTTGTTTCACCACCGCGCCGGAGGATGGGAACAGCTCCCCGAATCCCTTGTCGCGGATAGACATTGTCATGGTCCCTTCATCAGTAAATGCCACCTTAAGCTCTATCCTGGTGGTCTTTGGAGGGCGTTCCGGAAATCCGGCCAGCGGAATCCTGACCAGCTTTTTCTTCTTGGAGTCCAGCGGACTGATGATAAACTCAATCTCCTTCTGTCCGTCCACAATCAGATCCATGGAGCTTTTGGATTCATACCAGTTGTCGCCGTAGGAAGCCACCACCAGCTGGTTCTCCCTTCCCCTGCGCATGACCTTTAAGGACACCTCCGCCTTAAGCCTTCCCTCACAGATAAATACATAGGGATAGGAAGTCTCCTGATGGGTATAATCAGCCCCCTTGAAAGCTGCCCCCCTGGCAAAGAGACAGGGCTCCACAAACACCTTTCTCCGGTTGCAGATTAACCGCATAAATCCGCCGGCCCAGTCCTGGCGCTCAAATCCCTTCCCGGTCAGGAACACCGTGGAAAACAGCTTCCTGTTTAAAAGCTTCTCACCGCAGGCCGTCAATATCTTATCTGCCAGCCGGCTGCCGGAAGGCGAATCCAGGATGTCCAGATTAAAGGCCTCCTCCTGGTTCTGGGCCTCTGCCTGGACCATATTGCGCCGCATGCCCCTCTGCACCTTCATTTCATAATAGCACAGGCGTTCGCCGGACAGCTCAAACAGCCCCACCTGATTGGTCCACAGCTCTTTTTTCTGGCTCAGAACATAGTATATGAAACCCTCGGTATGGCTGATTACATGGACCCTGTCCCTTGGTATCTCCAGATAGTCGGCACAGTACATAAGGGTGTCAAGCAGCCTGCAGTCCACGCTCTGGAGGGTGATGACCAGCTGCGCCACCTCATCTGTACCGAATTCCTTCCTGGGATATCCTAACATCTTCTCTATGAACAGCTTAAGCAGCGTACCTCCGCCGTAGCAGATGCCTCCGATGGTGGATGTCCCATCCTTGGCCGCCATCTTAAGAAGTTTATCCACGATAACTCCCTCTCCCAGCAGGGTGGCCGCATAGGCTTCTTCCCCTGAGAGCCAGACTTCCTCTTCCTTCCTCCGGCAGATGACCGTAGGAATGGTCCACGACTTTTCTTTATCATAACAGCATATCTGGGTATAGTCGTCATTTAAATCCAGACCAATCACTAGACCGTCCATAGACAGTTCCTCCATTACTCCATGGGAAACAGCCTGCCAAGCGCCGCCGACTTCTTGAGATAATCTTCCATCGCGTTTAAAAGCCTGCTGTCATCCCTGTCTTTGATTGCTGCTCCCATCTCGTTCAGGCAGGCAAAACGGCTGTTCTCCTTTCCCTCCAGCTTATGGTCGCACTCCACCTGTCCCTCTGCCGCAAGCCTGCGGTGTCCGTCCAGATAGTCATATATCCGGTACTCCATGATTTCTCCCTCAAAGAGTACCTTTTGTTTCACAAAAATCCCCTGGTAAACGCGGCGGATGTCCTCGCTGTGAAATCCTGTTTCCTCGGGCAGAATTCTCACCTGAAGCTCCGGGTGGGCGTCCTTCCTTCCCCGGTATTCCACCATGGCCTTATCCATGATGTCCTCGGGCACCGGAATATGCTTTGACAGCTCTCTGGTATACGGAAATACCAGTCCTTCCTCCAAAAGCAGGGAGGTCATGGTCTTTAACAGTTCCGCATCCCCCCCATCCACCTTGTCCAGCGTGGAAAAATACCGGGTCAGGGCCAGCAGGTAGATGGTGGGCATCCTGTCCTTGTCAAAGGTATTGCCCACTGCCTGCTTCAGATATTCAAACACCCTCTGGTCCATATCCTTTTCTTCCAGGAAGTACTGGACACTCTTCTGGGTAAAATACGCCTTCACCACCATTTCCTTTGTGGTCTTTCGTTTCATGTACAGTTCAAACACGGAATCCATCTGGTCGCAGCAGCCGGTAAACAGCATCTGCCCCAGCAGCCGTTCCTCCAGATCATATGTCTCCACATGCTCCCTGACGCCCTGAATCAGGACCTCATACATCTGGGACACGGTTCCGTTGAAATGCTCGCACAGATAGTCCAGGATCACGCTGTCATAGCACCCCTGGCAGAACACCTGGTGGGACAGGCCCAGAAGCAGGTCGTCCTGGTCAAACAGGTTCATCAGTATGGTCTTGGTGCACAGCTTCATCAGCCGCGGCGTGGATATATACTGGCTTCCGTAATCCCGAATCATATTATAAGCTTCCCGCATATAATTCTGGCTGATTAGGGTCTCGCATATCTGCTGCCTCTGCCTGACAGCCATGGGCTTTTTATCAATCTGTACCAGATAAGCACAGTTGAATACACCGTCGCCGTCCTTATCCTCAGACGCCTTCTGACAGTAATAATCCGTCACTGCCTGCATCAGCCTGCCCTCAAAGGCAGGGCTCAGATGCATCTGCGTCACGATCTCTTCCAACAGCGCTGCCTCCTCGTCTGTCTCCACCCCGCGGTTCACGATGTCCCTGCATTCGGAAAGCTTGAGCATGGGATGGTCCGGATACACCTCATAGCACTGGGCCAGCAGCTCCGGACGGTCCATGACAGACACCTTCCAGTGTTTCACGTCCAGATACCGGTTGCCGTAGGCATCCTGGAACAGGAGGACGCTGCGCTCGGAAAACAGAGGCACATAAGCAGACTGGTCTTCCAGCAAAAATGCTTCCTCATCCTCCAGCTCCTCATAGCGGACAATGACATACTTCATCCTGGAATCCCCGCACCGGATACGGCAGGACTTAAGGATGCCCGGAAGAACCCTGGCCACCCGGCTGTCTATCATATCCTTATAAATCATGTGCTCATAAATAACAGCCAGGGAACGGTTGATTCTGGACTGGAACAGCTGTTCCATGGCAAACTGCTCCATATGCCTGGTGTAGTTCTGGTACAGCTCCGCAGAAGGGTTCATGTATTCCAATATGTTCCGGTAGAGCATCTGGCGGCTGTGCCCGTCCAAATCCTTATCATAGGAGAAATACAGCAGCACCTCCTTAGGCAGCAGGTGTCCGTAATCCTCCGGCAGGGAATAGAGGAAATACTCGTATAGCCTGGTCAGGTTTACTCCCTGTTCCAGGGCTTTCTCATACCAGGCAAATGCGTCCTTTTCCTTGCAGTCCCCCTTGATAAGCAGGCTGCATACGGCCTCCAGAATCTCCTGCTCTTCATATGTCTGATACAGCTTTGTGAATAAACGTTCCACCAGCTTCCTGTAGTGCTTAAGCCCCAGTGCAAGTCCCGCCGCTTTCAGAGCGGTTACACGGCTGACGATTCCTTTCTGTACACCCAGATACAGAGTCTGAATCTCAAAATCACCCAGGCGCACAAACAAATCCGGATGGGCTTCCATCAGACGGCAGGCTGATGCATAGAGGAACGGGCTGCAGCAGCCCTGATTGAACAGGGATGCCATGGACCGGTACAGCTCCAGTGGATTCTGTGCCATTGTTTCGTCCAACTTCACCAGCATCAGAAAGAGGTAAGGCCGTATCTCCCCATCCTCCCATAAAAGCTTGCGTATATAACGGACCAGTGATTCCTTCTGCTGGACAGACGGCTTGATTTCCAGGCGCAGATACTGGTAGAAGCAGTACAATTCCACCTGCTTTTCCCTGTGGGCCAGCACATGATCCCTGGCATCGTCTAAAGCCAGAGATGCATTGTCCTCCCTGCCGTTTAAATAATCTCTCGGAATCTCTAAGCCAGTAAATATAAGGCTTTCAGATTCCTTTTT
>NZ_JAJCHK010000130.1:0-259 GCF_020554465.1 Enterocloster sp. 210928-DFI.2.20
GGCTTACTTTGCATATGACTCTAAAAAAGCCGGTGGTGTTACCCGTTCTCACCTGCGTTTTGGAAACTCTCCAATCCGTTCCACTTACTATATCGGTAACGCAGACTTCATTTCCTGCTCACTGGATGCTTACATGTTCAAATATGACATGGCGAAAGATATCAAGGAAGGCGGAAGCTTCCTGTTGAATACTACCTTCTCCAAAGAAGAAATCGTTGAGCATATGCCGAACCGTATGAAGGCGCAGCTTGCTAAAAAG
>NZ_JAJCHK010000131.1:0-259 GCF_020554465.1 Enterocloster sp. 210928-DFI.2.20
TGTGGCCATGGCCTGTGAACATATTGCATCCCGGTGCGGATGGCTTGACAATGAGCACGCTTATGTGGTAGGGCTTCTCCATGACGTGGGCCGGTTTCCGGGCCGGATATCGGAACGCCACCTGATAGAGGGATACCGCAGATGCATGGAGCATGGGTGGGATGAGGCGGCCAAAATCTGCATCAGCCATGCATTCATGATTCAGGACATCGGGACATCCATCGGCATATTCGATATGCCTGAGGAGGACCGGCGGTTC
>NZ_JAJCHK010000132.1:0-256 GCF_020554465.1 Enterocloster sp. 210928-DFI.2.20
CTTTCGTTCCTCACGACCGGACAGCCAATGTAACGGATTGGCTGGATATGAAGTTATCAATGTACGACGGACGGCATACTCCCGTCCTTTTATTCAGGCCTGTATGAATCATTTTTTCTTTTGTGGATTATCATATATCCGGTCTCCCACTTAAGAGATGGACCGGTTATACCCCATTCTCTCCTTCCATTTCGGGTTTTCAAAAAATACCCCTCTACTATTTAAAAGCCGAAAAATAGGCCTACTGATAACCAAC
>NZ_JAJCHK010000133.1:0-255 GCF_020554465.1 Enterocloster sp. 210928-DFI.2.20
ATCGTGTTCGGGATGGGTACGGGTGTTTCCCCTAAGCGCATCGGCACCAGAAATTTCGTGTTACAATAGTAAGTGCACAGGCTGATTGGGCAGAGTATTGAAAGCTTGCTTTCATAAGCTCTGTTCAATTAGACTGTATAAGCGACGCAGTCGCGACCGAAAGGGCGGAGCCCTTGAGGTGCACTTACGGACCTTACTTCATTGAACACTAGACAGTATATAAAACCCTTACTTCTTCTTCCTTAGAAAGGAGGT
>NZ_JAJCHK010000134.1:0-244 GCF_020554465.1 Enterocloster sp. 210928-DFI.2.20
CTACGACAGCGCGGTTAACAGCCGCGTGCTCTACCGACTGAGCTATCGAGGAATAAAATGATACGCTTATTGCACTTTGCGCTGACCAAATCATTATACAATAACTTTGCCAAAATTTCAAGCACAATTATAACTTTTTACGTACCCTCAAAACCACATATTGAATTCCGATTGTTTACAAACCTTTTCTTCCCTTAACCTTTTGGATAAGCCCTCGACCGATTAGTATTAGTCAGCTCCGTAC
>NZ_JAJCHK010000135.1:0-240 GCF_020554465.1 Enterocloster sp. 210928-DFI.2.20
CTGGGCAAGGGCCGCATCCGCCCAGGACTTTTCATCCAGATAATCCTGGTATTCCAGGTATTTCCGGTCAAACAGCTGCATCAGTCCTTCCATCAGCTCAGCATCCCTTCCGGCGCATCCTTCTTCATCTGCTCCTTCTCTATTTCCCGGCGCACATGCTCCCCCAGTTCCAGGGTCTGTTTCATCTGGACCGCCTCCCTGGCAAGCTGGCTTTCACGGAGAAGGGCCTCCACCTCCAGC
>NZ_JAJCHK010000136.1:0-237 GCF_020554465.1 Enterocloster sp. 210928-DFI.2.20
GAAACGAAATACCTTCTCCTAAAATGACCAGTTCCCCGACTGGTCATTTTACTTTGCTGTTTTATTGGTTCCATATTTTTGCAAATATCGGGAAAATATTTTTTCTATTTTTTTATTAAAAGTACTGGACAAACTGAATTTTATATGATATTATATATAAGCTGTCGCTGAGATGCACAGATAAGGCCTGATGGTCAAGCGGCTAAGACGACGCCCTCTCACGGCGTAAACCCGGGT
>NZ_JAJCHK010000137.1:0-233 GCF_020554465.1 Enterocloster sp. 210928-DFI.2.20
TCTTCTTTTATGCAAGTCCATATCCAGCCCCCTATGCCACATCATTCTCATTTATCTTGAGAATTTTCAGCATTTGCTTCCGGTACTTATACCCAGGCCTCTTTCCCTTCAGCATCCGGCATAGTTCTTGAGGGGTCGTCCCCAATATATTTGCCAGCTGGACCTGGGTCATCTCCAGTTCAATCAGACGCTTCTTGACAATCTTTCCAAGCTCCCTTGTCTTTACATCTGCC
>NZ_JAJCHK010000138.1:0-225 GCF_020554465.1 Enterocloster sp. 210928-DFI.2.20
TGAAAAATGGCAAAAAGCCAACCTTAAGCCAGAAAAAGGAGATGAAACTTCATGGCCTGCAACCAGAGAACTGGCTGGTGATAAAGGACACCAGAGAGTTTTTGGAAGTGGTAAGCAGAATGGAACTTAAGCGGATTGGAACAGGCAAGAAACGGACCAGAAGATTATATAGGAGTGAGTAAGATGGCAGATGTAAAGACAAGGGAGCTTGGAAAGATTGTCAAG
>NZ_JAJCHK010000139.1:0-225 GCF_020554465.1 Enterocloster sp. 210928-DFI.2.20
TCTCCCTGACCTTTGGCGCAGCCGGTTCCCGCACCTCCGCGGAACTGGCCTTCAGGTTGATATCATAGGCTCCCAGCTCCCCGAGCTTCTGGAGGATGGTTCCCATGATGTCAGCCTCCCCCAGGTTCACCTTGTCCTCCGGGCATGTGTATGTGATGGTCAGTATCTTACGTTTCATCGTCCATTCCCTCCCTACAGCAGCATCATGGCGGATGCCTCGTTGAT
>NZ_JAJCHK010000014.1:0-154266 GCF_020554465.1 Enterocloster sp. 210928-DFI.2.20
GTTCAATGCCAGAGTTTTGCTGGCATGATCACTCAAGATTCCGAGAGATCATTATATGGGTTTGCGTGTATTTACAAAGATTTAACAATTGTATTTTGCACAAAAATGGAAAAAATGTTGATTAACCATCAAAATGAAGGAAATTAATCATTGTATTTTTGCCATAATTTATTATAATCCATTATAGTCAATAAATAAACAAAAGTCAATTAACAAAATGGACGTTGTTTAACAGTATAAAAGGTGTATAATGGATATATATATAAGGAACGGGGGCAAATGGCATGAGATATAGAATATGTGCAGTCATTCTGGCTGCTGCGGGAGCTCTGTGGGCCTTTGAGGGGACCGGACCCGTGACGGCTCTGGCAGATGAGCAGGCGCAGGAGATAAGCCTTTCATTTGTACCGGGCTGGAACCAGACAGAGGGAATATGGTATTGGCTGGAACCGGATGGAACTTTACACAGGGGATGGCTGCAGGCAGACGGAAGGTCCTATTACATGGATGAAAATGGGGCCATGGTTACAGGCTGGCGGGAAGTGGACGGGGAGTGGTATTACTTCCACGAAGATGGGGGCATGAACCTGGGAGAGCTGATACTGGATAACGGGAAATACGAGTTTTCAGCACAGGGAGCCCTGGTTTCGGCCGGCTGGGTGGAAAATACAGGCGGAGGGGCTTATGACGCAGGATGCTACGACCATATGGCCCAGGATTTGTTTGACCAGCTGAATGAGGAAAAGAAGGATTTATTCTTTGAGGAATACCCGGACCGTGAGGATGAATATGACGGTGATATGCACCGTGTCTATGACCGGTACGCGGGCTTTCAGATGGATATGACCCTCAACAAGGCGGCGGACCACAGGCTGGAGGGAGCCATGGCAGGGGGCTATGCAGATGACAGGATTCCCGGAGAAGGTACCATTAACGATTACCTCTCCGTTATCAACTACAGAAGGAGTGCTTCCTGTCTGGAGCTGTACGTGAGGGACTGTGAGGACGCGTCAGAGGCCTTTGATAAAATAAAGGAAAAGCTGGATAAACGTTTCCAGTCAAAGACCGACCGGAAGTATTCCCTGGAATATTACCGCAGCCTGGGGATGGCCCACAGGGAAAAGGACGGGAAGCAATATTTTGTGGTGATTCTGATGCGGTGAGCGTAAGGATTTTGTGGAGGAATATTGAAGCAAATTGCCGGAGCGCAAATATCCCAGCGGTAATGCCGAAGCAGAAACGCCGGAGCGGAAATTTCGCAGCGGTAATGCCGGAGCAGAAACGCCGCAGCAGAAATACCGCAGCAGAAATACCGCAGCAGAAATACCGCAGCAGAATTGCGCGGCACAGGGTATAAGGCCTGCAGGGCACAGCCGCAATGGGCGGCAGCATAAGGAGCATGGAAATATGGGACAGAAGCTGTTTGGCAGAATCAAGGACAGAATGCACAGGGTAAAAGGCCGGGAGCCGCAGGAGGGGGATAAGTTTTCCTTCCGTATGGCCCGGTTTATCATACATAAAAAAGGCTGGATTGAGAGCGTATTTGTGGCAGGGTGTGTTTTCTCCCTGATAGCGATGCTTTTTGTAAATGTGAATTATGACCTGACGGAGTACCTGCCTGCATCGGCCAGATCCTGTATTGGACTGGACCTGATGGAGGATGAATTCGGCTATCCGGGCACTGCCAGGCTGATGATTAAGGATGTGAGCCTGTATGAGGCAAAGCAGTACAAGGATAAACTGGAAGCAGTGGACGGGGTGGACCAGATTCTCTGGTGCGACAGTACGGTAAATATCTATTCAGGCGAGGATTTTATACGCCAGAAGGATATTGAGGACTACTACAAGGACGGATGTGCTGTTATGGACATCACCTTTGACCAGGGGGATACGGCAAAGAAGACATCCCAGGCCATTGATGAGATGAAAGCTATTACAGGGGATAAGGGATATTATGTGGGAATGGCTGTACAGAACAAATCCCTGACGGAAAATGTGGAGAGCGAGATGAACCTCATTCTTACGGTTGCCGTCATTATGATATTTGCGGTGCTGTGCATCAGTACCACCGCCTGGTCGGAACCATTCCTTTTTCTGCTGGTTATGGGTGTGGCTATTTTGCTGAACCGGGGCACGAATATTTTTATCGGGACAGTCTCGTTCCTCACCAATAATGTGGCTATGGTGCTGCAGCTGGCCACCTCCATGGACTACTCTATTTTCCTGCTGGATGCATTTTCCAGGGAAAAGCAGAAGGGGCTCTCAGAAGAACAGGCCATGATCAATGCCATTGACGCTGCCATCAACTCCATATTTGCCAGCAGCCTGACCACGGTGGTGGGCTTTCTGGCATTGGTATCCATGAAGTTTACCATTGGATTTGATATGGGACTGGTGCTGGCAAAGGGAATTGTGTTCAGCCTTATAACCGTGCTGTTCTTTATGCCGGCTATGATTCTCAAATTTTCCAGGTGGAATGATAAGACCAGGCACCGTCCTTTCCTGCCCTCCTTCCGGAAATTCAGCGAATGGGTCTACAGGGTGCGTTACGCATCCCTTATCATTATGCTGATTCTGGCGCCGCCCGCTTATGTGGCCCAGGGAATGAATGATTTCCTGTACGGCAACAGTGCGGTGGGAGCCAGCGAGGGAACCCAGGTCTATGCGGATGACCAGGTAATCTCCCGGGAATTTGGAAGAAGCAATATGATGCTGGCCATGTATCCCAATACTTCGGCTGTAACGGAGAAAGAGATGTCAGATGAGATAGAGGATCTTCCCTATGTGAAAAGTGTGACGTCCATGTCCAATACCCTTCCGGAGGGAATACCCGAGGAGTTCCTGCCATATTCCGTTACCAGTGAGCTCCACACAAAGGATTACTGCAGGATGCTTATTTACATACGGACCAAGACAGAGAGCGACCAGGCATTTAAGGGCGCGGATGAAATACGGGATATTCTGGAGCGGTATTATCCGGAGAATTCCTATCTGGTGGGGGAAACACCTTCCACACAGGATATCAAGACTACGATTACGGCGGATAATTCCAGGGTAAACTTGTTATCCATGCTGGGCGTGTTCCTGGTGGTCATGTTCAGCTTCCGGTCCTTTGCCATACCTATGATTGTCATGGTGCCCATTGAGGCTGCGATTTTCCTCAATATGGCCATGCCTTACCTGGCAGGGGATACCATGGTGTTTATGGGGTACATCATAGTGAGCAGCATCCAGCTGGGAGCCACGGTGGATTATTCCATTCTGCTCACCAACAATTATGTGTCCTGTAGAAAGTCCCTGGAGAAGAAGGAAGCGTGTATCCAGGCGCTGATGCTGTCCTGTCCCTCTATTTTTACTTCGGGAACCATTATCATATTGGCTGGATATATCATTCATTTCATATCAACCACAGCGGCTATAGGGGACCTGGGCCATTTGATTGGACGGGGGGCGCTGTTCAGCGTGATTCTGGTGCTGACTGTGCTGCCGGCCCTTCTGGTGCTCTTTGACCGTATCATTACCAGCAATGAATGGGACCGCCTGCAGAAGTATCTGAAACGGCGCCATGAAAAGCGCAAAGCCCTGATAAAGGCAGGAATAGGTACCATTGTCAACAAGGCGTCCGCATTGAAACGGACTGATTTAGAACCAGCGGAGGTGGAAAGCAATGAAAATGAAATATAAGAGAATCATGGCAGCGGGAATGGTCTTTGTCATGCTTTGCACCGGCACTGGCAGCGCGCCTGTATACGGAGCACAGCCTTCTGTGGACGTGGATGAAACCATGTATGTGAACCTGGACTATTACGGCAGGGTGGATAAGATTAATGTGGTAAAGGGGGTGGGCCTCAACGGCCAGACGGAATTTACGGATTACGGAACCTATGAAAATGTGATTAACATGTCTAACAGCATCGAACCTGTGCTGGGGGACGGAATGGTGACGTGGCAGCTTCCGGAGGACCAGAGGGGAAGATTTTATTTTAAATGCGCTGTGGATAAAGGCATGATGGTACTGCCCTGGGACTTTGACGTATCTTACAAGCTGAACGGTGTACCCATGGACGGCGATAAGCTGGCAGGAGCTTCCGGGCTGATTGAGATCAATGTGAAGGCAGAGCCCAATGACAATGCCGGGGAGTATTACCGCAACAACATGATGCTTATGGTGGCTGTGCCCGTGGATATGAGCAAATGCTACAGCGTGGAGGCTGAAGGGTCCCAGACCCAGAACCTGGGTGAAACCACAGCGGTGGTATTTACCGCCCTCCCCGGGGAGGACGGGGATTACACGGTGCGCATCGGCACGGACAGCTTTGAGACCATTGGCGTGATTATGGCCATGGTACCGGGTACGGTGGAGGATCTGGAACATATCAAGGACCTGAAGGAAGCCAAGGATACGTGGCAGGATGCAGGGGATGAGCTTTACGACAGCCTGGAGCAGATGGCAAAGTCTGTGGAGAACATGCGGCAGGGCGTGAACCAGGTCCGCCAGGGTATGGACTCAGCGGAGAGCGCCAGACAGAAGTGGAGTAATTCCAAGGACAGCATACTGGCCGGAAATGACCAGACGCTGGCAGCGCTTACATCGGTGTCACAGCAGATGGATACCATGATTCCCCATTTGCAGACGGCCAAGGACTGTGCCGAGGTGGTTCACAGCAGCATGAATGACATTGTCAACACGCTGGGAGACATGCAGGACCCTTTGAGAAAGCTGCAGACCAGACTTAAGAACATAGAAAACAGCGCAGGCGGTATCAGCAGCGATTTGCCGGAACTCCAGAAGACCATGGAATCCATCATTGCGCTGGATACCCAGCTTCAGGCATCCCAGGACACACTGCTGACGTATCTCAGTCTGTATAAGAGTTCCAGTACCAAGGCCAGAAGGCTCTATGACGAGGAGCTGGATGAGGAAGAACTGGAAAACATGGAGGATGTGGATTACGGGACATCAAATGGCGGGAGCCATTCGTCATCCGGCGGAGGCAGCAGCCAGGAAAACACCCAGAATAATAATCAGGGGAATGACCAGGGAAGCGGAAATTCCGGCGGCAGTACGGAGGGGAAAGATAACCCGGATGGAAGTGCCGGAGGAAGCGGAAGCACAGACGGAAACGGAAGCACCAGCGGAACTGGGAGCGGGAGCGGAAATGCGGACGGAGGCGGAAGCACGGACGGAAGCGGAACTGGAGCCGGAAGCGGAAATACAACCGGAGGCGGAAGTACGGACGGAAGCGGAACTGGAGCCGGAAGCGGAAATACAACCGGAGGCGCAAGCACGGACGGAAGTACAACCGGGAGCGGAAGCGGAAATACAACCGGAGGTGGAAGTACGGACGGAAGCACAACCGGGAGCGGAAGCGGAAATACAACCGGAGGCGCAAGTACGGACGGAAGCGGAACTGGAGCCGGAAGCGGAAATACAACCGGAGGCGAGAGCACCAACGGAAGCGCAACCGGGAGCAGCAGCGCAAGCGCAGCAGAAAGTGGAAATTCCAGCGGAAATTCCAGCGGAAACTCCGGCAGTAACACCCCGGATACAGGCACTGCTATTAGCTCTGCCATAAATACAGGAAACACCGGCCTGGCAGGCCTGGCGGCCACCGCATCCATAGAGAAGAAAAACATCCCTCTGGTAAGCAGTATCGACCAGCAGGCCGCCGCAGAAGCCGCGATAGCCATTGAACAATCCCTGTATGACAAGGTGGCAGTCCTTCAGGATTTATCTGCCCGGAGCAAATCCCTGACAGACAAGATGGCGAACCTGATGGATGACACGTCTGATTCTGCGAAATACAGCGCCGAGATAGTTGACAATATGGATTATCTGATTGAGGATTTAAAGGCCCTCAATGATTCTCTGGACGTATATTATCCGGATCTCCAGACTGCCCTGGATGACTCCCAGGAACTGGTAAGGCGTACCACAGATGCACTCAACAATGGAATCAGCACCCTGACTATCATCCAGAACACATTAAAAGACAGCAGCGATGATTTTGACGCGGCTGCCAGGGACAGCCTGCGCGGCAGTATGGAACTTCTGGATAAAAGCCTGAACATCCTGGACAGCACCACGGTGATGCGCCAGGCCGGACGCACCATGAAGGATACCATTGACAATGAGCTGGATAAGTTTGATACAGATAACCGTTTCCTGTTTATGGATCCGTCCGCAGACAAGGTATCCTTTACCTCGGACCGGAACAAACCGCCCAAGACACTGCAGATTGTCATGCGCACCGATGAGATCAGCGTGGACGACGACACGGCCAAGACCGCGGATGCAGAGGTGGAAAAGGCCAAGGAAAGCCCCTTAAGGCGGATGTGGAATGTGCTGGTACAGATGTGGAAGGCAATGGTAAGCATTTTCAAAAACAGGTAGAAGCCTGTCTCAAAATTTGATATACTGTCCATAGAAGCAGCGGGCAGTGCAGCGCAACCAGGGCTGCACTGCCTGTTGTGGCGCAGGGATATGTTACAAAATACACAGGTACCGGAGGGTTTCCGTGCAGTACCTGCCGCAGGAGGAATACCATGGCCGTTACAGGAAAGCAGGAGAAAACAAAATACAAGCTGGCTGAATCCGTTAAGGAGTGCATGAAGACAGCGCCCGTGGATAAGATTACGGTCAAAAATATTGTGGAGGGCTGCGGTGTGACCCGGCAGACCTTTTACCGGAATTTTCTGGACAAGTACGATCTGATAAACTGGTATTTTGACAAGCTGGTGCTTCAGTCTTTTGAGCAGATTGGCATGGGGCATACGGTGGGGGAGAGCCTGACCCGGAAGTTTGAGTTCATTCTCAATGAAAAGGTGTTTTTCACAGAAGCGTTCCGCTCCGATGACAGGAACTCATTAAAGGAACATGATTTTGAACTGATTCTCCAGTTTTATACGGACCTGATTGCAAGAAAAACCAGCCAGCCTTTGGGCCGGGAGCTTCAGTTCCTTTTGGAGATGTACTGCCAGGGCTCCGTATACATGACGGTGAAGTGGGTTCTGGGAGGCATGAAGGACACACCCCGGGAAATGTCGGATAAGCTGGTGGAAGCCATGCCGCCAAAGCTGGCAGAGGTGTTCGGAAAATTGAAACTGCTTTAAGCCCCGGAAAGTCCCGGATATCCCCAGCCGCAGCAGAGACAGAACATGGTGATTATGCATAATCCTAAATGGTGAAACTGCACAAAACTTAAAGGAAAGTGACAGACAGGGATGTTTGTCACTTTTATTTTAAAACAGGACTTGTTATAATATTAACAAAAGCAACCAGGTAAATCCACGGACACTTAAGATGGGTCCGGCGGTGTACTGTCAATGTAAAGGAGAAGAAAATCATGGCAAACAGAATCGTATTAAACGAGACATCCTATCACGGCGCAGGTGCAATCCAGGAGATTGCAAATGAGGCAAAGGCAAGGGGATTTAAGAAGGCTTTTGTATGTTCCGACCCTGACCTGATTAAGTTCAATGTAACCTGCAAGGTGACAAAGGTACTGGAGGATGCAGGACTGGCCTACGAGATTTATTCCAATATCAAACCTAACCCGACCATCGAGAACGTGCAGACCGGCGTTGCGGCTTTCAAGGCATCCGGAGCCGATTATATCATTGCCATTGGCGGCGGTTCCTCCATGGATACCTCCAAGGCTATCGGCGTTATCATCACCAACCCTGAATTCGAGGATGTGAGAAGTCTGGAAGGCGTTGCTCCGACCAAGAATCCGTGTGTGCCGATTATTGCAGTTCCCACCACAGCAGGCACCGCGGCGGAAGTTACCATTAACTACGTGATCACGGATGTGGAGAAAAAGCGTAAATTCGTATGCGTGGATACCCATGATATCCCGGTAGTGGCAGTGGTTGATCCGGAGATGATGTCTTCCATGCCCAAGGGACTGACAGCTGCTACCGGTATGGATGCCCTGACCCATGCAATCGAGGGCTATACCACAAAGGGTGCCTGGGAGATGACCGACATGTTTAACTTAAAAGCCATTGAAGTAATCGCCCGCAGCCTGAGGGATGCGGTGGAGAACAAGCCAGAGGGCAGGGAAGGCATGGCTTTGGGCCAGTATCTGACCGGAATGGGATTCTCCAACTGCGGTCTGGGCATTGTGCACTCCATGGCTCATGGCCTGGGCGCTTTATATGATACCCCCCACGGCGTTGCCAATGCCATCATCCTTCCAACCGTCATGGAATACAATGCGCCATGTACAGGAACCAAGTTTAAAGACATTGCCATTGCCATGGGCGTGGATGGTGTTGAGAATATGACACAGGAGGAATACCGCAAAGCAGCAGTGGACGCGGTAAAGAAACTGTCCGCTGACGTGGGAATCCCTGCTGACTTAAAGGAAATCCTTAAGCCAGAGGATGTGGACTTCCTGTCACAGTCCGCCATGGATGATGCCTGCCGCCCGGGCAATCCAAAGGATCCGTCCTTTGAGGATATCAAGAACCTGTATCTGTCACTGATGTAATTACATATACAGCCGCCTACGGCACAAAAAGGCCGCAGGACATGCCCCTGTTAGGGTATGTCCCGCGGCTTAACATTTGCCTGCGGCAAAGTCCTGCATGGGCCGGGAAACAGTCTGCGGCAAAGTCTGGTATCACCCCTGCAGCCACGCCTGTCCAGGTGCCAATTTCTCGCAGAATATACGGCCCTGGTCTTTTTCATATTTTGCCTGATGATATTTAAAAAGCATGTTTTTGTCGGGCATTTGGCCCAGGATTTCGATTTTGCCGGTGACGTGGGACATGGCGTAGCGGATGCATTTGCCCTGGCCGTTCTGCATGTTTTTTGCCTCTTCCACAATGCGGCAGCCCTCTGTCAAAGGAATCTGGAACTGACTCTTTACCCCGGATACGGGACGGCACTGGAAAATGTAATAGGGAATGACACCGTATCTTGTCAGATTCTTTAACAGGGTTCCGAGACTCCCTGCGTCATCGTTGATTCCTTTTAACAGAACGGTCTGGTTCTTTACAATGACACCAGCGTCCATCAGGCACCGGATCGCTTTTACTGCTTGCGGAGTCAGTTCATTTGAATGGTTAAACTGGGTCACCACATAGATTTGTTTGATTTTTGTATAGCGGGCCAGAATATCCAGAAGTTCCGGGTCATCATAAATCCGCATAGGCAGCACCACCGGGGTGCGGGTGCCGAAACGGATTAGATCCAGATGTTTAATGGAGCTGAATGCCTCCAGATACCGGCGTATGATTTGATTGCTGTTCAGAAAGGAATCCCCGCCGGATATGAGC
This sequence comes from Enterocloster sp. 210928-DFI.2.20, assembly GCF_020554465.1. Classification (NCBI taxonomy): domain Bacteria; kingdom Bacillati; phylum Bacillota; class Clostridia; order Lachnospirales; family Lachnospiraceae; genus Enterocloster; species Enterocloster sp. 210928-DFI.2.20. The sequence continues at coordinate 9,286 of NZ_JAJCHK010000014.1, forward strand.
ACATTGGTTATTTCAGGGTGGGAGACGATGTAGGCAGCCATCTGGTCCACATTTCCGGCTGTTTCGCCGCCGGGGATTCCCACCAGCCGCTTGCGGAAGCAATGCCTGCAATACATGGCGCACCGGTGGGTGGACAGGATGAGCGCCGTCTGCCTGTACTTGTGCTGCAGGCCGGGCAGCACTGTGTTATCCGCCTCCCCGCTGGTATCAAAGTCCCCCGACAGGTCGGTTTCACGAATGGAGGGTATAGACATCCTGAACACAGGATCCTGTTCCGGATTGTTCCAGTCAATAAGAGACAGATAGTATCTTGTGACTGTCATGGGAAACTGTTCCAGGATTCGGGTCATGTGTTCTTCCTCCTGGCTGGTAAGCCTCATATACGTTTTCAGTTCCTGGGCGCGGGTTACATTGTTTCTCAATGTTTCATTCCAATTCATCCAATCATCCCCTTCATTCATTATTTTTTCCATTATACCATCAGCAATATCAGGTTCTGATGAATAAAAAGTGAAGGTTTTGTAAATATTAGAATATTCGCTAATGCTTAAAATATTATAAAATTTCGCCTTTTTTGTATATGGTATTCCCTGGGACTCCATGGTAGAATGAAAGAACCCAAAAGAAATTGTTGGAAAGAGGAGTGTGTAAATATATGGGAATGCAGATTACAGTGAAGGATAAAAACGATGCGGTAAAGGCGGAGGCCGCAGGCAGGGAACAGGCCGTACTGGCATGGAAGGGTGAGTATGAGGAGGGAGACAGGATTATATTTTCTCTTCCGGAAAAGAACCGTTTCTATATCATACGTGTGGATGATACCATGGATGAAGCCTTTATCTATGGGGCGGGAAATGAGCTGGTTTATGAGGTTCCCTTTGCAGAGGGTAAGACATCCTATAACCCCAAATCATTTACAGGAGAGCGCCACTATCTGACTATGCGGTATGCCAGGGATTATGAAATTAAATCATACCGGAATCTGGCCAAGAACGTTATGGACCAGCACAGGGGCCAGGAATGTTATCCCCACGCCCACGCCAATGTGGAAACCAGGGGAGAGGCTGTGTTTGCGGCCCGCAACGCCATTGACGGTGTGACGGCAAACCTGTCCCATGGAAAGTGGCCATATGAGTCATGGGGAATCAATATGCAGGACGATGCCCAAATGACGCTGGAGTTTGGCCGCCCCGTGGATTTTGACCAGATTGTCCTCTATACAAGGGCTGACTTTCCTCATGACAACTGGTGGGAGAAGGTGACCTTTACCTTTTCCGACGGAACCTCTGAGACAGTGGAGCTTGAAAAGAGCGTTGAACCTCATATCATCAGCCTGGAGCGCAGGGGTATCACATGGCTTACCTTCGGACAGCTCATAAAGGCAGACGATCCGTCCCCCTTCCCTGCCCTGACACAGATTGAGGTCTATGGCCGGGAGCATGAGGCCGCGCTTTAGGGCTTTGCCGGAAGCGGAATGAAGGAAGCGGTATGAAGGAAACGGAATGAAGGAAACGGAATAAAGAAAACGGAATGAAGGAAACGGGGAGGAGGGACCGCATAAGTGGCCCTTAAAGATAATTACAACCAAACATTGAATGCCAGCTACCTGGGATATGTGGTCCAGGCAGTGGTCAATAATTTTGCTCCGCTTTTATTTCTCACTTTCCAGAAAAGCTATGGCATATCTCTGGCGCGCATTGCTATGCTGGTTACGGTGAATTTTGGCATTCAGCTTGCGGTGGACCTGTTGTCGGCGCGGTTTGTGGACAGGATTGGATACAGGACATGCATTGTGGCGGCTCATGTGTTCGCTGCCCTGGGGCTGGCCGGGCTGAGCTTTCTGCCGGATATGGTTCCGGGACATTTTGGAGGACTGCTTGTGTGCGTTGCCCTGTACGCAGTGGGGGGAGGTATCATAGAAGTACTGATCAGCCCCATTGTGGAAGCCTGTCCAACGGCCCGCAAAGATGCGGCCATGAGCCTGCTGCACTCTTTTTACTGCTGGGGGTCCGTGGCCGTGGTGGTACTGTCCACTGTCTTTTTTCAGACAGCGGGTCTGAACAGCTGGCGGGTATTGGCCCTTCTCTGGGCAGCAGTCCCTGTTATGAACGCTGTCCTGTTTTCGCGGGTTCCCATTCTGGCACTGACAGAGGATGGGCAGGAGATGGGGATTCGGGGACTGTTAAAAAGCAGCCTGTTCTGGCTTTTTATTTTTATTATGGTCTGCGCAGGGGCATCGGAACAGGCTATGAGCCAGTGGGCCTCCGCTTTTGCTGAATCAGGGCTTAATGTGTCAAAGACAGTGGGAGATCTGGCCGGACCTTGTATGTTTTCAATTCTCATGGGCATATCCAGGGCAATGTATGCCAGATACAGCCAGCGCATCCGTCTCACCGCCTTTATGACAGGCAGCGCCGTTTTGTGCATTTTCAGCTATGGGCTGGCGTCCACTGCCGCCAGCCCTGTTCTGGGACTGGCCGGCTGCGGGCTGTGCGGGTTTTCCGTGGGTATCCTGTGGCCGGGAGCATTCTCGCTGGCGTCCGTGAGCTGTCCGCGGGGCGGTACTGCCATGTTTGCCCTGCTGGCCCTGGCCGGGGATCTGGGATGTGCCGGCGGTCCGGCGCTGGTGGGACTCATAGCAGGGGCATCAGGAGGTAATTTGAAGGCGGGTCTGGCCGCAGCCGGCTGGATACCGGCAGTTCTTGCCATCGGTCTTTTAAAAATCATGTATAATAACAGGAAAAAACAATATACTCAATAAATGGATAATGGTGCGGCTCTGCTGCGGGGAGATTTGTAAATATATGTATTTCCAGAAGAAATTTTACACATAATTTACATAGACTTTACATTACTGGCGGGAAACGATATTGACGACATATGAAATATCCCGTATAATGAGTATGTGTAAAGAAGTCGTAAAGAAATGGTAAATAATCAGGAAAAGAGGCTATAGATATCATGGGAAACGCCCTGTGTGACGGATGCCGCAAGAATATGATAAAGGAGGCATAACCTGCGATCGTTTGTTTGGGATGGCGGGCTATGCCATATTTTTGCCCATTTTTACCCGGAATTATTCCGGAACACATAAGGTTATCCGTAAAATGATAATATAGCAGAAGCTAATTTCCTCGGACAAAAGGAGAAAACACATGGGAGTAGAATTGGTTTTAAGCCTGCTGGGCGGCCTGGCCCTGTTCATGTACGGCATGCAGATGATGAGTACCAATCTGGAAGCTGTGGCTGGAAACCGTATGAAGCAGATTCTGGAGCGCCTTACGGCAAACCGTTTTCTGGGAGTGCTGGTGGGGGCAGGAATCACAGCCCTGATTCAGTCGTCTTCAGCCACAACCGTCATGACAGTTGGATTTGTCAACTCGGGTCTTATGACACTTAAGCAGGCTGTATGGATTATCATGGGTGCCAATGTAGGTACCACCATTACGGGACAGCTGATTGCCCTGGACATAGGAGCATTGGCTCCGCTCATCGCCTTTGTGGGCGTTATGTCCCTGATTTTCGCGAAAAATAAAAAGGTACAGCATGTGGGAGGTATTATTGCCGGTATCGGCGTCCTGTTCATCGGCATGGGCATGATGAGCGATGCCATGGTTCCCCTGCGGGATTCCGAAACCTTCATCCATATGGTGACCAAGTTTTCCAATCCCCTTCTGGGAATCCTGGTAGGAGCGGTATTCACAGCCATTATCCAGTCCTCGTCTGCGTCTGTGGGTATCCTTCAGGCTCTGGCTATGGGCGGCGTCATCAACCTTCACAGTGCCGTGTTCGTGCTGTTCGGCCAGAATATCGGTACCTGTATTACAGCGCTTCTGGCTTCTGTGGGAACCAGCCGCAATGCAAAGCGCACCACCCTGATTCATCTGATGTTCAATGTGATTGGTACGGCCCTGTTTGTGACCCTGTGCATCCTGACTCCTTTTACGGACTTTGTGGTAAGCCTGACTCCGGATAATCCGGTGGCTCAGATTGCAAATGTCCATACTATTTTCAATATCAGCACCACCTTGATTCTTCTGCCCTTTGGCGCCCTTCTGGAGAAGATTGCCATTGCCATTCTTCCGGATAAGGCAGTTCCTGTAAAGGATGCGGACCAGTGGTTTGAGGGGCTTATGGCCTCCAAGCACCACCTTGGTATCTCCACCATTGCGATCAACCAGATTCATGACGAGATTAAGGGGATGCTGGCAACTGCGGCAGAGAATGTATCCCAGAGCTTCAAGGCTGTGGAGGAGGGAGCTTCGGAGGGAATCCAGGCCATCGCAGACCGGGAAGAGGAAATTGATTTAAGCAATATGAGACTGTCCCAGAAGATTTCCAAGATACTTGTGCTGGACCAGACGCCCAAGGATATTGACACCCTGAACCGGATGTATACCATTCTGGGAAATATTGAGCGGATCGGTGACCATGCCATGAACCTGGCGGAGTATGCCGAAACCATAGAGGCAAAAGGACTTCAGTTTTCCAATTACGCCAGGAAGGAATTTGCTGTCATGGAGGAAACCTGCCGGGAAGGCATGGAGCTTTTGAAGGCGGCGGCTGCCGGGGATACGCAGTCCCCGCTGTCAGAGGTGGCTGAGATTGAACAGAGGATTGACGATATCACCCGCAAGTTCCGGCAGAATCAGATTGACCGCATGCGGGAGGGAAACTGCAATGTGGAGTCCTCCATCCTGTATTCGGAAATGCTGACCGACTACGAGCGAATCGGTGATCATATGCTGAATATTGCCCAGGCCTATGACGCCATAGAGTGGTCAGGGGACAGGGGACAGACAGCGGCGGCAATCGCGTAAGCAGTGTAATCGAAATATAGAATTCGCAAGTAACACTTGAATCCGTAGTGCCATTAGAATCTGCATGTATGGGTTAAATAAATAACCTTAAAGCCCTGGGGGCGCCGTGATATTCACGGCCCCTCAGGGCTTTTTTGCGTTTTCGGCGATTTATTACTTTTGTTTTTTGTATAGTGCATTTTGCGTTGTGCAATATGCACATGACAAATGTCATATAAAATATTACCTATGTAATAATTGCACACAAAGCATTGGATTTATTCATGAAAACTGCTATGATTGGGTGCGGAAGGGGGAAGTAAGATGGAAGAAGGAAATAAAAAGGTAGCGGTGGCCGGGCATATTTCCCTGGACATTACGCCGGTTTTCCAAAACAGCGGGAAGCAGAAGCTCTCTGAACTGTTTCAGCCGGGAAAGCTGCTTAAGGTGGGAAAAGCCATGATGTGTACAGGAGGAGCTGTTTCCAACACAGGCCTGGGTCTTAAACGTCTGGGTGCAGACGTGGTTCTGATGGCCAAAATAGGGGATGATTATTTTGGCAATGCGCTGAAGGACATGATAAGCGCACATGGCTGCGAGACCTGCATCAGCCAGGTTCCTGGTGAGAATACGTCCTATACCATTGTACTGGCGCCCAAGGGACTGGACCGTTTTTTTCTTCACGATCCGGGCTGCAATGATACCTTTGGCTGCGGGGACGTGGACTTTGAAAAAGTAGGGGAGGCATCACATTTTCATTTTGGTTATCCTCCCATTATGCGAAGGTTTTATCTGGATGAGGGGGAGGAGCTGGTACGGCTTTTTAAGAAGGTAAAATCCATGGGGCTTACCACGTCCCTGGACCTGGTGGCGGTGGACCCGGATTCCGAAGCAGCAGGCATGGACTGGGCAAGGATACTGGAGCGGGTGCTGCCCTATGTGGATTTCTTCGTGCCAAGCATTGAGGAGCTGGGATACATGCTGGACCGTCCTCTGTACTGCAAATGGCAGGAGAAGGCAGGTGGCGAGGATGTCACAGGCATATTATCCCTGGAGGAGGATGTTAAGCCTTTGGCTGCCAGAGCGCTGTCCATGGGGACCAGATGCGTTCTCCTGAAATGCGGGGCAGCCGGCATGTATCTGAAGACCGCACCTGAGCCGGTATGGAGGAAATTCCTGCCGGAATTTACAGGATGGAATGATATCAGCCATTTTGAGGACAGCTATGTGCCGGACTGCATCCTGTCAGGAACAGGGGCAGGGGATACCAGCATAGCCGCCTTCATAAAGGCAATGCTGGACGGCTGCGGGCCCCTTGAATGCATCCGTCTGGCAGCTGCCACGGGTGCGTCCTGCGTCACGGCCTACGATGCCCTGAGCGGCCTGCTGTCCTTTGAGGAGCTGAGGCAGAAGATGGAAGCTGGATGGGAGAAGCAGAACATCATCCATCCGTGACATAAAAAAAACCATATTTGCGGCCAAACAAAAGGAATGCCGCATAGGGAAAACGCGGCTTCCTCCGTAAGAGGCAGAAGAAGCATTACTAAGAAATATATTTCATTGTATGTCCCGGCCCAGGCCGGAAGAAAGGAGAATATATAACATGTTAGTTTCAATGAAAGCAGTTTTAGACCTGGCAGATGCAAAAAAAATAGCAGTCGGCGCCTTCAACATCACATCTCTGGAGGGGATTCAGGCCGTATTAGGGGCGGCTGAGGAGCTGGGACAGCCGGTTATCCTGCAGTTTGCGCCGGTCCATGAGTCCATTATCCCTCTTAAGGTCATCGGGCCGGTGATGGTGATGATGGCAGAGAAATCCTCTGTGCCTGTATGCGTCCATCTGGACCACGGCGATAAGCTGGAAATCCTCAGGGAAGCCCTGGAAATGGGCTTCACCTCAGTGATGTATGACGGCTCCGTTCTGCCCTTTGAGGAAAATGCGGCAAACACAAAGATTGCGGTGGAAATGGCCGGAGACTGGGGCGCTTCCGTGGAGGCTGAGATAGGAGCCATGGGAAGGCAGGAATTCTCAAGCGTGGGAGAAGGCGAAGAAGGGGAAGCTGTGGAGAGCTGCTATACGGACCCGGAACAGGCACGGGCTTTCACCGGGCTTACCGGGATAGACGCCCTGGCCTGCTCATTCGGCACCGTGCACGGGCTGTATCTGACCACGCCAAAGCTGGATTTTGACAGGATACGCAGGATACGGGAAAGCATCGGCATTCCCATCGTGATGCACGGCGGATCCGGGGTCAGCGACGAGGATTTTAAGAAATGTATTGCCAACGGGGTCAGGAAAATTAATTACTACACGTACCTTGCCAAGGCGGGCGGCATGTATGTAAAGGAAAAATGCAGGGCAGCCGAAGAATATGTATTTTTCCACGATGTAACCCAGTGGGCGGTCCAGGCCATGAAGGAGGATGTGCTCCACACAATCAGGGTGTTCTCCCATCTGGAGTAAGTCGGCAAAGGAGGAAAAGCCATGAAACGTTCAGAAATCAACAGGGCATTGAGGGACATGGAAAAGATGATTGACAGATGCTCCTTTAAACTGCCCCCGTTCTGTTATTTTACACCGGAAGAATGGAACGAAAAGGGCCATGAATACGATGAGGTCCGGGACAACATGCTGGGATGGGATATCACGGATTTTGGGATGGGGGATTTTGACAAGGTGGGATTCTCCCTCATCACCCTGAGAAACGGCAATGTGTCCATGGATAAGTACACGAAACCCTATGCGGAAAAGCTGCTGTACATGAAGGAAGGACAGTCTGCGGCCATGCATTTCCACTGGAATAAGATGGAGGATATCATCAACAGGGGAGGAGGAAATGTGCTCATAGGCATATATAATGCCGGCAGGGAGGAGGAGCTGGCTGACACAGATGTGCGGATACACAGTGACGGGCGGGAGTACACAGTTCCCGCGGGAACGCAGATACGGCTGTGTCCCGGAGAGAGCATTACCATCCAGCCTTATCTGTATCACGACTTCCATTTGGAGCCGGGCACAGGGCCGGTTCTGTTGGGCGAGGTATCCATGTGTAATGACGATAACCGGGACAACCGGTTCTATCTGCCGGCAGGCCGTTTTCCGGTTATAGAGGAGGATGAGCCGCCCTTCCGTCTGCTGTGCAATGAGTATCCCGCGGCGGGCAGTTGTGCAAAACGATGAAAATTTGCGGCGGCTGAACGGGAAAGGGCAAAAGTGATGATGAAAAATATGACAAATGTCATATGAAAATGATTACATTGTGCACATGTGTTAAAAAGAAAAGCGTGATAAGATTTGATTACAGCAAAAACAACAAAACATTTTGCAAAAGGAGGTAACTTATGAAAAAAAGTACTAAGAAGCTGTTGGCGGTAATGATGTGCGCAGCAATGGCAGGTTCTGCCCTGGCAGGGTGCAGCAGCGGGGACTCCCAGACAACGGCAGCAGCCACCGAGGCGCCAACCCAGGCCCAGACCACAGAGGAAGCCAAGGAGGCGGCCGCTGAGCCTGAGAAGGCAGAGGAGAGCAAGGAAGCCACAGAAGCGGCAGCTCCGGCAGCAGCCGATATGGCATCTGCTGATGTGAAGAAGAAGGACCCGGACAAGCATTACAAATTCGGTTATACCTGTATGGATGGAACCAACCCGTTCTTTGTCACCATTGAGAAGAGAATGAGGGAAATGGTTGAGGCCAACGGCGACGAGCTGATTGCAGTGGATCCCGCCAATGATGTCACTCTTCAGATTACCCAGGTAGAGGATTTGATTTCCCAGAACATTGACGCCATGTTCATGAATCCGGCAGAGGCAGAGGGAATCCTTCCGGCTCTGGATCAGCTTAAGGAAGCAGGAATTCCCATCGTGGGATTTGATACAGAGGTAGCGGACTTGTCCTACCTGATTTCCTACACCGGTTCTGATAACTATAACGCAGGCAAGGTCTGCGGCGAGGACCTTGTAAAGAAATGCCCGGACGGCGGGGATATCATTGTACTGGATTCTCCTACCATGAACTCTGTTACGGACAGGACAAACGGATTTTTAGATGCAATTGAAGGAAAAGGCTTTAACATCGTTGCACAGCAGGATGCCAAGGGCAATCTGGAAGTTTCCATGGGTATTGCAGAGGATCTTCTGCAGGCTCACGGCGATGTGGTTGCCATTTTCGGAGGCAATGACCCCACTGCACTGGGAGCACTGGCAGCAGCCAACGCAGCCGGTCTTACAGACTGCATGATTTACGGCGTGGACGGCTCTCCTGACATCAAGGCAGAGATGGCTTCCGGGGAATCCCTGATAGAAGGAAGCGGCGCACAGTCTCCTGTTAAGATTGCACAGTCCGCAGTGAATATCATGTATACATACTTAAACGGCGATAAGGTAGAATCAAGATATCCGGTAGAAACCTTCCTTATTACATCAGAAAATGTAGATAAGTATGGCACAGATGGATGGCAGTAAGAGATTAGTCTGAAAAGTGCTGGGCCCCTGCGGGGGCCAGGCACTTTTTATCTGACAGGCTCAAAACGCAAAAGCACGGCAGGAAACTCTGTCAGGAACCATATGAATAGAAGAACAGGCAGGTGAGATTATGAGTGAAACAGTTCTGCTTCAAATGAAGAACATCCACAAATCATTTCCGGGAGTCAAGGCGCTTCAGGGGGTGGACCTGGAACTGAGGGCCGGCGAGGTCCACGCATTGCTCGGTGAAAACGGGGCAGGTAAATCCACGCTGATTAAGGTTCTGGGCGGCATCTACATCGCAGAAGAGGGCGAGATTTTTATTGACGGACAAAAGGTAACCATTGACGGGGTAAATGCATCTCACAACAACGGAATTTCCATTATCCATCAGGAATTGGTACTGGTACCTCACATGACTGTGGCGGAAAATATCTTTCTTGGCAGAGAGCCGTCAAAGGGGCTATGGGTCAGCCATGAGACCATGGAAAAGGAAGCCCAGCAGCTGCTGGATACATACCACATGAGCATTGACGCTGGGACGCTGGTCAAGGACCTGACCATTGCCCAGCAGCAGATGGTGGAAATCGTCAAGGCCATTTCCTATCGCTCCAGGATTCTTGTGATGGACGAGCCCACTTCATCCATATCGGACAAGGAAGTGGAATTTTTGTTCAGCACCATGAGAGAGCTCACAAAGAAGGGCGTGGGAATCATATATATATCCCATAAGATGGACGAGCTGGAGCAGATCTGCGACCGGGTTACTGTGCTGAGGGACGGAACCTATGTGGGCACCGAGCGGGTGAAGGATACCACAAGGGACCATCTCATTGCCATGATGGTGGGCCGGGAGCTGACCAAGTATTACACCAGGGATTACATGGAGCCCGGACGGGTGGTTTTAAAATGTGAAAACATTGCAGACGGAAAGATGGTCAAAGGGGCCAGCTTTGAACTGCGTGAGGGGGAAATCATTGGTTTTGCGGGGCTGGTAGGCGCCGGAAGAAGCGAGACCATGAAGTGTATCTTCGGACTGACGCCCGGCTGCACGGGTGAAATCAGCGTGGATGGAAAAAAGGCGGCCATCAAATCTCCTATTGATGCCATGAAGTTCGGCATTGCCCTGGTTCCTGAGGACCGGAAGCAGGAGGGACTGTATAAGGTTCAGAGCGTCCGGTTCAACTCCACCATTGAGGTGCTGAAGAGCTTTATAAAGGGCATATGGGTGGATGCGGACAAGGAGGAGGAGATTACCCGGCAGTATATCGAGATGATGGATACCAAGACCCCGTCCCAGGAACAGCTTATCGGAAACCTGTCCGGCGGCAACCAGCAGAAGGTAATGATTGGAAGATGGCTGGCCACCGCCCCCAAGATACTGATTCTGGACGAGCCAACCAGGGGCGTGGACGTGGGCGCCAAGTCTGAGATATACGGAATTATGAATGAGCTGGTGAAGAAAGGCGTGTCCATTATCATGATATCGTCAGAACTGCCTGAAATTCTCAACATGAGCGACCGGGTCTATGTCATGTGCGACGGCCGGATAACCGGGTGCTTCAGCCATGAGGAATGCGTCACCCAGGAACAAATCATGAAGCTGGCGGCAAAGTAAGAAAAGGGGGAAAGTCAAATGACAACCAGATTGCAGAAAAATGTAAAACAATATTTCAAGGATAATATCGGCATCATCGGGGCCCTGCTTATTTTGTGTATTTTCTTATCCGTGTTTCCAAAGACCAGCGGCTCCTTTCTGACCCAGAAAAATATATTCAATGTGCTGAGACAGATATCGTCCAACCTGTTCCTGGCCTGCGGCATGACCATGGTCATTATCCTGGGGGGCATTGATTTGTCCGTTGGCTCCATCATCGCCCTTTCAGGCTGCTTTGCAGCCGGCTGCGTGTCCCGTTACGGCCTTCCAATCGCAGTAGGCGTACTGGGCGGCGTGCTGGTGGGCACCGTGGTGGGTATGTTTAACGGCGTTGTCATATCAAAGACAACCATACCGCCCTTTATCGTGACCCTGGCCACCATGAATGTGGCAAAGGGACTGGCCTATGTATATACAGGCGGTTCACCTGTGCGTGTGGTTACAAAGGAATGGCAGTTTTTGGGAGCCGGGTACGTGGGCGGAGTCCCCACTCCGGTTATACTTCTGGCAGTGGTGCTGGTTATCACGGCCATTATCATGAATAAGACAAAGCTGGGGCGCCATATCTATGCGGTGGGCGGCAACTCCCAGGCAGCCAGATTCTCAGGCATCAGCACAGCCAAGGTTAAATTCCTGGTACATACCTATTCAGGAATCATGGCGGGACTTGCGGGCGTGGTTCTGGCCTCCCGTATGTATTCCGGCCAGCCGACGGCAGGAGACGGAGCTGAGATGGACGCCATTGCGGCTGTTGTGGTGGGCGGCACCTCCATGGCAGGCGGCTCCGGTAAAATCGGAGGCACCATCATAGGCGGCCTGATTATCGGCGTGCTGAACAACGGACTGAATCTGCTGAATGTAAATTCCTTCTGGCAGTACGTGGTAAAGGGAACTGTAATTCTCCTGGCTGTTTTTGTGGATTATCTGAGAAACAAAAAGGCGGAATAGAGCCTGGTTTACGGCAAAAGCGTTTCACGGCAGTGGGGCGCTTTTTGTCGAAACCAAAGTTTTATAAAAAGTTCCTATGAAATATTACAGATTTGCATCTTTGAGGTATAATGGGGAAGGACCGGGCAGCCGGGGGCATGACCGGACAGCCGGGGATATGACCGGCAGCCGGGAAGTTAAGCCAAGAATAGGGAGGCGGGAACCAGATGAAGATAGGGACAGGTCTGTTAATCCTGACAGCGGGCGCCATGCTCCTGCTGGGGGGCTGCGGCCATGGGGATGCAAGCGGGCGCCAGCATGAGGCCAGGCTGTTCGGGGCCACCTATATGACCAGGAATAATCCGTATTTTGATGTACTCAATGAGGGGATTGAAGAGGTGGTGGAAGCCAACGGCGATATCCTGCTTACCCGGGATCCCCTTCAGGACCAGGAAAAGCAGAATGAACAGATTCAGGAAATGATAGACGAGGGCATCCAGATGCTGTTTTTAAATCCCGTGGACTGGGAAAAGGTACAGCCGGCCCTGGATGCGTGCAGAGAGGCGGGAGTCGGCATCATCAATGTGGATACGGTGGTGAAGGACCGGGACTCCGTAATTTCCATTATTGAAACAGACAATTACCAGGCGGGCCAGCTCTGCGCCCTGGATATGATGAAACGAAAGGACGAGGCTAAAATCGTCATCCTTGACAACCCCATACAGACCTCCATTACCAACCGGGAACAGGGCTTTCTGGACACCATAGCGGACAATCACAATTACCAGGTGGTATACAGGGAAGCTGCGGCAGGCGAGATTGAGGTGTCCTCCCATGTGATGGCCGACCTGCTGCGCCGTGACATCAGCTTTGACGTGATTTTGGGAGGCAATGACCCCACGGCACTGGGGGCTCTGGCAGCCCTGCAGCAGGCCAGGAGGGAGGAGGGCGTCCTGATTTACGGAATCGACGGCTCTCCGGATTTCAAGGCAATCCTGGATGTGGGCTATGTGACAGGAACCAGCGCCCAGAGCCCAAGGTCCATAGGAAGGAAGGCGGCTGAGACCGCATACCGATACCTGGACGGGGAGCCGGTGGAGAAATACATAAGCATGCCCAGCACCATGATTACGAGGGATAACCTCCACGAGTTTGAGATAGACGGGTGGCAGTGAGAAGATGGATACGAACATGGATAACAGGCGGGTACGCATCCTGCAGCTGGGCATTCTGGCGCTGAATGTGGTATCTGTCATGGGACTCAGCATATTTATATATGCCACAATTGAAAATATACGGCGCAGCTATGTGGCCAGGGAGTTTTTAAGCGGCATCCAGGCCATTGTCTGGTATCCTTACTGGAACATCTGGCTCTGCGCCCTCCTTCTGGCTCTTCTGGCAGGCAGTATGTTTGTGCGGGACCGGCTGTTTCCGGACAACAGCAAGGTGATTCTTTTCAGCCTTGTGGCTGATTTTGCCATATGTTTTGCCATCATCATACTTTTGAATTTTAATTACAACGGAATTCTGCTGCTGGTGTTTTCCAATGTGATTCTCTATGCCAAGAACGGGAAATCCAGGTATTTTCTGGCGGCAGTGGCAATCGGCAGTTTTATACTGGCTGATTACGAACTGCTTTCCATTTCATACCGCCTGTATTCCATACAGGATTATATCTCATTTTACAATGCAACCACCCAGCAGTATCTGCTCAGCAGCTATAATATCCTGGTATCCCTGAATGTAATCATGTTCGTGGTGTACTGTGTGAACATCATCAACCAGCAGCAGGGAAATCTGGACGAGATACACGCCCTGAACGAGCAGCTTCAGGATGTGAATGAGCAGCTTCAGGAGTATTCCGTGATGGCGGAAAAGATGGCTGAGACACGGGAGAGAAACCGCCTGGCCAGGGAAATCCACGATACCCTGGGGCATACCCTGACCGGAATTGCTGCGGGAATAGACGCCTGCCTGGCCACCATAGGCACGTCGCCCCAGCAGACAAAGGACCAGCTGGAGCTTATTTCCAAGGTCACAAGGGACGGCATTAAGGAAATACGGCGCTCAGTCAGCCAGCTGCGCCCGGACGCCCTGGAGCGCTTCAGCCTGGAATATGCCATCAGCAAGATGGTATCGGACATGAACGCTGTGTCCGGCGCAAGGGTGTATTTTGACTGCCAGGTAAAGAACCTGAAATTTGACGAGGACGAGGAAAATGCCATTTACAGGGTTATCCAGGAGGGAATCACCAATGCGCTGCGCCATGGCCATGCCAGCCAGATATGGATTACCATAAAGAAGGAGGATACGGATATCCTTCTGCAAATAAGGGACAACGGAATCGGATGCAAGGAGATAAAAAGCGGATTCGGAACAAAGCATATGAAGGAGAGGATTAAGATGCTGAGCGGCGTTGTTACATTTGACGGCAGCGACGGATTTACTGTTAATGCAAGAATACCAATCCGATGGGGGGAGACTTATGATTAAAGTATTGATTGCCGACGATCAGGAATTGATTCGCCAGAGCCTGCAGATTGTGCTCAACAGCAGGCCGGACATAATGGTTACGGATGTGGCTTCCAACGGACAGGAGGTCATCCGCAGCGTGAGGAAGAATAAACCCGATGTCATACTGATGGACATACGGATGCCCAAGCTGGACGGTGTGCAGTGCACGAAAATCATCAAGGAAAATTATCCTCAGATAAAAATTATTATTCTCACCACGTTTGACGATGACGAGTACGTTTACAATGCTTTGAAATATGGTGCCAGCGGATATCTCTTAAAAGGCGTGTCCATGGATGAACTGGCCAATGCCATCACCACGGTGTATAATGGATGGGCTATGATTAACCCGGATATTGCAACCAAGGTGCTGAGGCTGTTTTCGCAGATGGCCCAGGCAGATTACAGCATACTTGTGGGTGATAAAAATGTGGATGAGCTTACAAAGACAGAGTGGAAGATCATAGCCCAGGTGGAAGTGGGGGCCAGCAACAGGGAGATAGCTGAGGCTCTTAAGCTGTCTGAGGGAACAGTGCGCAATTATCTCAGCACTATACTGAACAAGCTGGATTTGAGGGACCGCACCCAGCTGGCCATCTGGGCTGTCCAGACCAACGTGAGAAAGCGGCTGGGCACATGAGATTTGACCGGACCAGTGTACGGGGATCGGGAGAGGTCAAGATGTTGGCAGAAGGAAGGATGAGATTGGGATGAAGGGATGGAAATGGACACTGGGGTTGGGAGCAGCCGTGTTCCTCCTTGCAGGCTTCCTTGGATGTATATATAAGTACCATGAGAAGGAGATTGTCCTGGAATTCGGCATGTTCACGGGAAGCAACTGGGATGTGGCCAGTGCCAGCAGCTTTGTCATGATAGACAAGGCCATAGCAAAGTTCGAGGAGGAGCATCCCGGGGTGAGGATACATTACTACAGCGGAATCAGCAAGGAGGATTACTCGGAGTGGTGCGCCAGAAAGCTTTTAGAGGGAAAGATGCCGGACGTGTTTATGGTGCCGGACACGGATTTCAACCTGTATTCATCCCTGGGAGTCATGAAAAACCTGGACGAGCTCATTGAACACGACGCCGGGTTTAACCGGAATGATTTTTTCACTACTGCCCTGGATGCGGGAAAGTACGACGGACACCAGTGCGCCCTTCCTTATGAAACGGTTCCCGTCCTTTTATTTGTCAACAAGTCCCTTCTGGCGAAAGAGCAGATTGAGGTGCCGGGGGAGGACTGGACCTGGGACGATATGTATGAAATCTGCCGTAAGATAACAAAGGATGTAAACGGAGACGGACTGCTGGACCAGTTCGGAACCTATAATTACAGCTGGAGAAATGCGGTTTACACCAGCGGGGGAAGGTTTTATGACGGGGATCAGCAGCAGCTTCCCTTTACAGACTCCCATGTCCTGGATGCCATTAAATACATGAAGCGCCTCAATGACCTGAACCAGGGACAGAGCGTGACCCAGGAGGATTTCAACAAGGGGAACGTGGCTTTCATGCCCCTGACCTTTGCGGAGTACAGGACCTATAAAACATATCCTTACCGGATTAAGAAATATACCAAGTTCCAGTGGGACTGCATCACATTTCCCGCGGGCAAGGAGGGGGAAAACCGTTCCAGAGTGGATTCCCTTCTCATGGGAATCAACAGCAATACAAAGCATGAAAAGCTGGCGTGGGAGTTTCTGAAACAGCTGACGGGAAATGAAGAGATGCAGATGGACATATTCCGGTATTCCCAGGGAGTGTCTGTGCTCAAAAGCGTTACCGGATCCGCCCAGGCAGCTGCCATTATACAGGAGGACATGGACGAGGGCGAGCAGGTAATCAACAGCAGCCTGCTTTATAATGTAATTGAAAATGGGGTTATAGAGCCTAAATACCAGCAGTATGAGCAGGTCATGAACCTGGCGGACGGTGAAATATCAAAGATACTCATGGAAAACAGGAACGTGGACAGCAGCATGAAGATATTCCAAAGAAGCATTACTAAGTATTTACAGCAGCAGAGGTGAGTTTCATGCATGTTTTATAAGAGCAATACAAGCGCATGGAAAGAAAGTCCGGGCCGTAATCATCGTTACATTGGTTTGTACAATGATTACGGCCCGGACTTGTTTTATTTATTTGTTCTTAGTATGGTATGCGGTGGGAAGGTTCCAGTCGTACCTGGTCGCCAGAAGGCGGATGAGCACCACCAGGATTGCGCTCAATATCATGGAGGCATCCCTGGAGAGCCAGCCGTTAAGGCATACATAGCACACGGCTCCGGCAATAGAGGCAGAGGCATACACATGCTTGCGCAGGATATACGGGGACTGGCCTGCCAGCATATCTCTCAGGATACCGCCGCCCACGCCTGTGAGGACGCCCAGAAAGATGGAAAGGAAATGATATTCCCCGTAACCGGCTGTCCCCGCGGTATTGATGCCGGTGACTGTGAATGCGCCCAGTCCGATGGCATCAAACAGGTTCATCATCTTCTCATAGGCCGAGATATACCGGCTTTCCAGTATCTGCTGGTTCAGCCACACCAGGATGAAGAGCACCATGGCCGTGAGAAAGGCGGTGTACACGTAAACCGGGTTCATGAACAGGCTGGGCGGGACGATGCCCAGTAGGATGTCCCTGAGCATACCGCCGCCAACGGCAGTGGTGACGCCAAGGACCACCACTCCCAGCAGATCCAGACGCTGCTTGATGGCTACCAGGGCACCGGAGGACGCAAAGGCCACGGTACCGATTATTTCGATGATAAAAAAGATTGAGATATTCGATTCCATAATACGCTCCCAGCCAATGGCTACAGCAGATAAATCTTGTTCTCCCCGCAGATATCGCGCATTTTTTGGGGCCAGATACTGGCCTGTACTTCACCGATATGGGCGCGGTCCAAAAGCAGCATGCACAGACGTGACTGTCCGATACCGCCGCCAATGGTGTAGGGAAGCTCGCCGTTTAAAAGCATTTTATGATAGGGAAGGCTGCGGCGGTCCTCACATCCCGCCTTCTTCAGCTGGTATTCCAGGGCAGCCTCATCCACGCGGATGCCCATGCTGGAGATTTCCAGGGCGCACTGCAAATGCTCAAACCAGAAAAGAATATCGCCGTTCAGCTTCCAGTCGTCATAGTCAGGCGCACGTCCGTCATGGGGCTTGCCGCCGGCCAGTTTGTCGCCAATCTGCATCAGGAACACACAGCCGTGCTCCCTGGTAATCAGGTTTTCCCTTTCCTTAGGAGTGTTATCAGGATACAGGTCCTCAAGCTCCTGGCTGGTGATGAAGTAAATATCTTTGGGAAGATGTTTGACAGCCTCCGGGTATTTATACCACACCTCATGCTGCATGTGCTTGATAATTTTGAAGATCTCCCGCACCGTATCCTTCAGGGTGTCCAGGGTGCGCTGCTCCTTTGTAATGACACGTTCCCAGTCCCACTGGTCCACATAACAGGAGTGAAGGTTATCCAGCTCCTCGTCCCTGCGGATGGCGTTCATGTTGGTGTAAAGTCCCTCGCCTGGCTTAAAGCCGTATTTCTTTAATGCCATACGTTTCCATTTTGCCAGAGAATGCACCACCTCCAGGGTTTCGCCGGGTAGCCCCAGCATATCAAAGGAAACAGGACGCTCGGTGCCGTTTAAGTTATCATTAAGTCCGCTGCTCTTTTCCACGAATAAGGGAGCGGAGATACGTTCAAGGTGCATCTCCCTGCCCATTTCCTTCTGGAAGGTATCGCGTATGTATTTGATTGCGTCCTGGGTCTCCCGTATGGAGAGGCGGGGATCGTAATCCTTAGGTATGATTAGTTCCATTTTAAAAACCTCCAAACTAGTTGAATTCATTACATATGTTTCTTATGGTATCATCATTGGGAAAAACGTGCAAGTGCTTCCACCAATTTTTTATGCCGGAAATGGCCTGAAAATGAGAAAATCCCCTGGAAAGATGCTGAAATACGGAGTTACACACAGATAAAAACATGGTAAAATAGAGTTAAAAATGAAATCGGGAGGTAATGAGATGAAACGTACAGTAAAGGTATGGATGGCAGCGGTCATGAGCGGAGTGCTTCTGGCGGGAGGCGCGGCAATGACGGGACAGGCCCCGTGGGGAATGGAGGCCCAGGCTCATTCAGGCAGAACCGATGCCAGCGGAGGACACCGGGATAACAAGAATGCCAGCGGGCTGGGAAGCTATCACTACCACTGCGGAGGTCATCCGGCACACCTGCATCCCAATGGAGTGTGTCCCTATGCAGGAGGCGGGGAAAGTACCCAGACCCAGACCCGGGCCCAGACAAAAACCCAGACACAAGCCCAGACCCAGGCTCAAGCACCGGCCCAGACCCAGGCCCAGGCCCAGGCGCAGACTCATACCCAGGACCAGGCTGCGGCCCAGGCAGCTTCCGGGGCAGGAGAAACTTCCGGTACTTCGGGCTGGCATCAGAATGGGGCATACTGGAACTATATCTGTGAGGACGGAACCCGTGTGATTGGATGCTGGAAGCAGATTGACGGCGTATGGTACTCGTTTGACGGTGACGGAAACATGAGAACGGGATGGTACGGGGAAAATGGTTCTCTCTATTACCTGGGAACAGACGGGAAGATGGCTGTGGGAACCTGCGTGGTTGATGGAAAGGAATACCAGTTTGACCAGGACGGGAAAATGATATCGCCGGATAACAGGTAGGATATGGATGAATGGATGGAAGTATGACAGGAAGTACGGCAGGAAGTATGACAGGAAGGACAGCAGGAAGTATGGCAAGAACGACAGGTAGTATGGCAGGAGTATAACGGGTAACATAACAGGAGCATAACAGAAAAGGCGGGCCCCCATTGGAATAGTCAATACGGGCCCGCAGTCATTTGTCATTTTTTGATTTTATTCAAACAGATCCATAAGCTTCTTCTTCATTTCACGCCGTCTTTTATCTGTTTCTTCGGAATCCAGGAAAAACCTGCCTTCCTCTTCTCTCAGCACGTCGCCTTCCTTAACTTCCTTTGGAAGATGGCTGACGGGAACAGAGATGCATTTCCTTAATTCAGTTTCACATATGGCCAGACCCTCTTCCAGCCGGTCGATGATATATTTCATATAAAAATCCTTTCTGTGGGTTTGGTTTAAGGCTTGCACTGCTTACAGGGTTCATACCCCTCCTGTACCAGTTCATCCCTGGATGCTGTCACGTCTTTGCGGTTCTCAGGTTTCATCTGGGTGGCAGAGGCGCAGTCGGGGCGGTGGAATTTGCCTGTGTTGGTATTTATGACATAGCTGGAGCGTGTGGAGGGATTGCCGGCCTCATTTTCAGCTGCGGCCCCGTTGTCAGAGTCTGGGATAGCGGCTGTCTGATTGCCGCCGCTGCCGGCGCTGATGCCGGGAACCGCGGCAGTGCCGGTACTCCATGTAATTGTCTTGCCGTCACTGAATGCGGTAATGGTTCCCTCCTCGTCTGTGCGCAGTACCTGGCAGCCCGCCTTCTTAAGCTTTTCCATGGTTTCCTTATGTGGATGGCCGTAGGAGTTGCCCTTTCCGCACTGGATTACCACCCAGGAGGGGGATACCTTTTTCAGAAATGCGTCACTGGTGGAGGTGCTGCTGCCGTGATGACCTGCCTTCAGAACATCTGCTTTTAGCATTGCGCCGTTTTTGACAATATCTTCTTCAGCCTGATTCTCTGCGTCACCGCACATGACAAAGCTGTTATCGCCGAAAGTAAGGCGGACGCCCACGGACCAGTTGTTCAGGTCGCTGCCATAGTCTTTTACAGGGGAGAGTATGGTGAAGGAGGCGTCTCCCAAATCATAGGAATCCCCGGGGGTGGGTTTTGTGATTTTAAGTCCCCTGGAGGCAATGGAGTCAAGTACGTCCTCAAAGGTTTTTGTGGTGTGCTCCACAGGTGGAAGAATGACCTTGTCAATGGGAAAGGTATCAATGACCTTGTCCAGGCCCCCGATATGGTCGGAGTGGGGATGGGTGCCAATTACATAGTCCAGCTTTGTTACGCCCTGTGCTTTTAGATAAGAGATTACGGTGCCGGCCTGGTCATTTTCACCTGCATCAATAAGCATGTAGTGTCCGTCTGATTCGGCCAGTATACTGTCGCCCTGGCCCACATCAATAAAATGCACAGCCAGTCCATAACCGGATGGCGCGGTTATGGATGAACCCTTATCCGGTGAAAAAGAGGGGGAGGAATCCGTGCATCCTCCCAGCAAAAGAGATATTGCACATAAAATGGATATTATCAATATTCGGATATTCTTTAATTTTGTCATAAACTAGTCAGCCTTCCTGTCTTAATAATTACATATATACATGTGAGGATAATCCCTTTGGATAACAGCATCGCCTACAGATGCCGTCATTACCGGGAATCCTGTGCCTGGACCGCGCTGCAGAATGCGGTGTCCCACTGAGGGTAGGAACGTTTTAAGGATACAGGTCTGCCGCCTGTATCCAGGAAACAATGCCTGCTCTCGCCGGTGGTTTTGAGTTCACCGGTGGCTGCATCGCGCATCTCATAACCAAGGGTCATGCGGATGGCATTATATTCTTTTACCCATACATGTATCTTTACATGGTCATCAAAACGTACCATGGACCTGTATTGGCAGTGCACCTCCAGAACCGGGCTCATGATGCCGGATGCTTCCATGGCCTTATACCCGCAGCCCATCTGTTCCATTAAGTTTACCCTTGCCTCCTCCATCCAGCGGATGTAGTTGGAATGGTGCACACAGCCCATCTGATCGGTCTCGTAATACTGTGCGTGATGTTCGTAGTCTTTAAACATAGTTACCTCCTGGTTTTATTCGGAATCCATTTGATCCTGATACCATAATTCAAATCCTTCATCTGTCATATCCCTGGTATCTGTCTGGTAGTAGCCTTTCAGCTGTTCTTTGAATTGTTCCAGGTCCTCGCGGCAGTTGTGCGTGGGGAATCCGGATGTTTCCAGCAGACGGCATGCCGTGACAGAATGCAAGATAGCCTTGTCCAGACTGTCCTCTGATTCAGCGTATACGGAAGCCAGGGTATTCTGGACATTGGATTCAGCATAGGCATTGTCGCCATCCTGGTTAACAAACTCCAGCGCCTTGTCAAGGGCGGCCAGTGCAGGAGAATACTCTCCGCGCTCATGGTACATCTGTCCCATATTGTAGAAAGCCACCCCTTTTGTGTAGGAGTCGGCTGTTTCCGACCCGGAAGCCTTGCCATAAAAATGTTTTGCGGCATCATAATCCTTTAAAGCATTATAAATCCTTGCTATACGGATGTAGGACCAGGTCTGGTCGCTTCCATTGGATTCCTGGATCTTCAGGGCCTGCTGATAATTCTCCAGGGCCTTTTCATAGTCCTCGGTTTTCTTGTACGCGTCTCCTAAATCGGATAGAAAAATGGCTGTATACTCAGAGTCCTTTCCGCAGGCCTTTTTTATAGCCTTCAGACCTTTTTCATAATAGTTCAGGGCCTCGTCCATATGGCCGGCGTCCTTACAGACGTCGGCCATGGTGTTATAATCCCATGCCAGTTCTTCTGTATTGGAAGTCCTCTTGTCCACATCCGCGCACTCCTTCAGATAGAGAAGGGCCTGGTCATAGTTTTCCAGTTTATAGTATGCCATACCCAGGTTAAAATAGAGCGGACCGTTGGCCGGTTCATACCGCTTGCCGTTTGAAAAAACTTCGTCCACCTTTTCCTGGTAATAATCAGCAGCCTCCTGATATCTTCCTTCCTCGTAATACTGGCTTCCCAGGTTAACCTCCGGCTCCGGACCCATATAAAAGGTGAGGGTTGAATGTCTGTAGTTACAGGACCTGGACATGAAGATGAAGCACAGGAGAAGAATCACTCCCAGTACGCATTTGGCAGCGGCAGACCCCTCTTTATATTGTGACATATCAATCTCCATTCCATCCGGAAGCTCATGGGAACTGTCTGAAAGCTCACGGGAACCGTCCGGCATGCCCTGGGTTTCGTTCAATCCTTCGTCTTGGTTTTGGCATACATCAGGCCTTTTATCTGTCTCATTCATTATTGTTTTCCTTTCCGGCAATATGGCGGCACATGGAAGTCATGGAAGTATTATACCATGAAATTTTCCAAAAGACGAGTAGGCGGAAACAGATGTTTGCATGGGCTTCTCATTATGGGCCTCTTTTTATCTGCCCTCTGCGGCTGCCATTTTGTCCGGCTTACCGGAGCTGCCGGACTTTGGATGATTCCGTTGATTTACCGGCTGCAAGGAGAACTTACCTGACCCGGGACAGCGAACCTAAACCCGGAGAGGATTTTATACAGCTTATGTATATTTTGAAATTTGCTTACATATACTGGTAATAAATGGACCTGTCCTCCGAACAGATACCCGGAAGCAGATTCAGACCAGATATTATCAAAAAGAAAAGGAGCGCACGTTTATGGCACGGGGAGTAAGAAAGTCACCGGTTGAAAAAATGCAGGGAGAGCTGGCGGATGTACAAGCATCCATAGCACAGTATGAAAGCTGTCTGGAAACCATGAGAGAAAAGGAAAAGGCACTGATGGAACATATCCAGCTGGAGGAATTTAAGGTGGTCAACGAGATGTTAAAGGAACGGGACATGACCATAGATGATTTAAAAGAAATGCTGGCAGGAGGGGACGTGACGCTCAGCGCATGATACATGAAAACCTGTATAAGCGGTAAGTTGGGAAACATTCGGATTGGGCAGCCGGCAGGCGGAATGGGTTTTCCAAGGGGCACCCTTTGGCACACGGCTTTGGGCGAAGTAAGCGTATTATGCGCTCTGCCGGCGTTGCCGTGAAAATACCGCTGCCGCAGGCGCAGGTCTGGTTTCAGCATCAGACAGGGTGTATAGAAAGCCCATGTCCTGCTGAATGGGCAGACAAAACGGGCAAGCCCCTACTGTGCTTGCCCGCTTTGATTACATATCAGAAAAAAGTTAGAATTTATTCCGGGTTCATTTCTTTGGCACATACCATATAATAGTGCCGTCCGTTGGCGCTGGTTTCGTACTCCGCCAGTTTTTCCAGCGAGGAAGCCTTTAGATGCAATACTTCCTCTTTTGCTGAATTTCCATTGGATAAAAGTAAATCGCATAGTTCCAGACACCATTGGTATTCTTTGTGGGAAAGGGCTGTTTTGGCCGCGTCCAAAACAGTCTGCATGCCGCCGATTAACGCAATCATCTTTTGTGAATGTTCTTCGGGGGACAGGGGGTGCAAATGCGTGGGGTTCCCGTCGAACCATCCCAGGTAAGCCGAGTAAATGGACCGTACCGTCCATTCCACACAGCCATAATGCTCTGCCAGATAGGGAAGACCTGCATATTCGGGGGGTAATTGTATATCAGCCGCCAACTGATCCGCAGTCTTTCCCGCGTTCATTCCCTCCAACGTTTGCGTCAGAATATATTCAAATGCATTTCTGAAATTCCCCAAGGTGCTGCTGATGGTTTCATGTCCCAGAATCGCCGCCGTGTGTCCCGGCAGGAGACACTCAGCCGGATAGGACATCAGTACGTCAATACTGTGAATCCATGCCGCAAGATCACGGTATTGCCCTCCGCGGATCGCATAGAGGTTGGGAAAACAGCCGTAGAAATTATCCCCGCAGCACAACACCTTTTTCTGCGGCAGCCAAATCATTATTTCTTCTTCCGATTCTCCGGGGAGACGAACCATTTCCAACTGTACGCCGTCGATTTCACGGCTTACCTTGTCTTGTTCATAAAGAGTGGTGGGCAAAACAAAGGCACGGTGTTCTCCGTGGGTAATCCCTTCACGGGGACCGATGCCCTGTGAAATTGCTTCTTGGTCGGTAAGGGGATAGCCAAATTGCCGTGCCCCCCGCAGATTTTGAATATCCTGTAAAAGCCCGGTTTTTTCTAAGGCTGGAGCCGCCGGCGCAAAGGCGATGACCTCCGGCCTGCTATCCATAAAAGCTCCTGCGCCGCCCCGGTGGTCAGGATGGCCGTGGGTGTAGATGATTGTACCGACTTCTTTTTTTGTATTTTGCCGGATCAGGTCCAGCAGCTGTTCCCCTCGCTCCCGTGTATCCAATGTGTCAATCAAAATAACGCTGGAACCCGCTTCAATAAAAATGGCGTTGCTGTGTCCCAATCCCAAAACAAACCATACGCCCTTTGTCACTTCAGTTATGGTGTGTTTATAGTTCTTATTCGTAAAGTCCTGTAATTGTTGATGCCCATTTTGTATCAGCATAAGCCCTTATACCTCCTAATCTAATTGCCCAAGAATGCCTAAAACAATCTCCGCGGATATTTCAGAGGCCGCTTCGCAGTTCTGGTCAAAGGTTTCGATGCCCTGATGCGTAACGGTATCCGTAATGGTCCGCACTGCCAGAAATGGAATGCGGTTTACATAGCAGACATGGGCAACGCCGGCCGTTTCCATGTCTGTGGAGAGGGGGTCAAATTTCTGATTGATTTCCTCTCTTTTTTCATCTTCAATAAATTGCTCCCCGGTAACCATGGTTCCAAACAGAACAGGATGTTTTGACGTCCGGCTATAGGCTCTGGCTATGGCGCACAACTCCTGATCTGCTAAAAAATAATTTGATTTCAGCCATGGGTGAAAGTCCGTCAGAATATCATCGGCCACATCATGGTAAATCACCCGTTCCGAGATTACAGTATCAAAAAGCTGCACCCCTTCCTTCATCCCGCCCGCGGTTCCTGCGTTGATGATTAAGTCCACATGGAACATATCGATCAAAAGCTGGGCCGCAATGGCGGCGTTTACTTTGCAGACGCCGCTGTATACGGCGGACACATTCACATGATTTATGGTTCCCGTATGGAATTTAAGCATTGCCTTTTCTGTAATTTGCTGCCCTTTCATATGTTCTAAAAAAGGGGCCAGCTCCGTATCGCCGGCGCAAAGAATCCCAATTTTTTTCACCGCTTAACCTCCCTGCTGCGTTCAATCAGCTGTTCCCGGCGTATCTGCCAAAGACATTCTTGTTTGCCGCTTTGTTTTATCCATTCTATCACAAATCCGGGAATGTGGAAACAGTGTGTTTACCAGCAGGATATCCAACCCGCCGGATATACGGGACGTGGGGGCAAAACAGCGTACAATTTTATGTTTGTTTGAGTCCTTCTGTTGTAGATGGCAGCAGTTTTATGGTAGAATAATAAAAAACAGCAGGCTTGAAGGAGGTACATAAGATGGTGGAAGTTACTTTGGGGAAAACAGGTATAACGGTGAACAAAAACGGGTTCGGGGCCCTTCCCGTCCAGAGAATACCGAAGGAGGATGCCGTATACCTGATAAAAAAGGCGTATGAAGGCGGAATCACGTTCTTTGACACAGCCAGGAATTATACGGACAGTGAGGAAAAGCTGGGAGCCGCCCTTGAGGGAATACGTGACAAGGTGTTTGTCGCAACCAAGACAGCCGCAAAGACTGCGGAGAAATTCAGGGAGGATTTGGAAATTTCCCTGAAAAACCTGAGGACAGACCATGTGGATCTCTATCAATTCCATAATCCTTCCTTCTGTCCAAGGCCGGGAGATGGCACTGGACTGTATGAAGCCATGCTGGAGGCTAAGGAGCAGGGCAAGGTACGCCACATAGGAATCACCAACCACAGGCTGTCAGTGGCCATGGAGGCAATTGATTCAGGCCTTTATGATACACTGCAGTTTCCATTCTGTTATCTGGCCACGGATAAGGATCTGGAGCTGGTTAAACGGTGCAGGGAGGCGGGCATGGGATTCATTGCCATGAAGGCATTATCCGGCGGTCTTATCAATAATTCACGGGCAGCCTACGCGTATTTGGCCCAGTTTGACAATGTGCTTCCGATCTGGGGCGTTCAGAGAGAGCGGGAGCTGGATGAATTCCTGTCTTACGTGGGAAATCCTCCTGAAATGACAGACGAGATACGGGCAGTGATTGATAAGGACAGGGAAGAGCTTCTGGGAGAATTTTGCAGAGGCTGCGGATACTGTATGCCATGTCCCGTGGGCATTGAAATCAACAACTGTGCCAGGATGTCCCTTATGATACGCAGAGCCCCTTCCGCAGCCTGGCTGACACCGGACGCACAGGAGAAAATGAAGAAGATTGAACAGTGTCTCCACTGCAACCAGTGCAAGGGAAAATGTCCCTATAACCTGGACACGCCCGCACTGCTGGAGAAGAACCTGAAGGATTATCAGGAGATTCTGGACGGGAAGGAATATTAGAGGAAGCAGAAAAAGAAAATAAACAGCGGTAAAGTAAAAGGAAACAGCGCCCCGCTGCCATGGCAGGCAGCGGAAGCGCTGTTTTTATAAAGCCATTACGGTTGGTGGCAGAAACTAATTGCGGTATCGGTTAAGGCAGGCGAAAATCTCCTGTATTCTGGGCATGGAAAAGCCGCAGGCCGCATAGGAGCTGTCTCCCACGGCTGCCAGTCCGCCTTTTTGTATCTCCTTAAGCAGCATGGCAACCGTATCCTTTAGCGTGTACCGCTCCAGCAGCTGGTGTTCCACACAGTAGCGCAGCATCTGTGCCAGGGAGTTGGTCTGTTCAGAGTCAATGAGCTGCTCCACGAACCGGAGGTCCACAGGGGACTTGCCGATTTGAAGGGAATCCTTTCCGTATACCTTGACCTTGATACGCTCATCGCGGCCGCCGTCGCGGGGGCCTCTGCCCCTGTAATTCCCCCTGTTTGATGAGGCATAATTTCCCGGTGCAGTCTGGGAACCGCCCTTATTGCTTAACAGTCTGCGCCCGCCGGACGGAAGAAGAAAGCCGGGGGCGGAGGTGATGGGCTCAACGCCGTAGCCGGAACAGAAGGCCTTGGTCTTATCCGTAATGTCCAGTGGTTCATAGCAGTCCATCTGGAGGATGGTATCTGCAATATAGAAATATGCGCCTGAACTTCCCGCCACCATGACAGTTGAAATGCCTGATTTTTCATACAAATCCCTGGCTCTCTCAATGAATGGGGTAATGGGCTCCTGGTCCCGGCTGATGATTTTCTGCATCAGATCATCCCTGACCATGAAGTTGGTGGCGGAGGTGTCCTCGTCAATCAGAAAGACACGGCTTCCGGCCTCAATCCCTTCGATGACAGCGGCTGCCTGGGAGGTGCTGCCGCTGGCATCCTCAGTGGAGAAGCAGTGGGTGTCTTTTTTGTTGGGCAGATCGTTGATAAACAGGGAGATGTCCACATTCTGGACGCTTCGGCCGTCCTCTGCCCGCAGCTTCATGGCAGTGGAATCAGTGATAACATATTCCCGTCCATCCCCGGCCACATGGTTGTAGACGCCGGACTCCAGTGCCTTTAACAGAGTGGATTTGCCGTGATATCCGCCTCCCACAATCAGGGTAATGCCTCTGCAAAGACCCATGCCGGTAATTCTGCCGCCATGGGGAAGGTTTAATTCCATCCTGAGGGAATCCGGAGACTGGAAGGGGACGCTGCCCTTCATGGGACGGCTGGAAATGCCGCTTTCCCTGGGAAGGATGGAGCCGTCTGCCACAAAGGAGACAAGTCCCAGGCGTTCCAGCTCACAACGGATGAAATACTGGTCTTCCGCCAGGTCTGACACGGCCTTTACCTCCTGGGCCGGCCTGTTTTTATAGTAAAATACAGTTTTGACGCACCTGGGCAGGAAGTCAAACAGGATCTTAATCAGTTCACCGGAATTAATGGTCCTGCCGTTGGCCGGAAAACCTGCCTCAAAGCGGGCCGTTATGCCCTTAATACTGCATTCGCAGGCTGTCCGGCTGAGAATCTCAGGCCCTGGATGGCTGGTGGCTATCAGGCCGCTTTTGCCGGAACCCTTTGCCTTAAAATTGTATTTGGCGATCTCCTGGCAGAACTGCCTGACCAGATAATCCTCCAGGGCAGTCTGCTTGTGGGGGGCGTCAAAATATCCGCTGGGGTAGGCGGCCCTCTGGAGCGGAATAAATACACTTAATTTGGAAGGGGACGCAAAGGGATCTCCCTGTACATGGTCGATGGAAAGTACATAATCCGTAAAGTCATATGAACCCCGCGTATCTTTATAGGCCGGATACCCTTTCCGGTCAATGGATTCCAGTAATCGTCTCAGGTCTTGTGCTGATTTCATGATGATGCTTCACCTCTTCACCTGCGCCGCCAGGCCGGAATTCCATTCCGGCCTGCCTTTTGACAGGCTCCTTTTTCTGTATTTGCTTTCTATATTTTATAGCAGGTCCGGCAAAAATGCAACCGGGAAGAGCTGTCTGCCCATCCTTCTGCCCGTCTCCCACGGGATTAGGCAGCGTTGAAGCCCGCCCTATTTTATGATATGATAGCATAAGACGGCGCCGGGGACAGGAGCGGAATATCAGAGGTACACGGGTCCCCGGACAGCCTTATGAATGACAGGAGTGAAGATTGGATATGGACCAGCAGAAGAAGGATTTGTTAGAGGCGCTTTCCGGCGCGGAAAAGGTACTTATAGGCATCGGAGGGGAGTGGAGATTAAGGGATGACGGTAGAGATGTGCGCCTGCGCAGTCTGGGGGATCCGGTACAGAAGGAGCTGCGGGAAGCTTACGCGGTCCTGTGGAGCCTGGTCAGGGACAAGGACTATTATGTGGTTACCACTGTGACAGACGGAGCTGTCTATGACACGGATTTTGACAGCGGGCGGGTGGTGGCTCCCTGTGGAAATATCCATTGGAGGCAGTGTTCCAAAGCCTGTACCAAGGATATATGGGAAGAGGGGGAGGTGCCGGATGATATCTGCCCTCATTGCAGGGCACCCCTGACAGGCAATACGGTTGAGGCAGAGACTTACATAGAGGAAGGCTACCTGCCAAGGTGGGAGGCATACAAGAAATGGCAGACAGGAACCCTGAACCGCAGGCTGGTTATCCTGGAACTGGGAGAGGGTTTTAAGACACCTACCGTTATGCGGTGGCCATTTGAGAAGATAGGTTTTTTCAACCAGAAATCAGTATTTTACAGGATACATGAAACCTTTTTCCAGATACCCAAGGAAACGGGAGAGCGGGCCGCGGGAATCCAGGCAGATTCAGTTGCCTTTATCCGCGGACTGGCAGATATTTAAGTGATTATAAAAACAAGTTGCCTTTATCACGTTACAATGCTAAAATATTAAATCATAGGAACGAGGTTGAATGTATGATTGCCATTATTGATTACGACGCAGGAAACCTGCGCAGTGTGGAAAAAGCCCTGCTTTCACTGGGGGAAACGCCTGTCATAACCAGGGACAGGAAAACGATACTCAAAGCGGACAAGGTCATTCTGCCGGGGGTGGGCTCCTTTGGCGATGCCATGGGAAAGCTGGAGCAGTATGGTCTGGTGGATGTGATTCATGAGACAGTGGACCAGGGAACTCCGTTTCTGGGTATCTGCCTGGGACTGCAGCTTCTATTTGCGGGCAGTGAGGAGTGCCAGGGGGCTGCCGGCCTGGGCATCCTTCCGGGAAAGATACTTAAGATACCGGAGCATCCCGGACTTAAGATTCCGCATATGGGCTGGAATTCACTGAAGAAAAGGCCGGAAGCAAAGCTTTTCCGCGGGATTGAGGACGGATCCTATGTTTACTTTGTCCATTCCTATTATTTGAAGGCAGAGGATGAGTCCATTGTGGCAGCTTCCACGGAGTACGGCACCGTAATCCACGCTTCCGTTGAACGGGAAAATGTGTTTGCATGCCAGTTCCACCCGGAGAAAAGCGGAGAGGTGGGCCTTGCCATTCTTAAGAATTTCATCGGACTGTAAAAGTCCTGCGCTGTCTGAACGGGGATACCGGAGGCAGCGCCATACCAATTAAAACAGGAGATAGGAGAGGCGATATGTTTACCAAAAGAATCATACCATGCCTGGACGTGAACAATGGACGGGTGGTAAAAGGCGTAAATTTTGTGAACCTGCGGGACGCAGGGGACCCGGTGGAGATAGCCGCGGCTTATGACAGGGCAGGGGCAGACGAACTGGTATTTCTGGATATCACGGCATCCTCGGACAACCGCCGTACTGTGGTGGACATGGTGCGCAAGGTGGCGGAGACTGTTTTTATTCCGTTTACTGTGGGCGGCGGCATACGTACAGTGGAAGACTTCCGCATGCTTCTCAGGGAAGGCGCGGATAAGATATCCATTAATTCTTCAGCCATTGACAATCCCCGTCTTATCAGTGACGCGGCGGATAAGTTCGGCCGCCAATGTGTGGTGGTAGCCATAGACGCCAGGCGCAGGGCTGATGGAAAGGGCTGGAATATTTACAAGCACGGCGGACGTGTGGATGTGGGGACCGATGCCCTGGAGTGGGCCATGGAGGCAGACCGTCTGGGAGCGGGAGAGATACTGCTCACCAGCATGGACTGCGACGGAACCAGGAACGGATATGACAACGAACTGACTTCACTTATAGCATCCCATGTATCCGTACCTGTTATTGCCTCGGGAGGCGCCGGAAATAAGGAACATTTCTATGATGCGCTGACAAAGGGCGGAGCGGACGCTGCCCTGGCCGCCTCTCTGTTTCATTATAAGGAACTGGAGATACGGGATCTTAAGAAGTACCTGTGGGAGAGAGGGATTGCCGTAAGGATGTAGGGCGGGCGCAATCCCGGCTCTCTTAATTATTTTGTCGATATCCGTTGTTTCCTGCCGTTTCCTATGCTAAAATATGAAAATGTGAATTTATATTGTTGAAAAGGAGAAGCAGGATATGGCCGCTATTACAAATGACTGGCTGGGGCCCTTAAGCAGCGAGTTTAAGAAGCCCTATTATAAAGAACTGTATAAGACAGTAAAGCATGAATATGAGACTAAAAGGGTGTTTCCTGAACCGGATGATATCTTTAACGCATTTGCATTTACACCGCTGGCGGACGTAAAGGTAGTGATTCTGGGGCAGGACCCTTACCACAATTATGGTCAGGCCCATGGCCTGTGTTTTTCAGTAAAGCCGGACGTGGATATTCCTCCCTCACTGGTGAACATTTACCAGGAGCTTCACGATGATTTGGGGTGTTATATACCGAATAACGGTTATCTGAAAAAGTGGGCTGACCAGGGGGTCATGCTGTTAAATACAGTGCTCACAGTGAGAGCCCACCAGGCCAATTCCCACCGGGACATTGGATGGGAGAAGTTTACGGATGCAGCCATAGGCATTCTTAACCAGCAGGACAGACCCATGGTGTTTATTTTATGGGGACGTCCGGCCCAGACCAAGAAGGCAATGCTGAACAATCCCAGGCATTTAATCCTGGAAGCGCCCCATCCAAGTCCCTTGTCCGCATCCAGGGGATTTTTCGGCAGCAGGCCCTTCAGCAAGACCAATGCATTTTTGACAGAGCACGGCCTTACTCCTGTTGACTGGCAGATTGAGAATATATAAAACAGGTATAGGGATAGATAAGAATACATAAAATGTACAGCAGGCAGGGGCTTCTGCGGCAGGATGAATGCAGGGGCCGGATGCCGGAAGGCGTCAGGGAATGGAGTCTGTCTGCGGTAAGGAGAATTTATGAGTTTAGTTGAAGTGTTAAAAATCATTGTATTGGGAATTGTGGAAGGGTTCACGGAGTGGCTTCCTATCAGCAGCACCGGTCATATGATTCTGGTGGATGAAATCATACGCCTGAACCAGCCGGACGCGTTTAAGGACGTGTTTCTGGTGGTGATTCAGTTAGGGGCCATCCTGGCTGTGGTTGTCATGTTTTTTCACAAGCTGAATCCCTTTAGCCCCAGCAAGTCCAGCCGGCAGAAGGATGCCACCTGGGCCCTCTGGATTAAAATTATCATTGCCTGTGTTCCGGCAGCCATTCTGGGACTTTTGCTGGATGACTGGATGGAGGCCCATCTGTTTAACGCCTATGTGGTGGCAGCGGCCCTGATTGTATACGGCGTACTTTTTATTGTACTTGAGAACAGCAGCGTGTGTACCAATCCCAGGTTTAACAAGGTGGGACAGATCTCAGCCAAGACAGCGTTCCTCATTGGTATGGTACAGCTTCTGGCTTTGATTCCGGGAACCTCCCGTTCCGGTTCCACCATACTGGGCGCCATGGTCCTGGGCTGTTCCAGGGCTGCCGCGGCAGAGTTTTCATTTTTCCTGGGAATCCCGGTTATGTTTGGAGCCAGTCTGCTTAAAATCGTGAAGTATTTCCTGGCAGGAAATGTGTTTACGGGACCGCAGATTTTCTATACCATACTGGGAATGCTGATTGCCTTTGTGGTTTCTATTTATTCCATTCAGTTCCTTATGAGTTATGTCCGAAAGCATGATTTTAAGTTCTTTGGATATTACAGAATTATTCTGGGTGTGATTGTGCTGGCATACTTTGGGATTACGGCGCTGGCCAGCTAGGGATGAAAACCGGGAGCAAAGACCAGAAGCAAAAAAACCAGAAGCAAAGACCAGAAGCAAAGACCAGAAGCAAAAACAGAAGCGTGATCATAAATATAAAGAATGGTTCACAGAATGGAAAAGGGCCTGCCATGCAAAACGCATGGCAGGCCCTTTTCCGGGCTCATATTTCGTTTGGGTTATAGTATGGTCCTAGTCCAGATTATCCGCAATCTCGTACAGCAGCCGCTCCGTATCATCCCATCCCAGGCAGGGATCGGTGATGGACTTGCCGTAGCAGTGTTCCCCGATTTTCTGGCTGCCGGGCTCAATGTAGCTCTCAATCATAAGGCCCTTTACCAGATTCTTGATATCGCCGGAGTGGCGGCGGCTGTGGAGCACTTCCTTGGCTATACGAATTTGTTCATGGTACTGCTTGTTGGAGTTGGCGTGGTTGGTATCCACGATGCAGGCAGGATTCTGTAACCCGCGCTTATTATAAAGGTCAAATAAAAGCTTCAAATCTTCATAGTGGTAGTTGGGGTTGCACTGGCCCCTCTTGTTTACAGCCCCCCGCAGGATAGTGTGGGTCAGAGGATTGCCGGGGCACTGCACTTCAAAGCCGCGGAAGATAAAGTCGTGGGGAAGCTGGGCAGCCACCACGGAATTCAGCATGACTGTCAGGTCGCCGCTGGTAGGGTTCTTCATGCCTACGGGCACATCGCAGCCGCTGGCTACCAGCCGGTGAAACTGGTTCTCCACGGAACGGGCGCCTACCGCCACATAGGACATCATGTCTGAGAGATAGTTCATGTTTTCAGGATAAAGCATTTCATCTGCAGTGGAGAAACCTGTCTCCCGCAGCACCCTCATGTGCATATGGCGGATAGCCAGAATTCCTTCAAACATATCAGGCCGCTTCTCAGGATCGGGCTGATGTATCATTCCCATATATCCCTCGCCGGTGGTTCTGGGCTTGTTGGTGTAGACCCGGGGAATAATAATTAGCTTGTCCTTTGTTTTTTCCTGGATTTTCACAAGGCGTCCGGCGTAATCACATACAGATTCCTCGTTGTCAGCTGAGCAGGGGCCGATGATGACAACAAACTTGCCGCTTTCACCGGTAAATACCCTTTTTATTTCCTCGTCCCGTGCGTGTTTGATTTCTGCCAGCTCTGGGGCCAGCGGGAATTGCTCCCGGATTTCTGCCGGCGTAGGCAGCTTATTGATGAATGTGAATCCCATTTTTTCGTCCTCCCATTATGTAAACACCGGACTGCGGTGTAAGATACATTTCAATGCTTCATTATAGTATAGAAAACCGGATTCGTAAATAGTGAATCCCACGAAAATATTGACAATAAGGTGTTTTCCAAGTATAAATAGATACATGACTGTTGCAGGAGATTAACGTGTGAGATGAAGAATGATAAGAGACAGACAGCGGGAACCATAATGGCCCTGGTAGGCGGAACCTGCTGGGGATTTTCGGGCTGCTGCGGGCAGTATTTGTTTGAACAGAAGGGAATCGAGGCGCCGTGGCTGGTGGCTGTCAGGCTGTTTTTTGCAGGCATTATACTGGTGCTGGCAGGATTTAAGCTTCACGGCAGGGAGAATCTGAGGGTGTTCCGGAAAAAAAGGGATACCATCCACTTGCTGGCATTTGCTATTTTCGGCATTACCTTCTGCCAGTTTACATATTTTATGGCAATCCAGGCATCCAACGCGGGAACGGCAACCGTACTCCAGTACCTGTCGCCCATTCTGATTCTGGCAGTGGTGTGCATGCGGGAGCTGCGGCTTCCCAAGGGGCTTGAGCTGGCAGCCATCGGTCTGTCTTTGTTTGGCACCTTTGTCATCGGAACCCACGGGGACATACATTCCTTCCACATTACGGGGGAGGCCCTGTTCTGGGGGCTTTTGGCAGCTGTGAGCTCCATGATTTATACTATTATACCGGGAGGTCTTATCCTGAAATATGACATATACCAGGTGCTGGGATTCGGCATGTTTTTTGGCGGGATTGCCATGGGAGCCGTGGTTCAGCCCTGGAATTACGGGGTGGTCTGGGATGCAGGTACACTGGGAGCGCTGGCAGGCGTGGTGGTGGTGGGCACTGCCATTGCATTTGGCCTGTACCTTCAGGGCGTCAGCATGATTGGACCCTTAAAGGGCAGCATCATGGGAAGCGTGGAGCCGGTATCCGCGGTGGTCATATCCGTGTTCTGGCTGGGAACCCGGTTTACGCTGCCTGATTTTCTGGGATTTGCCCTGATACTGGGAGCTGTGTTCGTGCTTACCTTTGCACACCGCTGATTCCCTTTGCATACGGCTGATGATTCCCTTTACATATGGCTGATTAACTCTTGACAAACCGGGAGAGTCTGTCTATAATGGTCATAATTTCATGAATTGGCTATGACGGGAACAAGTAGTAGCCTGCAGGAACAGACAGAAAGCAGCCGGATGATGAGAGGCGCATGGAAAGCAGGTCATGAATACATCCCTGAGCTTCGCACCCAACAGCGCTGCTTCATATAACAGCCTTAGTAGGCTGCGACGGGTCCTGCATCCGTTATCGTGCTAGAGTATACGGGCGTTTGGCCAGAGCCTGGCGCCAGTACTCGAAGAGGCAGGCAGCGTGAGCTGTCTGTGAACATCAGGTGGTAACACGGGGCTTACGGGCTTCGTCCTTTTGAGAAAGGGCGGGGCTTTTTTTCGTTCAGAAAGGGAAAATCGTGTCGGCGGTATGCCCTGTGCCCCTGCTGCCCCTGTATAAAAAATGTAAGAATCAAGCCCTTGCATGAAAGCAGAAGTATGGTAAAATAAAGAAAGTAAGAAGAGGAGAGAATCACCATGCAGATTTATGAAGAACTGGTTGCCAGAGGCCTTATTGCCCAGGTGACCAACGAAGAAGAAATTAAGAAAATGGTCAACGAGGGAAAGGCCGTATTCTATATCGGTTTTGACCCGACAGCTGACAGCCTCCATGTAGGCCACTTTATGGCGCTCTGCCTGATGAAGCGTCTTCAGATGGCAGGCAACAAGCCGATTGCCCTGATTGGCGGAGGCACGGGCATGATTGGCGACCCGTCGGGACGCTCTGATATGCGCACCATGATGACGCCTGAAATCATCCAGCATAACTGTGACTGTTTTAAAAAGCAGATGAGCCGTTTCATTGATTTCTCAGAGGGAAAGGCCATGATGGTGAACAATGCGGAGTGGCTCATGGGCCTTAACTATATTGAGTTCCTCAGGGAAGTGGGACCTCATTTTTCCGTCAACAACATGCTGCGGGCTGAATGCTACAAGCAGAGGATGGAAAAGGGCTTAAGCTTCCTGGAATTCAACTACATGATTATGCAGAGCTATGATTTCTATGAGCTGTTCAAACGGTACGGCTGCAACATGCAGTTTGGCGGCGATGACCAGTGGAGCAACATGCTGGGCGGAACAGAACTGATTCGCCGCAAGCTGGGCAAGGATGCACATGCCATGACCATTACCCTGCTTCTGAATTCTGAGGGCAAGAAGATGGGTAAGACACAGTCCGGCGCAGTATGGCTGGATCCTGAGAAGACATCACCCTTTGATTTCTACCAGTACTGGAGGAATGTGGGGGATTCCGATGTGCTTAAGTGCCTGCGCATGCTTACCTTCCTTCCGCTGGAGCAGATTGACGAGATGGATCAGTGGGAAGGAAGCCAGTTAAACCAGGCAAAGGAGATACTGGCATTCGAGCTTACAAAGCTGGTGCACGGCGAGGAAGAAGCAGCCAAAGCGCAGGAAGGCGCCAGGGCCCTGTTTGCGGCAGGAGCGAGCACCGAGAACATGCCTACTTTTGAACTTTCAGAAGAGGATTTTACAGATGGAACCATTGATATCTTAAGCATTCTTAACAAGTCCGGCCTGGCAGCTTCCCGTTCTGAGGCCAGAAGGAACGTGGAACAGGGCGGTGTGTCCGTGGACGGAAATCCTGTAAAGGATATCAAGGCCGTATTCTCCAGGGAACAGTTTGCCGGAGATGGCGTGGTCGTTAAGCGCGGCAAGAAGAATTTCAAGAAGATTATATTGAAATAATGGCTGGCGGATGCGCCGGGAATTCACCCTGGATGTCATCATGAGTAGTCCAAAGGTTTGAGAGGAGGGTACCGGATGAGACGGTATATGTCTGTTAAGCGGTTAGGCGCGCTGGTTCTGGCGGCAGTGCTCAGTGTGTCAGCTGCATTTGTCTCAGAGGCAGCGGCTTCGTATAAGACTGAGGTGCCTGTTACCCTGCATTTGGATGTTAACAGCAGAAGGACCACGATTTATGACGGATATTCGTCCTATCTGCTGGGGTACAGGGTATCGGAATACGATACGTTCACAGTTACAAAGGACAAAAGTGATGTGGACCTGAATGAAGTGACACTGAATTGTTATCTTGTCACCTATAGGGGCGAGACCCAGAAGTATCTGGAGTGTACGGTGTACGGTTTAAAGGAAGGGACCCATTACCCTGTAATCCGGCCTGAGACCGTTGAAAAAGAGCGGTCCGCTGAGGGGGATTATAATTATCTGGATCAATGTTATATGGTAGAGTTTTGTTATCAGGATAAAAAGGAGAGCCGGTATTTCATGCTGCTTCCTGAGGAGGACATGAGCAACTACCGGAACATCCTGCTGGGCAAATGGAACAAGGATATGCGCGGCTGGAGGTATCTGTATCAGGATGAATACCTTACATCCTGGGCCATGATAAACGACAAGTGGTATTTTTTCAACACAGACGGCTATATGCAGACCGGCTGGCTGGAATATAAGGGACAGTGGTATTATATGGACCCTGAAAACGGAGTGATGCAGACGAACCGCACCATTGACGGTTACCAGCTGGACAGCAGCGGCGTCAGAATCTGAGACCGGGAAGGCTTAGGTTTCTGAGCCTGGGAACAGGATTTCAGACAGGAAAAGGATAATAAAAAGACAGTGGGGCAGCGTATTCCGAGAGGACGCTGCCCCGCCGTCTTTGCGCAGGTATGGCGGAATGTGAAGGTAAGGATGGTCTGCCGGATACTTATGTTTCGCTTACCCGAACAAAATTCCCAGGTGCTCCAGCAGTATCTTGAATCCCATGAGAATGAGGATGGCGCCGCCTGCCAGCTCGGCCTTGGATTTATAGCGGCATCCAAATGCGTTGCCTGCCTTTACGCCGGCCACGGACAGAAAGAAGGTGACGCTTCCGATAAAGGATACGGCGGGGAGGATGTCGACATTCAGGAAGGCAAAGGTCACGCCCACGGCCAGGGCATCTATGCTGGTGGCAATGGCCAGAAGCACCATGTTTTTAACATCCAGGTCCGCGTTCGGACATTCCTCGTCTTTGCTGAAGGATTCTTTTATCATGTTTGCGCCGATAACAGCCAGCAGGATGAAGGCCACCCAGTGGTCGTAAGCACGTATGGCCAGGCTGAAGCTGGAACCCAGGAAATATCCGAACAAAGGCATGGCGGCCTGGAATCCGCCGAAGTACAGCCCAACCAAAAGGGCGCCCTTCCAGTTCATTTTGGGCATGGCCAGGCCCTTACAGACAGATACCGCAAACGCGTCCATGGACAGCCCCACGGCGATGACAAACAGTTCAGCTAATGACATAATGATTCCTCCCTGGTGATGTTTTAATATATGGATTGTGGTATAAAAAAAGACCCACCTACAGCCTTGGAATGCTGTAGATAAGTCTCATTGTTTCAAATAAAGCCAGATAGAAACTATCAGTATGTTGACCTTATTACATGCCCGGCAGGGCGGGGCATGCCAATTACTCCCTTATCACTTGCTCCATTTTAAAGGACGGGCCGGGAAATGTCAAGAAAATTCGCAGGTTTTCATGGCCTTTTAACCCATTGTAAAAAACGCGGCCCTGTGATATAACTGATAAGAACATATGCCATGGACTGGCATGGAGAAAGAATGACACAGGGAGTTAACAGAAGATGAAAAAGTCTTATGAGATTGACATGACAAGCGGCCCGCTTCTGGGCAAAATCCTTTTATTTTCCATTCCTTTGATGCTGTCAGGCATATTGCAGCTGCTGTTTAATGCAGCGGACATCATCGTGGTGGGCCGTTTTGCAGGCAGCGGGGCTCTGGCGGCAGTGGGATCCACATCTTCGCTTATCAACCTATTAATTAATGTATTCGTGGGACTCTCAGTTGGTGTCAATGTGCTGGTGGCCCGGTATTACGGGGCCCGCAAAGACAAGGATGTCAGTGAGACCGTCCACACGGCGGTGACCACCAGCATTGTGAGCGGCTTTATCCTGGTTGTGCTGGGAATTCTTCTGGCAAACCCGCTGCTGCGCCTTATGGGAACCCCTGAGGACGTCCTGAGCCAGTCGGTCCTCTATATGAGGATATACTTTCTGGGTATGCCGGTACTTATGGTCTATAACTTCGGCGCAGCCATTCTGCGGGCTATCGGGGATACCAGGAGACCTCTGTATTTCCTCTTTGCTTCCGGCGTGGTGAATGTGTGCCTGAACCTGTTCTTTGTGGTGGTGCTGGGAATGGGAGTGGACGGTGTGGCCTGGGCCACGGTCATATCAGAACACATCTCCGCTTTTCTGGTCCTGAGGAGCCTGATGAGCGCTCCGGGAGCACTTAAGCTGGATTTAAAGCAGCTGCGGATTCACCCCAGGAAGCTGAAACGAATCGTAAAAATCGGACTTCCCGCAGGCATGCAGGGAGCCATATTCTCCATATCCAATGTACTGATTCAGTCCTCGGTCAACTCCTTCGGCTCCATTGCCATGGCCGGGAACACGGCCTCCTCCAACATCGAGGGTTTTGTCTACACGGCAATGAACGCGGTGTACCAGACCAACCTGAGCTTTACCAGCCAGAATCTGGGCGGCAGGAAGTACAGCAGGATTAATAAAATCATGTACATATGCCTGGGAGTGGTGACGGCCGTGGGTTTAATCCTGGGACTCACAGCCGTGGCTGCGGGAGACGGGCTTTTGCATATCTATTCCTCAGACCCGGAGGTGCTGCGCTACGGGATGCTCAGGCTGGAAATTATCTGCACAACCTATTTCCTTTGCGGAATCATGGACTGCATGGTGGGAAGCCTGAGAGGGCTGGGATATTCCATCATCCCCATGTTTGTATCCCTCACAGGGGCATGCGGATTCAGGGTGCTCTGGGTATTCACCGTATTTGCGGCGTACCGTTCCCTGGATGTGCTGTATCTGTCCTATCCTGTCTCATGGGCCATCACAGCCATTGCCCATATGGTGACATTCCATAAGATACGGCGCAAGATACCAAAGCAGGACGCTGTCTCCATGTAGCCTGCATCTTTGTGATACATGATTGATAAACTTTGATAGAAAGGGAATTTTCCTAAATATGCTGTTTAGTTCACTGACGTTTGTATGGTTTTTCCTTCCTGCCCTGGCCCTGATATACTATATTTCACCGGGCAGGAAGCTTAAAAATGGGGTTCTGCTCATGGCCAGCCTTGTGTTTTACAGCTGGGGCGAGCCGCGGTATGTGGTTCTGGTGGTCCTTTCCATCCTGCTAAACTACGGGTTTGGCCTGGCCCTGGATGGCTGCGGGGAAAGGAAGGGGCTTAAGAAGGCAGTATTTATCCTGAGCATTCTGGTCAACCTGGGGCTTTTGGGGTATTTTAAATATTTCAATTTCTTCCTGGAACTGGCCATGTCCCTTCTGGGGCGCCAGGGCTTTGCTCCAAGGGATATCGCGCTGCCCATCGGCATATCATTTTACACCTTCCAGTCCATCTCTTACCTGGCTGATACCTTCCGCGGGGAGAATCCCGCCCAGAGAAATGTATTCCGTCTGGCGCTGTACATCTCTTTGTTTCCCCAGATACTTTCCGGTCCCATTGTCAAGTATCATGAGCTGGAACCGCAGATTGGGAACCGGCAGGAGAGCCTGTCCATGCACGCATACGGTATTAAGCGTTTTGTGTACGGCCTGGTGAAGAAAATGGTATTTGCCAACATGTTCGGCCAGGTGGTGGACCGTATGTTTGACCTGCCCCTGGAACAGCTGGGCACGGTTACGGTATGGCTGGCCGTGATTCTGTACAGCTTCCAGATTTACTATGATTTTTCCGGGTACTCCGACATGGCCATCGGCCTGGGCAGGATGTTCGGCTTTACCTACAAAGAGAACTTCAATTATCCGTATCTGTCGGCCTCTGTCAGCGAGTTCTGGAGGCGCTGGCATATCTCCCTCTCCACCTGGTTCAGGCAGTATCTTTACATTCCTCTGGGAGGCAACAGGAAGGGACTGGCGCGCACCTGCGTGAATCTTTTCCTGGTATTCCTGGCAACGGGACTGTGGCATGGGGCCAGCATGAACTTCATATGCTGGGGTGTGTATTACGGCATTCTTATTGTGGCGGAACGCCTGTGGATTGGCAGGATTTTAGAAAAAAATCCCCTGAAGTTCCTGAATCATCTGTACACCCTTGGGGCGGTGGCAGTGGGCTGGCTGCTGTTTCGGGTGGATACCCTGCACAACGGAAAAATACTGTTAAAGGCAATGCTGATTCCCAGCAAGGGACTGTGGAATCCGCGGATTTTTGCGGATAACCGCATTCTGTTTCTGCTGGTGCTGGCAGTGGTATTCTGCGGGCCCATCCAGCAGCTGATGCCCCGTCTCAAAGCCCGGCTGTTTGACGAGGAGAACGTGACCGCAGCGGATGTGGCTGTGATGGCAGCCCTTTTGCTGCTGGGAACGTTGCTTATGGTCAGCAGCACCTATCAGGCCTTTATTTATTTCAGATTTTAGTCCATACGGAAAGAGAGCAGCACCTATGATGAAGAAGATTATGATTGCGGGGTTCTGGGCCCTGCTTCTGATACCCAACCTGCTGTTTCCCTTTGTGAAGGGAGGCAGCCAGACAGGCACCGGGGAAAACAGGAACCTGGCAGAGTTTCCCGTGTTTTCACCGGATACATATGAGGCGTATCCGTCTGCGGTCAACAGTTATATCAATGACCATGCGGCATTCAGGAACCTGTTCCTGAGCCTGAATTCCATGATTAATTTAAAGCTGTTCGGCTATGCGGATTCCCAGGATGTGATTGTGGGAAAGGATGGCTGGTACTTTTTTGCCGGGGGCATGAGCCTTTATGATGCCCTGGGAACACAGCCCTTTTACCCGGACGATGCTGCCTGGATTGGCGGACAGATCATAAAGGCAGCCGGATATTATGAGAGCCGGGGCATACCCTTTCTCATGATGATTGCTCCCAACAAGGAAGGAATCTACAGGGAATATATGCCGGATGCATATAAGCGGGTCTGGGATGGAAACCGGCCCGGACAGCTGGAGGATTACATACGGGAGCACTCGGATGTGACGGTTCTGGACCCCAGGGAGTACTTTAACACGAACCGGGATTATGTGTGGTATTATAAGACGGATACTCACTGGAACAGCGCAGGAGGATACGCGGCAGGCCAGATGCTCATTGAGGCATTGGGAGGGACACCGCTGCCCATAGAGGATGTGCAGGTGGATTATATCAAGGGAGCCCCGGGTGACCTGGCCAATCTGTTCCACCTGCCTGAGAAATACTGCGATGACCAGATTGCCCTTGTAAGCGGGTATCACGAAGACCTTGAGGTCACGGTGCAGGATGTAAACGGGGATAAGAATATTGTCCATACAAGTACACCCGGGGCGCCGGATAAGCGCCGGATTGCCGTTATACGGGATTCCTTCGGCACAGCCCTCATGGATTTCCTGCCCCGGTACTTTGCCAATGTGGACTTTTATCACTGGCAGGCCTTTGACCGGTCGCTTTTGGAGGAGAACCCTCCGGATGCAGTGATATATCTGATTGTGGAGCGGGACCTGACCCGGATTCCCCAGGA
Source organism: Enterocloster sp. 210928-DFI.2.20 (assembly GCF_020554465.1). Lineage (NCBI taxonomy): Bacteria > Bacillati > Bacillota > Clostridia > Lachnospirales > Lachnospiraceae > Enterocloster > Enterocloster sp. 210928-DFI.2.20. The sequence continues at coordinate 51,888 of NZ_JAJCHK010000014.1, forward strand.
TGTGGGGAAGATGGTGCCGGAAGAATAAAGAATCAAACGAATGGAAAGGAGAAGAATCATGAAGATACTTAATTACGGTTCACTGAACATAGATTACACCTATAGTGTGGACCACTTTGTCAGGGGAGGGGAGACCATGTCCTCGGAAGAAATGCATGTGTTTTCAGGCGGCAAGGGGTTAAACCAGTCCATTGCCCTGAGTAAAAGCGGGGCAGAGGTATGGCACGCAGGTGCCATCGGCACCGGGGACGGGGATTTTCTCATTCGCCAGTTAAAGGAAGCCGGGGTGAATACGGAGTATATATCCGTGCTGGATGGAAAGACCGGCCATGCCATTATCCAGAAGGCAAAGGACGGGGGCAACTGCATCCTTCTCTTCGGCGGCGCCAACCAGCAGATTACCAGGGAAATGGTGGATGGGGTTATGGACCACTTTGAGAAGGGGGACTACCTGGTACTGCAGAATGAAATCAGCGAGATTGGCTATATCATGGAGAGAGCCCGCGAAAAAGGCATGGTGCTTGTATTCAACCCTTCTCCCATGGACGATAAAATCAGTACCTATCCCCTGGAATATGTGGATTATTTCCTGTTGAATGAGATTGAGGCAGGAGATATATGCGGGGAGCAGGGAAGCGGTGAGGAGCTGCTCCAAAAGCTTTCTGACAAATTTCCGGAGTCAAAGATAGTTCTGACACTGGGCGGAGACGGCTCCCTTTACAGGGACGGCCAACGAATCCTGACACAGGGAATCTATAAGGTTCCTGTGGCGGATACAACGGCTGCCGGTGATACATTTACCGGTTTCCTTATTGGCGGGCTGGTGCAGGGGCTGGATGCGGGAGAGGCCCTTGACCTGGCTGCCAAGGCAGCCGCAATTGCGGTTTCACGCCCCGGGGCAGCACCCTCCATACCCTCCAGGGAAGAAGTGGAAGCATTTAAGGGATGATTCAAACAGATAAAAAGTAAATAACAGGAAAAAGATACCTGTATCCGGTAGGAATAGGTATCTTTTTTTGGAAAAAATCAGAATATTTAAACAATTAACACAAATAAAAGGTTAAGATATGTATAAAAATAGAAACAATTGTAATAAAATGGATTCGAATATTAATAAACTAAAAAAATAATAAAAAAACTAAAAAAGTGTTGACAAATGCGGGGGCATTTACTATAATGAAAACAACAAAAGAACAGAGAACAAAAGATTTCAAGGAACTGTAGACAATCAGTTCACAAGTAATAAAATCCAAGCAAAGGAGGTACGGACCGCCAAAGACTTAAATTTTGTTTCATTTATAACTTAAAGAAATTTAATTATAAATGAGACCAGGAAAAACCAAACTACCAAAGTGAAACGCTCAAACAGATAAGTAATTTTAAGAAATTGATTTAAAGAAACAGGAATCCAATCGGTTGGTAAACAATTCAAGAAGTAGCAGGTTTTCATGAGTTAAAGAAACTAATATGTGAATGGGTAAGTTCACAGACAGATAATTTAATAATCGAAATACAAGTTATATAGATTGAATGTTTTAAGAGCAATTGCAGTTATTTAAAGATATGAATTAAAGATACAGACTGTTGAGTGAAGCATTTATAAACAAATGAATGATTGAATTTGTAACACTATCTCAAGAGTATCAGAAAAATAAATTCGGTTTGGTGATATGACGAGAAAGTATTATTAGAACGAAAGATGATACCGGATAGTAAAGAAAAAGCAATAAAAGAAATGAATCAGACATAAGTGAAGAAATGCAGAAGTAGGAGCGAAGTAACAGAACGTAGAATGGTGTAACAACTTAATATAGAAAAGCCAGAAATAATTAAAAGAATTGTTTCGGAAAAGTGAGGTTTAGTCCAATGGACGAAATAGTTAGAAGACGGATATCGTAATCTGCGAACGTGGTTAGTCAAAGATTCGATATCCGTCTTCATGTTTTTATGAGATTCAGGAAAGTCTTTAGAGAGCAGGTTTGGAGAACAGGGGAAAAGAAAAACGGGATGGCGCAGCCGGATGAGGCAGGCGCTTTTTTTGTTCTGAAACCCGTTCATCTGTCCCGAATACTTTTGTCCCGAATACCTTTGTCCGGAATACCTTATAGTCCTTCCAAATCAAAGGGCGGAGTATATTCTTCCCTGGCACTGCTTTTTTCCTGCATGAACCCCTGGGTGAGTCCCAGACGGATGGCGGCATCCACCACCTTGTCATATTCGTATGATGTGATGCGGCGGTTTAGTTCCGGGAATTCCTGGTTTTGGATGTAGGGAGTGTACTGGCTCATAAGGCTGATCATATACCGGCCCCGGGGCAGATTGCCGCTTATCCATTCCAACAGGGCAATGGAATCACGGCGCTGTCCCGGCAGGACCATGTGGCGGATGATGACGCCTTTTGCCAGCAGTCCGGGAGAGACAGACTGGTAAACAGGAGCGCCGGTCTGGTCAATCATCTGCCGGATGGCGGCAGCGGCCGTCTCAAAATAGTCCGCAGCCCTGGAATATCGCTGGGCCAGACGGTTATCATAGTATTTGAAGTCGGGAAGCCATATGTCCACGTAATCCTTTAATGCCTTTACTGTCTCCGCACGCTCATAGCCGCCGCAGTTATAGACCACAGGTATGGTGAGCTTAAAGCGTACCTGGTCCAGGGCGGAGATAATATGGGGCAGGTACTGGGTGGGTGTCACCAGGTTTATGTTATATGCCCCCTGGTCCTGGAGACGGAGGAAAACCTGGCCCAGTTCCTCAGCGGTCATCTCCCGGCCGAAGTGCCCGCTGCTGATTTTATGATTCTGGCAGAAGCAGCAGCCCAGGGTACAGCCGGAAAAAAAGACGGTGCCGCTGCCGCCGGAATCCGAATGGGCGCCGCCGGGCGCTGTTAAACCGCCGTCTGCATCCGCAGATCCGCTGATGCAGGGCTCCTCCCAGTGGTGAAGGGCGGCCCTGGCAGCCGTAAGGACGCTGCTGCAGCCGCAGTAGCCTGCGGCGCGGCTGCGGTCGGCTTTGCACATTCTGGGGCAGAGGATACAGTTTCTGTATGTGTCAAAGGAAAGGATGTCAGGTGTATTCATGTCAGTCAAATCCCCTTATATGGTGTAATCCTGCTGTTCAGGCAGGCGGTGCTGCTCCCGGTACTCCTTGGGGGAAACACCGTACTCTTTTTTGAATGCCCTGAAAAAGCTGGTGTAGTCCTTGAAGCCGTACTGGAGGTAAACATGGCTGATGGGCTGGTCGGACAATATGGCGTTCTTGCTGGCGTGAAGCCGTTTTTTCAGGATGTACTGGTGGAGCGGGATACCCATGTTGTCCTTGAAGATGTGGGAGATATGGTATTTGCTCACATAGAAAAAGGACGACAGGCTGTCCAGGCTTAAGTCCTCCTCCAGGTGCCGGTTGATATAGTCGCAGATGTTCAGGTACAGAACATTTTCGTAGACAGCTGATTTCTGGTGGAGGCTGTCATAGAGAAGGCGGTTAATGTACACCAGGAAGGAGACAGCCATGAGCTCCGAGACAAGGCGGTGGAAGGAGCGTCCGCCCGCAAGCTCCTCCATCAGGTCGGTAAGCTTTCCCTGAATCTCCTGGGTGGTAATGGTGTCTGTGTGGAACCGGTAGGCCTGGTGGCTCTGGGCATAGTCAAAACAATATGTCAAATCTTCGTTGGTCTGGCGCAGCTTTTTGTGGTAATCCTGATTCAGCCAGAATACAAACCTGCGGTAGGGTTTATCATAGGAATGGAACTGGGGATAATGGGGGGTATCAGGCGGAATCAGCAGACAGTCCCCGTATTCCAGCTGATAGCTTTTATCACCGATGTGGTATGTAACATCGCCTTCCAGGAAAAAATAGAACTCGTAGTAGTCATGTTCATGGGCATCTACGGATTTAAGCGCAGTGTCATTGTAATAGAAGAGTTCAAAGTCTCCGGACTGCATGTATTGCCGTGTGTTAAAGTCCATGGACAGCTGTTTTTTCACGGGAGTCCCTCCTCTCGGGAAACATGATTTATCATGATTTTATCCCCATCTTAGCATGAAACAACAACATTTGCAATATGGACGGCAAGTATCACTATGGACGGAAAAATGGTTTCTGTTATAATAAAACCATAGGTTAGGGAACGTAAAACAACACTTATCAGGAGGAGTTTACACATGAAATTATCATTCAGATGGTATGGGGAAGACGACAAGGTAACACTGGAGAATATCCGCCAGATTCCGGGCATGCAGTCCATCGTTACGGCTGTATACGATGTTCCGGTAGGCGAAGTGTGGAGCAGGGAGAGCATTGCAAAGCTGAAGAAGCAGGTAGAGGATGCTGGCCTGGGCTTTGATGTGATTGAGAGTATTCCTGTCCATGAGGATATAAAGCTGGGCAAGGCTTCCAGGGACAAGTACATCGAGAACTACTGTGAGAACATCCGCCGTGTTGCGGAGGCAGGTGTTAAATGTATCTGCTACAATTTCATGCCTGTATTTGACTGGACCAGGACCCAGTTAGACCATGAGCTGGCTGACGGATCCACCTCCCTGGTGTACTATCAGGAGCAGGTAGATGCAGTGAATCCTCTTAACAGCGACAGCGACCTGACACTTCCGGGATGGGATTCCAGCTACACCAAGGACGGACTTAAGGCTGTAGTGGAGGAGTACCACAGCCTGACAGAGGAAAATCTCTGGGATAACTTAAAATATTTTCTGGAGCGCATTATTCCGGTTGCGGCCGAGTGCGACGTGAATATGGCAATCCATGAGGACGACCCATGCTGGAGCATCTTCGGTCTTCCCAGAATCATTACCTGTGAGGAGAACCTGGATAAGTTCTTAAAGCTGGTGGATGACAGGCACAATGGAATCACACTGTGTACCGGTTCCCTGGGCTGTTCCGCTAAGAACGACGTGGTTAGACTGGCCGGCAAATACGCCGCCATGGGAAGAATCCACTTCGCGCATCTGAGAAATGTGGCTGTGCTGGATAACGGCTTTGAGGAAAGAGCACATCTGTCCTGCTGCGGTTCCCTGGACATGTTCGGTATCGTGAAGGCCCTGGTGGAGAATGGTTTTGACGGCTATGTAAGACCTGACCACGGACGTATGATTTGGGGAGAGACAGGAAGAGCCGGATACGGCCTGTATGACAGAGCATTAGGCGCTACCTACCTCAATGGCCTGTTCGAGGCTGTGGAGAAAATGAGCAGGTAATGTCCTGACAGCCGGTCTGTACAGCACAAAATCAGACAAAAAACACAATATAAATCAGGAAAGGGCCGGGAAGAACGTTCTCAGGCCCTTTTTGTCCATCAGCCGGTGAGGATGAATGGGAAAAGAATGAAAGTAAAGAGCAGGAAGGGAGGAAGGAAAGGTGGTATTGGGGACGGATTTGACGGGAAAGATGGCGGTGGTGACCGGCGCGGGGGGAATCCTCTGCGGCATGTTTGCCAGGACGCTGGCCAGAGCCGGCGCAGCAGTGGCCCTTCTGGACATTAACCTGGAGGCGGCTGAGGAGACAGCCAGGGACATACGGGAGGCTGGGGGGACGGCTGCCGCCTATGGAGTGGATGTGATGGATAAGGAGATGCTGGAGAGCGTTCATGCCAGGGTGCTGGCTCGGTTAGGACCCTGCGATATCCTGATAAACGGAGCGGGAGGCAACCAGGCCAGGGCTAATACATCGAAAGAATATTTTGAGATGGGGGATATAGAGGCCGATGTGGCTACCTTCTTTGATATGGAGTATAAGGGGGTGCAGGGCGTGCTGGATTTGAATTTTTTAGGAGGATTTCTGACCTGCCAGGTCTTTGCCAAGGATATGGTGGGACGGGAGGGATGCAATATCATCAACATCTCCTCTGCCAGCGCGGCCAGGCCCCTTACCAGAATACCTGTATACAGCGGGGCCGTGGCCGCACTCAGCAATTTCACCCAATGGCTGGCCGTGCATTTCGCAAAAGCTGGAATCCGGGTCAATGCCATTGCTCCGGGTTTCTTTGTGACCCGGCAGAATGAGGGCCTCCTCTATGAGGAGGACGGAAAGCCCGCGGCCAGAACCGCCAAGGTGCTGGCCGCCACCCCCATGGGGCGGTTCGGCAGGCCTGAGGAGCTGAACGGGGCCCTCATGTTCCTGCTCAACAATGAGGCGGCCGGTTTTATCACCGGAATCATACTTCCGGTGGACGGCGGATTTTCGGCATATTCCGGGGTGTGACGGCTGAGGCGCTTACTTCCTGCAGAGATATTTTGGCAGTCCGTTTTCCATGATGTGGTCCGGCTGCCCCTGAATCAGGGGAAGGGCATAGTCCAGGAATTCCGGTCCGATATCGGAGCCTTCCGCCGTGATCCACTCCACAGGAAAGGATTTTTCGCGGTTGCACACATTGCCTACCTCTGTAAGTCCATATTCAAGTTCATATCCGGGCCCTGACAGGCGGGAACAGGTAACCATTTTGCCGGTTTCTCCCTGCAGGGCCTTTTCTACGGCTGTTCTGCCGGAGCTCTCTGCCTCCTGCACATCGGCGGCAGAGGCCAGAAGGCTGCTGCAGCGCTGGTTTACATTCAGCTCCACGGAGCGGACCTTTACCTGGAAACGGTTGCGGACATAGCTTTCCAGTATCTTGGCGCAGCCAGTAAGCATCTTGTGGCCGAAGGTGTCAATCTGGGCGTCATTGGTGTATTCGCAGATAAAACGGCCGTTTTTGTCGCAGATGCCTTCGGATACGCAGATTACCACATTGGGCTGGCGGGACAGGGCCTGCTCCACGTCCTTAAAAAACTGTTCCATGGAGAACGGCACTTCCGGCATATAAATGAGAAGAGGATTGTCGCCGGGGAATTTTCTGGCCAGGGCGGCAGCAGCCGTTACCCAGCCTGCATGGCGTCCCATCAGTTCCACGATAGTGACAGCCGGCTGCTGGTACACAGAGGCGTCCAGGGAAATTTCACGGACCGTGGAGGCCACATACTTGGCGGCGCTTCCATATCCGGGGGTATGGTCAGTCACAGGCAGATCGTTGTCTATGGTTTTTGGCACTCCGATGAAGGAGATGGATTCACGGCGGATCCGGGCGCATCGTGAGAGCTTGTCAACCGTGTCCATGGAATCATTTCCGCCGATATAGAAACAGGCTCCTATGTTCATGGATTTGAATTTTTCAAATAAAAGGCTGTAAACCGGCGCATCCAGGTTTTCAGGCAGTTTGAACCGGCATGAGCCCAGATAAGCGGCCGGAGTCTGCTTAAGCAGGATGAGGTCCTCATGGGTAAGAGAGGACAGGTCCATGACGTGGCCTGAGAGGAAGCCTTCGATGCCGTTTACCATGCCGTACACATGGTCCACCTCTTCCGGCCGGGCCATGCCCTCTGCAATGACTCCATATAAGCTGGCGTTAATGACGGCTGTGGGGCCGCCGGACTGGCCCACCAGGATGTTTTTTTTCATAATCATTCTCCTCGCTGTAATGTTTCATGGTCAAACACGGTCAAGTATATAATAAACAGACACACAACGCAAGCCTTACTGTTGTGAACATGCATAGAAAATCACTACAATTTTGTAGAATATGCCCATTGAAAAAGATATACGACTGTGTTAATCTGTATACAGATTTAAAAAGTTGTATACAAATTGCTAGAAAGAAATACAAACTCAAACGCAATCTAAATCGCAAAGGCAAATGTAGACACAAAAGAAAGTCAAGATTAAAGGAATCTAAGATTAAAGGAAACTAAATTTAAAGGAAATCAAGTTTAAAGGAGGAAACAAGATAATGGATATTCGCTATTCTGCAAATCAGAGGGATGTAAAGCGTTACACCACCCAGGAGCTGAGGGATGAGTTCCTGATTCAGAACCTGTATGCGGCCAATGAGGTAGTGGCTGTGTATTCACATGTGGATCGTATGGTGACATTGGGATGTATGCCTACCACAGAAACTGTTTCCATAGATAAGGGAATTGACTGCTGGAAGAATTTCGGAACTCACTATTTTCTGGAGCGCCGCGAGATTGGTATTTTCAATATCGGCGGAAGCGGCAGGATTGTGGCTGACGGACAGGAATTCCAGATGGGATATAAGGACTGCCTGTACATCACAAAGGGAACAAAGGAAGTATATTTTTCCAGCGACGACGCTTCTGCACCGGCTAAGTTCTACATGGTAAGCGCGCCGGCCCATACTTCTTACACCACCACCTACATCCCCATTGCAAAGGCAGCCAAGAGGCCCTGCGGAGCATCTGAGACAGCCAATAAGCGCGTTATCAACCAGTTTATCCACCCGGATGTACTTAAGACCTGCCAGCTGTCCATGGGCATGACTGTGCTGGAGGAGGGAAGCGTATGGAACACCATGCCGTCCCACACCCATGAGCGCCGCATGGAGGTTTATATGTACTTTGAGGTTCCAGGCGACAACGTGGTATTCCATATGATGGGGGAGCCCACCGAGACAAGGCACATTGTGATGAAGAACGAGGAAGCTGTTATCAGCCCTTCCTGGAGCATACACAGCGGAGCCGGCACATCCAACTATACATTTATCTGGGCCATGGGCGGAGAGAACATGGAGTTTGACGACATGGACACCATGATGCCCAATCAGATGAGATAAGCAAATCAAGGAGGAAAAAGAAATGGCAGATTATTTAAATAACTTTTCACTGGAGGGCAAGGTAGCCCTGATTACAGGTGCATCCTACGGAATCGGCTTTGCCATCGCCAAGGCCATGGCAGGCGCAGGCGCAACCATCGTGTTCAATGATATCAAGCAGGAGCTGGTTGACAAGGGACTGGCTGCTTACAAGGAAGAGGGAATCGAAGCCCACGGCTATGTATGCGACGTGACCAGTGAGGACGCCGTCAACGAGATGGTTGGAAAGATTGAGAAGGAAGTAGGCGTGGTGGACATTCTGGTGAACAATGCCGGCATCATCAAGAGGATTCCCATGTGCGATATGACGGCTGCCGAGTTCAGACAGGTTATTGACGTGGACCTGAACGCGCCGTTCATCGTGTCCAAGGCAGTTATCCCCAGCATGATTAAGAAGGGCCACGGAAAAATTATCAACATCTGCTCCATGATGAGCGAGCTTGGCCGTGAGACCGTATCCGCATACGCCGCAGCCAAGGGCGGCCTTAAGATGCTGACCAAGAACATTGCTTCCGAGTACGGAGAGTACAACATCCAGTGCAACGGCATCGGGCCCGGTTACATTGCCACTCCCCAGACCGCTCCGCTGCGTGAGATTCAGCCTGACGGATCCAGACATCCATTTGACCAGTTTATCGTGAGCAAGACTCCGGCAGGGCGCTGGGGCGAGGCCGAGGATCTGGGCGGACCTGCCGTATTCCTGGCTTCCGACGCATCCAATTTCGTCAATGGACTGGTGCTGTATGTGGACGGAGGAATCCTGGCATACATCGGCAAGCAGCCTAAATAATCCGGCTTGAATTTTCCGGGGGAATCATTTATAATATAGACCAGTTGGCAGTCCGGCAGCTTTTGATGCGGCCGGACTGTTTGATAGGAAGAGCGGCATTTTATGCCTGTGCTGTATGCGGGTATTGATAAGGGGGTCCAGCCATGGGAGAGATGAACTTCAAGAACCGGGGAGAGCTTGTATACGAGACACTTAAGCAGGAAATCCTGGATTTAAGGCTTAAGCCGGGCCAGATGATTAGTGAAAATGATATATGCGAGCGCTTTGGGGTGTCCAGAACACCGGTGCGTGACGCGCTCCGGCTTTTGCAGGAGCAGGGATTTGCAGAGACCATTCCCTACCGCGGCACTTATGTGACTCTTCTGAGCCTGGACAACATCAAGCAGATGATATATATGCGCGTGGCCGTGGAAACCATGGTGCTCAGGGATTTCCTGGAAATCCAGACGCCCATGGTCATGGAGGACATCCGCCACAGCATTGCGCAGCAGAGGGCTGTTATCAGGGAACCGGGTTTTGAGCCGGAGCAGTTTTACCGTATGGACGCGCAGATGCACTCCATCTGGTTTGCGGCTGTCAGGCGCCAGAAGCTGTGGGAGATGCTTCAGGCCCAGCAGCTCCACTATACCAGGTTCAGGATGCTGGACTTTATCACGGAAACTGATTTTATGCGCATTATCGGTGAGCATGAGGATTTATTCCGTCTGATTGCGGATAAAAATGAAAAAGGGCTGGAGGAAGCCTTGAAGGAACACCTTTATTACAGCATGAAACGTATGCGCCGTTCTATTGAGGTGGACTATAAGGATTACTTTGAGGAAGAAGATGAAGAAGGGCGGTTTGTCATTTGACAGGCCGCTCTTTTACGTGATGGAAATATTGGATGGATACCTATTTTTTCAGATAGATTCTCTCGTCCGGGTTCTCATCCAGATATTCTTCCAGCTCCTCAGGGGACAGATGGGAGCGCACCTCCTCGAAATAGGCCGCACCATCCATGGCCATGAACTCCGTCAAACGGCGGACTACCTCTTCATCCTCCAGAAGCTTTTTCATGCCTTCTTTTGTGAAATAATCCATTTGCTTTGCCCTGCCTTTCAGATATGTAAATAACAGCATTTACATTTATATAGTATATTCGTAATTGCGAAGATATTCAAGATGTGAAATCTAACTTATGCTTAATCTATCTAAGAAACCAGCCCTTCGGCGGCTTGAGCGTATACAGGAGATAAAGATGATAGATTATTCACCATTCTGGAAGACACTGGAGCAATCTGAGGAAAATTGGTACACACTTACAAAGAAGCACCGCGTGTCGGACAGTACCCTTCACAGGCTGAAACACAACATGGACATATCCATGAAGACTGTGAATGACCTTTGCAGGATACTGGACTGCGATATTGAGGATATTGCAGTGTATGTGCCTTCCGAAAAGGACCAGCTGCTGTGATGGTCCGCGGCTTACGGCCGGCGGCCTCAGGAAAACGCCTATGTCAGTAAATACAGACTGCCTTACTGGCTGCAGGCGTTTTTTGCTGCGCAAAAATACAAAGTTCCGCCATGTTTTTGGTTTGTCTCTTCCAAAATGTTAAAAACTATTATAGAATAAGCTATGAACGATGGAGGTAGACTGGATGGAAGGAAGGCAAGGAAGAAAACTGCATGGTATTTGGATGTCCTGCTCTCTGGAGCGGAAGGTCAGATGGATTACCATTTCCACGGCCGCCGTGGTCATCCTGTCCATAACAGCGGTGATGCTGATCGCCGGCTATGGCATGAAGGGATTCGGGGATTTGCTTATGGGCAATTCGCGGAGCCTGGCCTTCTGGTCGGCCATGGATGCTGAGAGCAGTTCCTTCCAGTATTATGCAGGGGACAGGTCGCCTGAAAACAGGGAGAAATATGAGATGTCCTGCGCCAGGACCCGCTCTGCGCTTAAGTCCCTGCCCTTTGACTATGAGGAGATCGGTGCGGAACGTTATGGGGTCACCTGGTCCATTTTAAATATGTATGAGAATTACGCCGCTGCCAGGGATGCGTTTCTGGAGATGGAGGAAGGGGCGCCGGATTATCTGGACCGCCTCTATACCATTTACCGGGTTCAGGGATATCTGGCAACCCATGCGGGCCGTCTGGAACAGATGACCGTGCAGTCGGGCAATGAGCGGTATGAGATGCAGCGCCCGCTGTTCATTATTGTGCCGGCAGTCAGTATTTTGTGGGGCGCGGCAGCTCTTTTGATGGTCAGATGGCTGAACCGTTCCGTCCAGAAAAACATTGTCCGCCCCATGGTAGAGCTGGCGGAGGACTCCAGACGGATAGGGGAAAATGATTTTACGGGCCCGGACACCTGTGCGGAGGGCAGTGATGAGATCGCCAGCCTGGTCAGGGCCTTTTGCACCATGAAAGCCAGTACCAGGGGATATATTGAAGCCCTGACGGAAAAGCACAGAATGGAGAAGCAGCTGGACGAGGTGCGGCTGCAGATGCTGAAAAACCAGATAAATCCCCACTTTCTGTTCAATACACTGAATATGATTGCCAGTACGGCCCAGATTGAGGATGCAGACACCACAGAGAAGATGATCCATGCCCTGAGTAGGCTGTTCCGCTATAACCTGAAATCCACGGACTCCGTGATGCCCCTGGAGCGGGAGCTTAAGGTGGTGCAGGACTACATGTATTTGCAGCAGATGCGGTTCGGACAGAGAATCCGCTATGACACGGACTGTAAGCCGGATACCATGGAGGTGCTGGTGCCCTCCTTCGCCCTGCAGCCTCTGGTGGAAAACGCCATTATCCACGGCATTTCTCCCAAGGGACAGGGGGGAAGGATACATGTCCGTTCCTGGATGGAGGGAAGGCGGCTCTGGATATCGGTGGCTGATACAGGACGGGGAATGGCGCAGGAACGGCTGGAGGAAATACGCCTCGCCCTGGCAAGGGGAGAGGAGAAGGCCACCGGCGTGGGCGTGGGAAATATTTACCGCAGGGTCCATGGAATGTACCGGGACGGCGAGGTTTTCATTTACAGCAGTGAGGGACGGGGAACGGTCGTGCAGATGGCCTTTACACCCTGATGACAGGACGAAAGGATGAGGTATATGTATCGTGTATTGCTGGCGGATGATGAACAGATTGAACGTATGGCGCTGGCCAAGCGTCTGAAGAGGCATTTTTGCGGCAGCCTGGATATCAGCGAGGCAGTGAACGGGGCAGAGGCCCTGGAGACATTCAAAAGGGAAAAAAGCCAGATTGTGGTCATGGATATATCCATGCCGGAGATGAACGGGGTGGAGGCGGCGGAACGCATCCGCAGCCTGGACGAGGACTGTATTATTATTTTCCTGACAGCCTATGATGAGTTTTCCTATGCCAAGAGGGCCATTGTCATACGGGCCCTGGATTATCTGCTGAAGCCCTGCGAGGAGGATGAGCTGGTGGCTGTCATGGAGGAGGCCATGCGGCTGACGGATAAACGGCTGAATGTTTCGGGCGTTCCTTCTCCGGGTGTTCCTTCTCCAGGCGTTCCTTCTCCAGGTGTTCCTTCTCCGGACATTCCTTCTCCGGACATCCGCCGGGAGGAACATGCAGAAGCCATGCCCAGGGATGACGGGGACGGACGCCTGGCCCAGGTGGCGGAAACCATTCGGGAGTATATACGGAATAATTATATGAAGGAAATATCCATGCAAGATGCTGCCAGGATGATGAATTATTCAGACGCCTATTTCTGCAAGCTGTTCAAACAGTGCTTTGACCAGAATTTCACCTCCTACCTCACCGGTTTCAGGGTAAACGAGGCCAAAAAACTGCTGAAGGACAGGAGCATAAGCGTCAAGGACGTGAGTATGCAGGTAGGGTATTATGATTCCAATTATTTTGCAAAAGTGTTCAAGCGCATGACCGGAATGATACCATCCGAGTACAGGGATAGTGAGACTGCACAAAAATAGAACAGGTTTTTTGTGCATTTATGCGAAGGTAACTAGAAAAAAATGGGGAAGGACAAAATCTTCTTCCTGTATGACAAACTTTTACGGTACAAAATAAAAGCCCCTGGCTATATAATTAAGAAAGTGTTAAGAAGGCGCCAAAAAATCTTAACGTTTTCTGGTTGATAGCCAAGGGGCTTTTGTTGTGGAGAAAAGGGCCGGGACTCTGAAAGAGCCGGGCAACGGGCAGCAAAAGGCCGCCGTTTTGCGGTATGGGAAACAGTATTTCAGTCCAGAATAAACAGGAACGCAGGTTTCTGGGATGTATTGAAACAAAAGAATTTGCCGTATAAAGGGAAAGGAATGAAAAAAGTGAGAAAATTCATAAAGAGAGTGGCGGCTGCCGCCCTTGCAGCTGCTGTGGCAGCAGGTCTTACAGGCTGTGGCTCAGTGACTTCCGGAAAACGGATTATCCGTGTATCCCATGCCCAGTCAGAGACGCATCCGGAGCATATAGGGCTTTTAGCTTTTAAGGAATATGTGGAGGAACGGCTGGGGGACAAGTACGAGGTCCAGATATTCCCCAATGAAATCCTGGGTTCTGCCCAGAAGGCCATTGAGCTGACCCAGACAGGGGCCATTGACTTTGTTGTGGCCGGAACCGCCAATCTTGAGACGTTTGCAGGCGTATACGAAATATTCAGTATGCCCTATCTTTTCGACTCAGAGGATGTGTACAAATCTGTAATGCAGGATACGGACTACATGGAAAAGGTTTATGAGTCCACGGACGAAGCCGGTTTCAGGGTGGTTACCTGGTACAATGCAGGCGTCAGGAATTTTTATGCCAAGACTCCGATTCATACCCCTGATGACTTAAAGGGAAAGAAGATAAGGGTTCAGCAGAGCCCGGCCAGCGTTGCCATGGTCAATGCCTTCGGAGCAGCGGCAGCCCCCATGGGATTCGGTGAGGTATATACGGCTATCCAGCAGGGCGTTATCGACGGTGCGGAGAACAATGAGCTGGCCCTTACCAACAACAAGCACGGCGAGGTTGCCAAGTATTATGCCTATAATAAGCATCAGATGGTGCCGGATATGCTGGTTGCCAACCTGAAATTCTTAAACGGTTTGAGCCCTGAGGAATACCAGGTATTCAAGGACGCTGCAGCCCTGTCCACAGAGGTGGAGCTTGAGGAGTGGGATAAGAGCATTGAGGAAGCCAAGGATATTGCACAGAATAAAATGGGCGTGGAATTTATAGATGTGGACGTGGATGCGTTCAAACAAAAGGTGCTGCCTCTTCATGAGACCATGTTAAAGGATAATCCCAAGATTGTGGACCTGTACAATCATATCCAGGAAATAAACGAAAAAGCGAAGGGAGGAAAGCAGGATGGAGACAATGCATAAAGTGAGAGCCAGAATCATGCAGATTCTGGGAGTTTTTATCATCTGCCTGTTTATGCTGATGACTATAATCGGGACCTACCAGATTGTTACCCGCTATTTCTTCAATAAGCCCAGTACTGTTTCAGAGGAGCTTTTAACCTACAGCTTCACATGGATGGCCCTGCTGGCTTCCGCCTATGTGTTCGGCAAAAGGGACCATATGAGGATGGGATTTCTGGCGGATAAGATTAGCGGTTCCGCCAAGAAATACCTGGAAGTCATCATTGACCTGCTGACCTTTGCCTTTGCCGGTGTGGTCATGGTTTACGGAGGTATCTCCATCACAAAGCTGACCATGATCCAGACCACAGCATCCCTCAGGGTGCCTATGGGATATATCTATGTGATTGTACCTGTGACAGGCATTATTATCATGATGTTCAGTCTGATGAACGCGGCAGACATGCTGCACACGGATTTTGGCAAAAAGGAGGATGCAGGAGTATGAATATAGCAGTAGTCTGCGGACTGATTATTTTGGTGCTTTTAGTAGTGATGCTCTTAGCGGGGGTTCCCATTGCGGTAGCCCTGGCAGTGTCATCCATCTGTGCCATTCTTCCGGTACTCAATACGGGAGCAGCCGTGCTTACAGGGGCACAGAGAATTTTTTCAGGCATATCCGTATTCAGCCTTCTTGCCATTCCGTTTTTCATCCTGGCAGGAAATATCATGAATAAGGGCGGTATTGCCATCCGTCTCATCAACTTTGCAAAGCTTTTTACAGGAAGCATTCCCGGCGCCCTGGCCCATACCAACGCAGTGGCAAACATGCTGTTCGGCGCCATATCCGGTTCCGGTACCGCAGCTGCCTCCGCCATGGGTTCCATCATCGGGCCTATTGAGGAAGAGGAGGGCTATGACAGGGATTTCTCTGCTGCTGCTAATATTGCCACGGCGCCAACCGGCCTTCTGATTCCTCCCAGCAATGTAATGATTACCTACTCCCTGGTCAGCGGCGGCACCTCGGTGGCAGCCCTGTTCATGGCGGGATACATTCCGGGCATCCTCTGGGGCCTTGCCTGCATGGCGGTTATCTTCTATTTTGCCAAGAAGAAAGGGTACCGCAGCACAAAGAAATATTCCAACAGTGAAAAGGTAAAGGTTTTCTTCCAGGCCATTCCCTGTCTGCTGATGATTGTCATTGTTATCGGCGGTATTATCAGCGGTATTTTTACCGCAACTGAGGGAAGCGTGGTGGCGGTGGTGTACAGCCTGATTCTTTCCCTGTTCTTCTATAAGTCCATAAAGTTCTCTGAGCTGCCTAAGATTTTCCTGGACAGCGCGGAGATGACAGGCATCATTATTTTCCTGATTGGCGTGTCCAGCATCATGAGCTGGGTTATGGCCTTTACCGGAATCCCCACAGCCGTGTCAGAGGCAATGTTAGGTATCAGCAACAACCGGTATGTGATTCTTTTTATTATCAATATCCTCCTGCTGATTATCGGTACATTTATGGACATGACGCCGGCCTGTCTTATCTTCACACCTATCTTCCTGCCAATCTGCCAGGCCCTGGGTATGAATACCGTACATTTCGGTATAATGATGATATTTAACCTGTGTATCGGAACCATCACGCCTCCGGTAGGAACGACGCTGTTTGTAGGTGTAAAGGTGGGTAAGACCAAGATTGAAAATGTAATTAAACCCCTGCTGCTGTATTTTGCGGCTATATTTGTTGTACTGCTGCTTGTATCCTATGTTCCGATTCTGTCCATGTGGCTGCCGGGACTGCTGGGATATGTATAGGCGGTACGGGAATCCGGAGTATAAATCTGCCCTTTAAAGGAGACAGAGGACTGGGACACATGTGAGCATGTGTGCTGTTTCGCAAAGGGATTGGAGAGACCGGCGCCAGGTTGGGCGTCCGGTCTTTCTTTCTGTCCTCCTGCTGTACTGGAGATGTACTTGGATTATACTGTGGGTGTACCGGAGATGTACTGGAGCTGTTCGGGGATTCCTGGGGATTTGTCTGCCTCAATTTGCCTGCCTCATATTGTTTTGTTATTGCAGTCTGCCGTTGTTTTTGATATTATAACAGGGACTTGCGATTACCAGGATTTGCGAAATGAAGGTTTAAAACAAAAGGTTTAAATCAAAAGCCGGGGCGGGAAGAGAAAACGGATGGGAGAAATGATAAAATGGCAGAAGTGTTGATGAAGGCCGGTTCTTTTGTGGCTGTCATAATAATGGGAAATCTGTTGAGAAGAGCAGGCTTTTTTAAGGAGGAAGATTTTTATGTCTTATCGAAAATCGTACTTAAAATAACCCTTCCCGCGGCGATTATATCTAATTTTTCAGGGATCGACCTGAAGCCGTCCATGCTGGTGGTGACACTGCTGGGCTTTGCAGGCGGCATTTTGTATATCGCCGTGGCCTTTTTTATGAGTATCGGAAAAGATCGGGAAGAACGGGCATTCAATATACTGAATTTGCCAGGATACAATATAGGTAATTTTACCATGCCCTTTGCCCAGAGCTTCCTGGGTCCTGTTGGTGTGGTGGCAACCAGCCTGTTTGATACCGGAAACGCGTTTATCTGTCTGGGCGGGGCCTACAGCGCGGCGGTGGCGACAAAGGAGAAGAACGCCAGGTTCAGCATGTTTCCGGTTATAAAGACGCTGCTCAAATCCATTCCTTTTGACGCATATCTGATTATGACCGTGCTGTCGCTTCTCCATGTGGGACTGCCGGCCCCCATTACCTCATTTACCGGAGTGATTGGAAATGCAAATGCATTTATGGCCATGCTTATGATTGGGGTGGGATTTAAGCTGAACGGGGACAGCAGCCAGCCGGGTAAAATCGTGAAGATACTTGCGGCCCGGTATTCACTGGCCATTGTACTGGCTCTGGTCTTTTATTTCCTGCTGCCCTTTGGGATAGAATACAGGCAGGCTCTGACCATACTTGCCCTCAGCCCCATGTCCTCTGCCGCACCTGCATTTACAGGAAACCTGGGGGCGGATGTGGGACTGGCAAGCGCGGTGAACTCTATATCCGTCGTCATCAGCACGGTGCTGATAACCGGGACACTGATGATGATACTGTAGAGCCAGAGCGGAATAAAACAGACGGCAGGGGAGCGGGAATGGCGGGAAAAACAGGGGAGAGGAAAATAAATTAAAAAAATGTATCGGGTGTGTATAATTCTTTGGGATGGGGCCATAATAGGAGTATACACGAAAGAGAAAATAATTAATACTTATCCTCCCCTTTTTAAATCAGCTCCGGCGCCAGTGGCGTGCCGGGGCTGATTTTTTAAACACAGGGGCTTTGCCGGGGCGGAGATTTCTGATACTGTATATCTGATACATGTTTCCCACTGTCATGGTACATACTATCCCAGAGGTGATGAAAATGAAACAGGGAGAGCAGAAATCCACAAAGGAACTGGAAGAGCAGGCAAAGAATGTAGAGACATTCAATCCCAGATGGCACGGTGGCGAGTATCTGGGGCCTAACACACTGAGACAGAAAGCAGATACTGAGGTTTATGGGAAAATGGAAGAGGAGCCGTAGGGCTTCTCTTTTTTGGGCTTGGGACTGTCAAAACCTGTTCAGCTTAATATACTGATAGTAAGACAAGTAACAGGAGGAAAGTGTGTATGCAGATAACGGATTATGTAAAGCCGGAGTTAATTGTGGTGGCTCTTGTGCTGTATTTTGTGGGCATGTGGATTAAGCAGAGTGAGGCGGTGAAGGACAGATATATCCCCTTAATCAACGGCGGCCTGGGAATTGTCATATGCGGGATTTATGTGCTTGCCACAAGTACATGCCGGTCTGGGCAGGAAATTTTCATGGCAATATTTACCGCCATAACCCAGGGAATCCTGCTGGCAGGGCTGAGCACGTATGTCAATCAAATCATAAAGCAGATAGGCAGGGAGGAATAGAAGGGGGAATCCATGGAGTATCACTGTTCTGAATCTGTTTTAGGATATGTGGACCTGCAATGAATGCGCTATGTCTGAATAAGATATTGTAAAAGGCTGCGGGTATTAATATGACAACAGAGCAGTATATTATCACATTTTTTGGGATTGATACAAAATATTACACAGACGACTTTGTGGGAAGATGCTGGGAAATGGCTGCGGACGAGGAGTACGGCTCCACAGGAGTCTATGTCACCGGGACAGTGACAACACACAGCTTGATATGCGGTGAGATACGCGGCTGCCAACTGGGGAAAGTAGGGCATTGTGTCTCTGCTGTCAGGAACCCGGTGGAGGTGGCTGATAGCAGAACCTATAAGAAGTCGCTCATAAATGTTATAAACAGGACAAGAAGTTTGCTGGATAACCCCAATATGAGTATTATCATCAATGAGGTGGAGTATTTTTATTTTTGTCAGATATAAACTGGGGGAGGCGTCAGATATTGTTTGAATCTGGAGCCCTCATCCGCGGGTGGACAAGGTGTGGGAGGAAGAGTACAGGTCAAAAAGCCTTAAAAAAGGGAGGAGCCGGTCAGGATTTCTCCTGCCGGCTGTATTATGAAAAAAAGTCTGATTAGCAATATCAACTTACAAGATATAGTATATGGGCTAAATATGAGCATCCTATGAGCATCCTGTAGCGAAAATATGAACGATTTGTAAGAAAATTGTGAATATCAGCGACAGGGTATCAAAAAAGGAACCTAATCGGTTCCTGTCATGATCTCTTTCATTTGCTGGGTTACGGGGCGATAACCGTCATTGCTGAAAAGACCGTTGAATATGCTGTCGCCCAATGCCAATATAAGGAGAATAACCGCCAGGATGATGAGTGCCTTGGTGAAGAATTTCATTTTAATACCTCCTGTGGTGTGATTGATAGGTCAGTTTACTAGATAATATATCCTAATCATACTACATTATAAATCATGGGGCAATATTTTTGGGAGACAAATAAAATGGTAAATAAAACGGCGGGAAATGAAATATGGATGGAGGAACCGTAAAAGGGAACCATAAAAAGGAATTATAAAAAGAAAACGGTTTGCATCCACATTTAATCCACCGGTTATCCACACACTTATCCACATTATCCACTAAAAACACAAGATAATCAGGATTGATATTGTGTTTATCTATATATAGTGGTATTATGGTTGTGGATAAGTGGCAGAGAGGAGTTTATTTATAAATATGAAGGGATTGGATATTTATAATTAAGGTCATTCTGGAATTACCCATGACAAAGTGGATGGAAGTGACACAATTAAAAGATGAGAAATTGTAACGTAGTGTATTTGATTACGAGGTGGACGAAATGCTGATATTATCATTAAAAATCAAGCTCCATGCGCCCTGGGTTCATTCATTGAAAGAAAAACGCATGGTTGTTAAAAGCCTGCTGTCTAAAATGCGGAACAAATTTAACGTGGCTGTGGCAGAGGTGGGAGAGCAGGATATACACCAGACCATTGTCATTGGCGTGGCTGCTATCGTACCGCATAGCGCCCAAGCCGACAGTGTGATGGAGGAGATACGGTATTTTATAGAAGAGAGTACGGAAGCTGAGATTACAGATATGGAAAGAGAGATATTTTAATCGGCATGATGGCAGTACCTATGAACGTGTGGCCTGGGAACCGACGGATGGTACGTGGATAAGAACGGAATCTGGAACGGGAAAGAGAATGATAGTAATTGAAAAACTGTTTGCAGAGAAGGGATTAGGCCAATCGGTTTAGTCCCTTTTTGAACAATTGTCATCAGAATAATAAAAAATGTGCCAAGACCCTGTAAAAACAAAGGTTCCGGCACAAATATCCAGTGGAGACAACAGGACTCGAACCTGCGACCCTCTACACGTCAAGCAGATGCTCTCCCAGCTGAGCTATGTCTCCAACGAGATTAATTATATCATATAGGCGGGGAGGATGGCAAGCAATTCTTGTAATGAACAGTAAAAACAGAAAAAATAAACAGAAAAAATAAGCGATAAAATGTACCATAAACAATGGTCCTTGGTATAATGCGTCTTTCATAATGTACCCCGATAATGTACCCCGATAATGTACCCCGATAATGTACCCCGATAATGCATCACGATAATGCATCACGATAATGCATCCAAGAGAGGGCTCTCATAACCGTATAGAAATTGTGAGGCTTTCATTTCTCACGAAGTTCCGCAGTATAAGAACAAAATTGTAAGCTGCTTCGGGCCTTATTTCATATTGTGTATTGTTTTATCGTAATAGTTCTCCTGATATTATAAGTGTCGGAAATAAATCAAAAAATACAAGCATACTGACCGAACAAAGGGAATTATTATACACTTCTCCGTTCTATTAGTAATGGAGGGGGAGAAATGAAAAAAATATGGAAATATATGGCCGCCGCAGGCCTGTTTATGGTATTGCTCCTGGCGGCCTGTTATATTCGGCTGCCTGATTACAGAATCTATAAGGTGTTCTCATATAGCGGTTTGAATGTCAGAGAAACGGACCTGTATGTCATTGTATATAAACCCTGGCGGATTGACCATGAGGTTCAGGGTATTGTTTCCCAGCATAATGAGATGAATGGAACACCCGATAAACTGACTGTGTGGCTCTATTACAGTAAATATAATCTGGACCGGGGGAAGGATTTTAACAAGGTAATATTCGAGTACAGTAAAAGCCAGGTAACGGATCCGCCTGAAGCATGGTAGGAAATCCGAATATACCAGGTTTAGAGATATAATGGCCAGGCTGTGACGTCTGGTTTTTTTGCATTTCAGAAAATATATTTTCGTATTAAGCTGTTTTGGGGCTGAACTCCTGCTGGTCGGCTGAACTCCTGCCGGGCAGATGAATTCCCTGAATGTAAATAAATGTATGACTATAGTCGAATGAAGTCGGAAATTGTAAAAAATATTTTGATTTATCGTTAAAATATTAGTAAATATGTTAAAATACAAACTATTGTTCTAAGTTATCGCGATTAGTGATATGATGGTACAATAAATAAGAGAGAGGGAGGTTTAACAGATGAAGATAACAGCAGCAGTTGTGAGAGAGAAAGGTAAGCCCTTCCAGTTTGAGGAATTGGACCTGCAGGATCCCCGTGAAGGGGAGGTGATGGTAAAGATAGCGGCCAGCGGTGTATGCCACACAGATGAGGTGGCGCAGCATCAGATGATTCCGGTACCACTCCCGGCCGTCTTGGGCCATGAGGGATGTGGGATTGTTGAGAAGGTGGGAGAGGGAGTGACGGAGTTTCAGAAGGGGGATCATGTGGTATTTTCCTTCGGATACTGCGGACATTGTAAGAGCTGTCTGGCGGGCAGACCCTATGCCTGCGAGAATTTTAATGCCATTAATTTTGGCGGTGTCATGAGCGACGGCACTAAGCGTCTGTCCAAGAATGGCCAGGAAATTTCTTCCTTTTTCGGACAATCCTCCTTTGCAACCTATTCCGTTGTCCATAAGAACAGTATCATTAAAGTGGATGAGGATTTGGAACTGGATATCCTGGGACCATTGGGATGCGGAATCCAGACAGGAGCGGGCGCTGTCCTGAACCGGCTCAAACCCACGGCCGGCTCAAGCCTGGTGGTGTTTGGCTGCGGTACAGTTGGCATGAGTGCTATCATGGCAGCCCATCTGTGTCCCTGTAAAAATATTATTGCAGTGGGCGGAAATGAAGAAAGCCTTGTCCTGGCAAAAGAACTGGGAGCCACCCATACCATCAACCGGAAAAAATGTGACTGTATTGTAAGTGAAATCAAGAAAATTACGGAAGGCGGAGCGGATTATGCTATTGATACCAGCGGCGTACCTGACTTTGTAAAAAAGGCACTGGCCTGTGTGAAATTCCTGGGGACGGCCGTGGTATTGGGTGTGACGGGAGAGCTGACCATACAGGTCCAGGAGGAGCTGATGGGCGAGGGAAAGTCCCTCATAGGCATTGTGGAAGGGGATTCAAATCCCAAACTGTTTATCCCCCAGTTGATTTCATATTACAAGCAGGGAAAGTTCCCCTTTGACAAATTGATTCGCGTGTTTGAATTTGATGAGATTAATGAGGCGTTTGAGGCTTCCCACAGCGGGAAAGCCATTAAAGCCCTGCTGAAGATGAGATAGGAGGCATTGAGAATGGAATATCAATTATACATAAACGGGGAATGGAAGGACACTGTGACAGGATATGTGGCTGAGGATAAGAATCCGGCTGATGATTCTGTGTTTGCCAGGGTGCATTTTGCAGGCGGGGCAGAAGTGGAGGAGGCTATTGCAGCTGCCCAAAGGGCATGGAGGCCGTGGGCAGACACACCGGCCGCCCAAAAGGAGCAGATTCTTCTGAAGGCAGCTGACTGGATGCAGGAGCACATGGATGAGGTGGCGGATGTGCTGATGGGGGAAAGCGGTTCTGCTTTTGGAAAGGCGTACTTTGAAGCTGGATTTGCAGTGGATATACTCAGAACAGCAGCCGGTGAGTGCCGGCGGGTATTCGGCCAGGTCCAGCAGCAGGAGGCGGGGGAAATATCCATGATCCGAAGGCTTCCCCTGGGGGTGGTTGCAGGGATTGCTCCCTTTAATTTCCCATTGTTATTGGCTCTTAAAAAGGTGGCCTTTGCCCTGGCAGCAGGCAATACCTTTGTGCTCAAACCAGCCAGCGCAACGCCTGTTTCAGGTGTGATGATAGCCAAGGCCCTGGACGGGGCAGGAATTCCAAAAGGTGTGTTCAATCTGGTTCCTGGTTCCGGTGAGGAGGTTGGAAACAAGCTTATTGAAGATGAACGCATCCGTATGGTGGCATTTACCGGCTCTACTGCTGTTGGCAGGGGGATTGCCTCTAAAGCGTCCGTTCTTTTTAAGAAATATTCTCTGGAAATGGGCGGTAAGAATCCTCTTATCCTTTTAAAGGATTTTGACGTGGAACAGGCTGTCAGGATTGCGGGATTCGGAGCATTTTTCCATCAGGGAGAGATATGCATGTGTACATCTAGGCTGATTGTGGAGGAGCCGGTATACGACCCGTTCTGTGAAGCGTTTGCTGCCTATGCCAGAACCATGAAGGTAGGGGATCCGCACCAGAAGGATACCATCATCGGGCCTCTCATTAAACAGGAGCAGTGCCAGATCATTGACAGCCAGATTCAGGATGCTGTATCCAAAGGCGCCGTGCTGATGACCGGCGGGACCCATGAGGGAAACTTTTACCAGCCCACAGTGCTGAAGGATGTAACGCCGGATATGAGGATATTCTATGAGGAAAGCTTTGGGCCGGTCACTTCCATCATTAAGGCAGTGGATGCGCAGGACGCTGTCCGCCTTTGCAATGACAACCAATACGGACTTTCCTCATCACTTCTGACCAATGATTTGTCAAAGGCCATGTCCCTGTCTCTTGACATGGAGGCCGGTATGGTGCATATCAATAACGCGACGGTTTCTGATAACTCCACTGTGGCTTTTGGAGGAGTCAAGAACAGCGGCGTGGGAAGAGAAGGCGGTTCCTATTCCATTGACGAGTTTACGGAGCTGAAATGGATTACGGTCCAGTATACACCGGCACAGCTTCCATTTTGATGGCGGGGAGAGGCTGTCTGGGTTAAGGCTGCACGGCTTGGCAGGCGGCTTTATGCCCACCCTGCCATTTTCGCACAAGACGCCGGGCGTTGTATTGGTCTTTCCGGAATCAGCCGGTTCATCCATAGAATCTAAGAACCCCGGAGTCAGGCAGCAGAGAGAATGTCTCAGCCTTTTGTATTTTTTGAAAAATAAGCTGTCAATATCTTTAGGCTTTCGTCCCTCAGGACCCCGGACGTAACCTGCGGTTTCCAGGGGGAATGCTCAAAGACGATTTTGCAGCATTCGGCTCCTTTCTCATGAAGTATGCTGCACAAATCAATATCGCTGGCGCCATAGACCAGCCGCCCCAATTTGGTCCATACCATTGCGCCGCAGCACATGAAACAGGGTTCACAGCTGGAATAGAGTGTATATTCGCGTAAATCCGTGATATGCGTCTCTGCGCAAAAACGCCG
Source organism: Enterocloster sp. 210928-DFI.2.20 (assembly GCF_020554465.1). Classification (NCBI taxonomy): domain Bacteria; kingdom Bacillati; phylum Bacillota; class Clostridia; order Lachnospirales; family Lachnospiraceae; genus Enterocloster; species Enterocloster sp. 210928-DFI.2.20. The sequence goes on from NZ_JAJCHK010000014.1 coordinate 76,701, forward strand.
GAGCAGTCCGGCTTCTGCGTGGAAGGTGGGATCGGAGCCGGTATAAATCTGGTTCTCGTTGCTGAAGATAATTTCGCCGTCCTTGACCAGCACTGCTCCAAAGGGTTCGTTTCCATGGCTGACAGCCAGCTGGGACAGGCGTATGGCTTCTTTCATAAAGATTTCATCATTCATCATGTAGTTCCTCCTGGTTTCATTCATTTTACGGATGATTTTTATGTTTTACAGGTTTTATTTGGGATGTATATGGAATTTATAGGGGGATATAAAATAAAAAGGCCAAAATCCTTTCTGTGCAAAGGGTTTTGGCACACCATATAAAATGGAGACAACGGGATTCGAACCCGCGGTCTCTGCGTTGCGAACGCAGCGCTCTCCCAGCTGAGCTATGTCCCCATTGATTCGATTATAGCACGGTTGGAAAAAAATACAAGTTAAGTTTAGAACTTTTTACATATTTTTCTTCTTTTCGGGACATACTGTTGTCAGAGAAATCACAGCCGTGTATGCACCGTGTGTGCACCCGCGGATGCAGGCGGCAGATGGGAGACGGATATGGACAGATATGAAGAAGAAAAGCAGGCCAGAAAAAAGTCAAATGAAATGTTTAACAGCATTACGGAAAAGGTAAAGCCGGAAAACCAGAACCAGACCCATAATTCCAGGCGGGAAGGAATGGGACCAAATACAAAGAGAAAACCATGTTAACATAGGAAGCATCCACTGTGATTGATGATATTATATCACTGCGGGTGCTTTTCTTTTTGACTGTTTTCGACAGGCTTGCGGATAAATCAACGAATTTGTCGAGTTATCCACAATGTTGTGGAGAAGAATGTGGATAATATGTTATTGTCTGATAAATAAAAGAAAAAAGAGACTGTGCCAGACAGCAATATATCCTGTCCGGACACAGTCCCTGAGAACGGAATTACTGAGCCTTATTTACAAAAGACTCGCAATCTGTACATTCCTTCTTGGTTGGGTTCATCTCATGAGTTCCGACCTTGATGGCTTCAAGGGTGCAGTAATCCTCGGACTGTGCATTGTAAGCACAATTCTTGATGGTACATTTGATGCTCTCATTTTTTCCGTTTACTTTCATGGTAAAGCCTCCTTTTGAATTGAATTGGATTCAGGTATATTATTTGCAGAAAAACAGAAAAAATACCCTTGATTTGCAGGGGAAACAAAAACAGCGTATTGGGATGTATGGGGAATGCCTCAGGTTTTAGGTTTATTTGGCTGTATTTAGCTGTATAAAATAAAATATGTTTGAAAAATCTTATGTTTTGTTATATACTAAGGGTTATGGGCGGCCATGGACAGGCAGCAGAACGGTCCGGCAGACAGAAAGAGGCATGGCGCCCTGGACAGGAAGCCCCTGGAACATAAATAATACAAAAAGGATGGTTTTACTATGGCACTGTTAGAGACATGGAGAAATCTGGCTTACGGCGACGGCCTGGATGATAAAAAGAAAGAAGAATTGTGGGCTGGATATTTTCAGATTGAGAAGGGAATCTATGAGCAGATTCTTTCTAACCCAACAGAGGTTATCACGGGCACTGTAAAGGACCTGGCAGAGAAGTACAATACGGAAATCCTTATCATGACTGGTTTCCTGGATGGAATCAATGAGAGCCTGAAGGGCTATGAGAACCCCATTGATACCATGGAAGAGGATACTGAGGTTAAAATTGAGATTGACCCGGAGAAGCTGTACTACAATATGGTAGAGGCGAAGGCTAACTGGCTGTATGAGCTTCCCCAGTGGGACGAGATTCTTACACCGGATAAGCGCAAGGAACTGTATAAGTCCCAGAAGGCGTCCGGTACCGTGCGCAAGGGCAAGAAGATTTTCCCAAATGATCCCTGTCCATGCGGAAGCGGCAAGAAATATAAGAAGTGCTGCGGAAAGAACGCATAAAGCCCCTGATTTTACCCGCCTGCCCGGAACTGTTCCGGACAGGCGCTTTTGTAGTTTGATGATTTGGCGATGGCTGCGGGAATGAGACGCGGCGCCGTTGGGAAGGATGAGGACATGGAAGCTTACAGCAGTTTTGCGGAGGTCTACGATATTTTCCAGGATAATGTGCCCTATGAGGAGTGGTGTTCCTATGTAACAGGACTGCTCCGGGAGCAGGGAGTGGAGCGTGGCCTGGTACTGGACCTGGGCTGCGGCACGGGAAGCCTTACCGGGCTTCTGGCAGAGGCCGGGTATGATATGATTGGGATTGATAATTCCGGGGAAATGCTTCAGATGGCAATGGATAAACGGGCGGCCTCGGGCCAGGACATTCTTTATCTCCTGCAGGACATGCGGGAGTTTGAGCTTTACGGCACGGTGCGGGCAGTTGTCAGCATATGTGATTCCATGAACTATATGATGGAGTACCGGGATTTGGTGCAGGTGTTCCGGCTGGTTAATAATTATCTGGACCCAAGGGGGGTATTTATATTTGACCTGAACACCGAGTATAAATACCGGGAATTGCTGGCAGATAACACCTTTGCGGAGGCCAGGGAGGAGAGCAGCTTTATCTGGGACAATTTCTATGATGAAAGTTCAGGAATAAACGAGTATGACCTTACCCTGTTTATCCGTGAGGGCCAGCTGTACCGCAAGTATGAGGAGACACATTTCCAGAAGGCCTACAGCCTGGATGAGGTGAAACGGGCAGCCTTGGAGGCCGGTATGGAGTTTGTGGCTGCTTACGATGCGTGTACCCGCAATCCGGTGCGGGAAGACAGCGAACGCATCTATGTAATCATGAGGGAACAGGGAAAGACAATGAAAGACGAGGAGTGAATCGTATGGCAGATTATGTAATCAGAGCAACTGCGGCACAGGGGCAGATCAGGGCCTTTGCCGCCACCACCAGGGACCTGGTGGAACAGGCCAGAATATCCCATAATACCAGTCCGGTGGCAACGGCTGCCCTGGGCAGGCTGCTGACGGCCGGTGTGATGATGGGCTGTGACATGAAGGGGGAAAATGACCTTCTCACCCTTAAGATACAGGGGGACGGACCCATCGCAGGCCTGACCGTGACAGCGGATTCCAGAGGAAATGTGAAGGGATATGCGTTCAATCCCATGGTGATGCTTCCTCCTAATGAAAAGGGAAAACTGGATGTGGGCGGAGCGCTGGGCGTGGGCGTCTTAAGTGTCATCAAGGACATCGGGCTTAAGGAGCCGTATGTTGGGCAGACCATCTTGGTGACAGGAGAGATTGCGGAGGACCTGACATATTATTATGCCACCTCTGAACAGACTCCGTCCTCCGTGGCGCTGGGGGTCCTGATGAATAAGGACAACACGGTGCGTCAGTCCGGGGGCTTCATCATTCAGCTGATGCCGGGGGCTTCCGAGGATATCATCGGCAGACTGGAGAACAAGCTGAAGGAAATATCGTCCATTACCACCCTGCTGGACGTGGGCAACACGCCGGAGATGATACTGGAGTATGTACTTGGGGAATTCGGCCTGGAAATCGGCGGAAGGCTTCCGGCTGCATTTTACTGCAACTGTACAAAGGACCGGGTGGAGAAGGCGTTGATCAGCGTGGGCAGAAAGGATATAGGGGAAATGATAGAGGATGGCAAGCCCATTGAGGTGAACTGCCATTTCTGCAATAAGAATTACACGTTTTCCGTGGATGAACTGAAGGATATGCTGGAAAAAGCAAAATAACAATAAGAGCCAGTCGCAGGACTGGCTCTTACTTGTAATCATTTGAAATCAGATATAACTTACTTCAACCTCTATCAGTGATGATATATGTTTGAAAAAGGTACACTGTTGTTCATTGATTATAATTTGGTTACGTTTGTAGCCTGAGGACCCTTAGCTCCGTTTACTACATCGAACTCAACTTCTGCGCCCTCATCTAAGGACTTGAAGCCATCCATGTTCAGACCTGAGTAGTGAACGAATACATCGTTTCCCTGCTCGTCGGAAATAAATCCGTAACCCTTCTGGTTGTTGAACCACTTAACTGTACCTTTCATTACGATACCTCCAAAAAATATAAAAAATAAAAAAATGTGATATGTTGCAAACTATTTCGCAACTGTCCTAAGGATATCATAAATGTTGAAAAGTGTCAAACGTTTTTGGGCATTAAGTATAAACAATTTATATAAACCTCAGATTCTGTTGTTCAAAGGTTAAAATATGAAGAAATACAGCCAAAAAGGCGAAATTTATGATATACTAGAGCATATTTCAATGCAGTGCGCCATGCGTATTAATGTGTAAAGAAGGGATTTGAATGAAAATCTGTAATATATGGAACCATTTTTCTACCATTACAAGGCACAGAAACCTGGTCAGGAAGCATTGTTTTCAGATTGGCCTGTACTGGCAGGGACTTACCCATGATCTCTCCAAGTACAGTCCGGAGGAGTTCTGGACCGGGGTAAGGTATTATCAGGGAAACCGCAGCCCCAATGCAGCGGAGCGTGAGACTGTGGGGTATTCCAGGGCCTGGCTTCACCATAAGGGCAGGAACAAGCACCATTATGAGTATTGGATTGACATTTCCAACCATAAGGAGGAGGGCCTGGTGGGAAATAAGATGCCTCTGCGGTATGTGGCTGAGATGGTCTGCGACCGGATAGCTGCCTGCGAAGTGTATAAGGGCAAAGCCTACACCAGCGCGGCCCCGTTAGAATATTACGAGTATACAAAGAATTATATCACCATCCATCCCAGGACCAGAGCGCTTTTGGAGAAGCTTCTCCACATGCTGAAGGACCAGGGGGAGGAAGCCACCTTTGCCTATCTGCGCAAACTTTTGAAAAAGGGAACGTATTAAGGAAAGAGGGCATGGAAGAAGCCGCCTTGGGTCTGGCCGGATACCGGACAAAGGCGGCTTTTTGAATGACTGAAAATCTGCATGACTGAAAATCTGAATGTCTGAATGGATGGCTGGAGGCGGGCGGCGGTAACCGTCAGAACGGTTACCGGGGAAACAGCCGGCCCAGGGACAGGTGGCAGATAAAGCCTCCCAGAACCATGGCTACCAGGTACAGTAGGTTTCCTGGGGCCGTACCTATGGTGAGGGCAATCTGGTGGAAAACAATCTGTCCGTTTGGATAATAGGGGCTGATATAAAACATATCGGCATTGCCGTAGGGATGGGAAGCCACATTTATGAACGTGGCTATGCATACGCAGGCCCAAAACAGGGGGAGCATGGATACAAAGTCGCCTGGGGTTCTGCCTCCCAGTCCGGTCATGGCGCAGTACAGGCCGATGAAGATGAGCATGAAATGCCACAGAAACCCATGGAGGGTCAAAAGCAGATAGGGGTGCATGAGGCCGCTGGGTTCAGCCAGGGCCATGACGCCTCCCAAAAGTGCAAAATCCTGCATGAAGGTGCAAATGCATTTCTCCATCCGGCAATGGGGCGTATGCTTGAATAACGGAAGTATCAGACACAGGTACATGGGAACGCTGCACAGCTGGAAGGGAAAATACCACCAGTTGTACCGGCCCTGGCCTGCGACAAAATATAGGAAGCCCTGTTTATACAGTTCACTGACAGCTAAAACCAGGCCGCAGATAAACAGCACACCGCAAGGGTGAGTACTTGTGCGTGCCAGGCGCCGGGCCAGAAAGACGGCAAGCGGTATGCCGGCGGCGCAGAGCAGGATGTGAAAGGCGGAGTATGGCTCAGGTGCCTGGATGGGCCATGCGCTGGCCTGTAATAATGTTTTTATAAATGATAGCATAGCTGTGCCTCCTGACGGAACGATTATACATCATATGCAGAGAGAATGCCAGAATAAAATAGAAACCTGTGGGAATGCTAAGATAACGGTAAAATGAATGGAAAGGCAGGAAAATAATACATGGGATTTATCATAGCATTGCTGTCAGGCGCCTTAATGAGCATACAGGGCGTATTTAACACGGAAGTGACAAAGCAGACCAGCGTCTGGGTGGCTGCGGGCTGGGTACAGCTTACGGCCTTTATTACCTGCGTGGTCATATGGCTGTTTACAGGCAGGGAGCCTGTGGCCGGCCTCATGCAGGTTACGCCCAAATATGTGCTTGTGGGCGGTATCATGGGAGCACTTATCACCTACACGGTTATCCGGAGCATGGGAAGCCTGGGACCGGCCAAGGCGGCTCTTCTGATTGTGGTCTCTCAGATAATCATAGCTTATGCCATTGAGCTGTTCGGGCTGTTTGGCGTTGAGAAAGCCCCCTTTGCGTGGAACAAGATAATCGGGGCGGTCATTGCCATAGGCGGAATTGTAATTTTTGAAAGATAAAATTTGGAAATTAACGCTTGTATTTGCAGGGGGTTTCCGATAGAATAGGAGTATCAGGCTGGGACGGTGCTCTCTGGAAGGAGGGATACCGCCCAAGATGAAACTTACATCTTTCAAAGTAATAAAACTGGCAGTGATTGTCATATGTATGTTGGCTGCAGGCATATGCTATAGCTGCAGTGTGAAGAACCGGGATATCAGACCGGAAAATATGGTTATGGCATTGGAGTCTGACAGTGGTTTCGCTGTTGAGGAACGTGGGGGGATTGAAGGCCCGCGGTACCGGAACGAACCGGAAGGCGGGGCCGGGGCCATGTCCGGGGACGCGGATGGAGAGCATCTGCGTGTACAGGACAGTGTGCCGGGACAGGAAGGTACGTCGGGACAGGATGGCATGCTGCCCCAGAAAGGCAGCCGGTCCGGGGAAGATACGCTGCCCCGGGAGGATATATTGTCCGGGGAAGATATGCCTCTGGTATATATTCATGTATGCGGCCTGGTGAGTACGCCGGGCGTATATGGACTTCCTGCAGGCAGCCGGGTATATGAGGCCATTGAGGCGGCGGGAGGATTCTCAGAAGCAGCAGTGCCGGATTATCTGAATCTGGCCCAGGTGTTAGAGGACGGCATGAAGATACAGGTGCCGGACCGTGAACAGGCAGAGGAGTGGAAGGCCCGTGGGCTGACCCAGTCAGGTATATCCATGGGCGGCGGAACAGCAGGCGTTCAGACGTCCGGCAGGACAGGGAGCGGCGAAGGCGGTTCTAAGGCCAGGGTGAATCTTAACACGGCTTCCAGGGAAGAACTGATGACCCTCAGGGGAATCGGAGCGTCCAGGGCAGATGACATTATCCATTACCGCCAGGAGTTTGGCGGATTTAAGTCCATTGAGGATATTATGAATGTATCCGGTATCAAGGATGCTGCGTTTGAAAAGATTAAGGACAGTATTACAGTGTAAATGACGGCAGGCGGCCTTGGTTATCGGGCCGCCGTTTAATAATAGATAAGGGGAATGGAACATGGCAAGAGTATTAGTGGTTGACGATGAGAAATTAATTGTAAAAGGAATCCGCTTCAGTCTGGAACAGGACGGGATGGAAGTGGACTGTGCATATGACGGCGAGGAGGCCATTGAACTGGCCAAAAAGACAGAATATGATATTGTGCTTCTGGATGTGATGCTGCCCAAGTATGACGGTTATGAGGTGTGCCAGGCCATACGTGAGTTTTCGGATATGCCCATCATTATGCTGACGGCCAAGGGCGGCGACATGGATAAGATTCTGGGGCTGGAGTACGGCGCCGATGATTATATCAGCAAGCCCTTCAACATACTGGAGGTCAAGGCCAGAATCAAGGCCATCATACGAAGAAGCGGGAAGAGCAAACGTCAGAAGCGGGAGGAGACGGAATCCGGCGTGATTGGCGCAGGGGACCTTAAGATGGATACAGAGAGCCGCAGGGTATTTATCGGCGAGCGGGAAATCAATCTCACAGCCAAGGAATTTGACCTTCTGGAGCTTCTGGTACGCAATCCCAACAAGGTATACAGCAGGGAAGCGCTTCTGACCTATGTATGGGGAAATAAGGCCATGGACAGCGGGGATGTGCGTACCGTGGATGTCCATGTGAGGAGGCTGCGTGAGAAAATCGAACCCAGTCCCAGCGACCCAAGGTATGTACATACGAAGTGGGGCGTGGGATACTATTTCAGGGTAAAGGCTTAAGAACAGCAAAGGATACGAAAAGAGGACAGAAGATGGATGGTATTACCATAAGGACAGCGGTACCGGCTGATTTGGACGCAGTGGTGCAGGTGGAGGCAGCCTGCTTTCCGGCAGCGGAGGCAGCAGACAGAAAAAGTTTGAAGGAGCGTCTGGATGTATTTCCTCAGAGTTTTTTGGTGGCTGAGGATGGAAACCGAATCATCGGGTTTATCAATGGCGCTGTCACAAATGAGAGGACCATTGGGGACGAGATGTTTGAGGATACTTCACTCCATGAGCCGCAGGGCGCCTACCAGAGTATATTCGGCCTGGATGTGATTGAGGAATACCGGCACCGTGGGGTGGCTTCCCGTCTGATGAAGGCCATGATTGAACGGGCCAGGAGCCAGGGGCGCAGGGGACTTATTCTTACCTGTAAAGACCGGCTGATTGGGTATTATGAAACCTTTGGATATGTGAATATGGGCATTTCCAAATCCGTTCACGGCGGGGCTGTGTGGTACGATATGATACTGGAGTTTTAGCAGATGAAGATTACCCTTGTAACGGTTGGAAAGATTAAGGAACGATATTTTGAGGATGCCATCAGGGAGTATGCCAAGCGCCTGAGCCGCTACTGTAAACTGGATATCATCCAGGTAGCGGATGAAAAGACGCCGGACGGGGCCGGCGAGGCCATTGAGCGGCAGATTAGGGAAAAGGAAGGACAGCGCATCCTTTCTAATATTAAAGATGGGGCTTACGTCATTGCCCTGGCCATTGAGGGGAAGATGCTGACCAGCGAGGAGCTGGCAGGCAGGATTCAGAGGCTGGGAGTGGATGGGGTAGGCCATATTGTGTTTGTCATAGGAGGTTCGCTGGGATTGTCCGGGGACGTTATGAAGCGGGCGGACTTTGCCCTGAGCTTTTCTAAGATGACATTTCCGCATCAGCTGATGCGGGTGGTGCTGTTGGAACAGGTTTACAGGAGTTACAGGATTATTTCGGGGGAGCCGTATCATAAGTAGTGGGAGTATAAAGCATCTGTAGTTAATAAAAGTGGCTGAAAAACAGCTGGATAATTACCAATAGTTACCAATGCGTTACAATTAGGTGGACGATTCCCTGAATAAGTGTTAAAATGAAACAAAAAAGGGGAGGAGTATACATATGAAAAAATCGTTTCTGGTGATTTTATCAGCTGCAATGATTTTAGGGGGCTGCGGAGGTTCGGGGACATCCGCTGCAACAAACACGGAGAAGGCACAGGAGAGTGCGTCCGAAACAGCGGACATGCAAAAGGAGACAACACAAAAGGAAACCACTGAGGCTGAAACTACAGTTCCTCCTAAAGAGGTAAAGGAACTGTCTGTAGAAGAATTTGATGAGTTGCTGTCAGGCCTTCCGGTTTCGGTTGTTAAGTCGGAATACCTTGTACAGGATGAACAGTATAAGTCTCTTTACCCGGATATGCTGAATGCGGTGATTCAGAATAACACGGATGCGGACATTAAAGATGCGGTTCTTGCTTTTGTGGCCTGGGACAGCAATCATCTTCCGGTTAAGCTGGTGGGCAACATGGACTTTTCAGGAGGAGACTATTTTGCAGAAGTAAATTATAGTGATATCAATTTAGTGGGCGGAAGTACATTTGGGGAGGATTTCGGTTTTTCCATTAATGAATCCTGTAAGGTGGATACATTTAAACCCATCATACTGTCATTTGAAACATTTGATGGTGACAAATGGAAGAATCCTTATGTAGACAGCTTCCGCCAGGCCTATGAGGGAAAGAAGTATTCCGATGATATTAAAATTGAAGTGGAGATGCAGGATGTGACTTTTGCAAAGTCAGAGGCTCCGTCAGGGACAAGAGTGGAAAATGCATCCGCGGAAGAACTGGAGGCATCTTTGGCCGGACAGCCGGTGTTTGTGAGCAGCACAAAGTATGTGGTTCAGGATGAGAGATATAAGTCACTGTATCCGGATATGCTTCAGGCCGTAATTCAGAATAATTCAGAGGAGGACATCCGTGATGCGGTTGTGGCCTATGTTGGCTGGGATGCCAATGGTCTTCCTGTGAAAATCAAGGGACATCTGAGCTATGGCGATTCCACATATGTGACGGAAGTATTATTTGAGAATATTAATCTGGTTCCAGGCAGTTCTTATGGTGATTCCCAGGGGTATGCCATTGATGAAGATTGTGGTGTGGATACATTTAAAGCAGTTGTCGTATCATACACAACGTTCGAGGAGAAAACATGGGAAAACCCAGATTATAAAGCGTTTTGCGATTTATACGGAGGAAAACGGCTGGCACAGTGATGAGGCCAGGACCGTTTGAACTGAGAAAATTTAAAACTATAAAATATTGCCCATCCACACTATCAATATCTTGCGGCCATGTCTTATTTCTTATAGGACATGGCCCATTTTTTGTAGTTCAATTTAAAGCGGAAAAGTTTATAATCTTCCTGTAAAGAAAACGTTAAGAATCCCAACGGGGAGAACAGGAGAAAGATTATGATGAAAAAGGCATTAACATTGGTATTGGCCGGGGTAACCGCGTTGTCATTGACTGCATGCGGGGGAGGCGCGTCCGCGTCCGCAACCACAGCAGCACCGGCCGCAGGCGGAGAGACCAAGGCAGGCGAGGCCAAGGCACCTGAAAAGGACGTAAAGACAACTACATTAAAGCTGGCTTTTAACCAGTCGGAGAAGCATCCCCAGTATCTGGCGCTGTCCGAGATGAGCGATGCTTTCTATGAGGCAACCGGCGGCGCATATAGAATTGAAATCAGCCCCAACGAGCTTCTGGGCTCACAGAAGGATGCCTTTGAGCTGGTACAGAGCGGTACCATCCAGATGGCCATGGTGGCAAACTCCATTGTGGAAAATGTGAATCCTGATTTTGCCGTGTTGGGCCTTCCTTACGCCTATGACAGCGTGGAACATCAGAAAAAGGTATTTACCAGCGGAGCCCTGGACGATATCTTTGCAAGTACAGAAGCCAACAATTTCAGCGTTATGGCGGCATTTACAGCAGGAGCGCGCTGCATCTATACAGACAAGCCGGTTCAGACCCCGGCTGATTTAAAGGGCTACAAGATCCGCGTTATGGAATCCCAGACCTGTATCGCTATGCTGGATGCAATGGGCGGAGTGGGAACACCTATGGCCCAGGGAGAGGTTTATACCGCGATTCAGCAGGGTGTAATCAACGGCGGCGAAAATAATGAGATTACCTATGCAGATTTAAAACACTATGAAGTGGCTCCTTACTTCTCCTACACACGTCATCTGATGATTCCGGATCTCCTGGTTATGAATACAGCCACCTTAAAGGGGATGAGCGAAGAGGACCAGCAGACCTTAAAGGATCTCTGCAAGGAATACACAGAGCGCGAATTCCAGCTGTGGGATGAAAACCTTGAGGGTGCAAAAAAGACAGCAGAGGAAGCTGGCGCCCAGTTTATTGATGTGGATATCGCTCCGTTCCAGGAAGCATGCCAGCCTGTTATCGACAATGTGACAATGAAGAGCGAGGGCGCAAAGGCATTATACGAAGAAATTCGCAGCCTTGCCAACTAACAGGGATTAGCAGAAAGCGGGGTCATGACTCATGGAATCAGCAAAGAGAATCCTGGACAGGATTATCGAATGGGTATGTGTGGTACTATTGGCTGTCATGACAATCCTGGTAACCTTCCAGGTTGTTGTGAGATATTTCTTTAACAGTCCCAACGCATATACGGAATCACTTTCCAAGTATATGTTTGTCTGGATGGTTATGTATGGTTCGGCCTATGTGTTTGGGCTGCGGGAGCATATGAATATCGGCTTTGTCCGTGACCATATGCCTCCAAAGACAAGAGTGGTTGTTGAAATGCTGGGTGAACTGATGGTTGCCTTATTCGCAGCAGGCGTCATGATATTCGGCGGCTATAAGCAGGTTACAAGCCAAATGATTCAGATGGACGCGGCGCTTCAGATTCCCATGGGAATTATCTATTCGGCAGTGCCTGTAAGCGCATGTTTCATCCTCTTCTATTTTGTCTACAATGAGATGAAGCTGGCAAAAAAACTGAGAGAAATCTAAGAACAAAGGAGATAGAATTATGGATCAGGCAATACTTGTAGCACTGGTTATGCTGGTCTGCGTGCTGACCATGCTGGTTTTGGGAATTCCCATCAGTATCAGCATCGGTCTGGCCTCCACCATCGCCATGCTGTGCGTGCTTCCCTTTGAGAATGCCATGGGAACAGCGGCACAGAAGGTATTTACAGGCGTCAATTCCTTCTCGCTGCTGGCAATACCCTTTTTCATACTGGCGGGGAATATCATGAATAACGGCGGTATCGCCATACGGCTGGTGAACTGCGCAAAAATCTTAAGCGGCAGGATGCCGGGAGCCCTGGCAGAGACCAATGTGGTGGCCAACATGCTGTTCGGAGCCATCAGCGGTTCCGGCGTGGCGGCAGCCGCGGCTATCGGCGGAACCATCGGGCCGCTGGAGAAAAAAGAGGGCTATTCAAAAGATTATATGGCGGCTGTCAATATTGCATCCGCACCCACAGGAATGCTGATTCCTCCCAGCAATACCCTGATTGTGTACTCCACGGTTGCGGGCAGCGTGTCAATCTCCGCGCTGTTTATGGCGGGATATCTTCCAGGCCTTTTATGGGGAATCGGAGTAATGGTGATTGCGGGTATTATGGCATCCAAACGCGGATACAGAAACCGGGATGAAATCACCCTGGCCATTGTGTTGAAAACCGTATGGGCGGCCATACCCAGCCTGCTTTTGATCGTGATTGTTATTGGCGGTATTTTAATAGGGGCTTTTACGGCCACGGAAGGTTCCGCTATCGCGGTTGTATATTCCCTGCTGCTGAGCTTTATCTACCGTAGCATTAAGATAAGGGATTTAAGAAAGATTCTGTTAGACAGCGTAAAGATGACTGCCATTGTAATATTCATGATTGGCGTATCGTCCATCATGAGCTGGATTATGAGCTTTACCAATATACCTGCCATTATTGCGGATGTACTTTTGGGACTTACCAACAGCAAGATTGCCATTCTTCTGATTATGAACCTGCTGCTTCTGGTGGTGGGAACCTTCATGGACCCGACCCCGGCAATCCTTATATTTACACCCATCTTCCTTCCGATTTGCACCAGCTTTGGCATGCACCCCATCCATTTCGGAATCATGATTGTATTCAACCTGTGCATCGGTACAATCACGCCGCCGGTAGGACCTATTCTGTTTACAGGCTGCAAGGTGGCAAATGTGAAAATTGAAGAAGTATTTAAGACACTTCTTCCATATTTTGCAGTGACAGCGGCCATACTGTTACTGGTGACCTATGTACCGGCCATTTCCATGACCATCCCTAATGTACTGGGGCTTGTAAAATAAAATCATATGGCATCCAATATCCCTCAGCTTCGGTTGAGGGTATTTGGTGTTGTGGAAAGGAGGGAGTTATGATACAATGTCCGCAAAATTTATTTTCCTGAAAGGAAGGTCTCACGTGACTTTGAATATGCATCCACGTATCCCCGCGCAGACATCAGCAGCCCTGACAAAGGCCCTGGCAGCGGTTCTTATGGCGGCATCCGTCCTTCTTACCGGCTGCGCTTTTGACGGCGGACCGGAGAGTCCGTCCCTTCCCCGGAGCCAGGCCGTAATCCTGAGGCTGGCGGAGACCATGCCGGAGAATCATCCCTCCGCCCAGGCCATGGCGTATTTTGCGGAAATGGTGAGCCGTGAAACCCAGGGCAGGGTAACGGTCAAGATTTACTATAACGGAAGCCTGGGAACCCCCACGGAAATCATTGAACAGGTAAAGTTCGGCGGTATTGCCATGGCCCGCGTCAATGTCCTGGAGCTGTCGGAGGAGGTGGAATCCATCCGAAAATACTTTGTCCCTTCCAACTTTGCAGGCGGAGACGCACAGACAGAGTGGATACACAGCAATGAGGAAACTCTGAGGGACGAATGCCAGATGGACCGCATCACGCCCCTGGTCTGGTATTACCCCGATTTTCGGTGCTTCTACGGCACAGACGCAACGTTCCTGGATAAAAAGGATTTGGAGGGCAAGAAGATTGAGAGCAGCGAGTCCGCTCTGATGGCGGAGATTTTCCGGGATATGGGAATCGAGCTGGCAGGCTCCGTCAATACCAACACATACAAATCGCTGATATCAGGCAATATCGACGGGGCTGAGTCCTCATTTTCTGAATTTATATGCAATAACTACGACCAGTATATTCATTTTGTCACCAAAAATGATGCGTGGTGCCTTCCGGATGTGATGATCATTAACACGGAAAATCTGACCTCGCTCTCCAAGGAGGACAGGGAGGCCGTGGAAAAGTGCGCGCAGAGCACGTACCAATACCAGAAGCAGAGCATGGAGCAATTCCATAAGGTTTGGGTGGAAACGCTTACGGAGGAACCGGAGGTCAGCTTCAGCGAAGGAGTGTTCAGATGAAGAAACTAACATTCTGGTGGAAACAGTTCTGTTTTTCAGTGGGCGCCCAAATCAATGCGGTGCTGCTTCTGATGCTGATACTGTTTCTCTCATTTTCCATTTACAACCACTCCCTGTTTAACCAGTTTAATGCCAGATATCAAAAGGAAATCGACCAGTACTACTCCATTCTGGAGCTGAAAAACCATTTTCTCCAGAGCGGCATCCTGTTTGAGGAGTACATGAAGACGGGAAACCGCACCACCCTGGCTGAGTTTAATGATACCTATGAAAAAGCCAGGTCTGTTATAGATATCCTGTATACAGAGAGCACCAATGAGGAATCCTGGTATCTTCTGCGGGGAATTGACCAGTCCTTTGAGTCATACTACAGTGAATGCTGCAATGCCTCCTTTCTGTACAACGGCAGCGATTACAGGTATTATGACAGTTTTTACTACAGCCAGACCATCGGCGGATATCTGGAGAAATACACCAATGAACTGCTCCAGTATGCGCTGGAGTCCAGTGTGGACAGCAACCGGGAGCTGACCTACAGACGGAAGGTGATGACCGCATTCAACATGGGAGCCGTGGCAGCTGCCTGTGTCCTCATTGCGGCGTCAGCCAGCTATATATTCGTGAGGGTGACGCGGCCCTTAAATGAGCTTAAAAAACAGGTGGAGGAGATAGGCAGGGGAAATCTGGACGCGCACGTTAAGGAGAGCTCCGGGGAAAATACAGTGAGCATGCTCTCGCGGGCATTTAACCATATGGCCTTCAGCCTGAAGGAAAAAATAGAGAGCGAAAAGCAGCTTCTGGTGGAACAGCGCAAAAATGAGGAGTATGAAAAGCTGCTGAGCCAGGCCCGTTTCCTTGCGCTGCAAAGCCAGATTAATCCCCATTTTCTCTTTAATACCTTAAACAGCATCAACAGGACCGTCATGCTGGGGCGCCGGGAACAGGCGCTGACCATGCTGGATTCATTGTCAGTGCTGCTGCGCTATAACCTGGCGGACGCTCAGATGCCGGCCCTTTTGGGAGAGGAGCTGGGAATTACAGAGGAATACCTGAAGATCCAGAAGATGCGTTTTTCATCCAGGCTGAACGTGGATGTCAGGCATGACAGGAAGCTGGAACAGGCTGTGACGCTTCCCAGGTTTACCCTGCAGCCCCTTGTGGAAAATGCGGTAATCCATGGCCTGGAGCCCAAGGAAGAAGGGGGAACCCTTATTCTGGATGTCAGAAAGACGGGGAATTATATACGGATACGGATTTGCGACAATGGAATGGGGATAGAAAAGGAACGCCTGGAGAGGATCAGGAGGCGTCTTTCGGAGAAGCAGCCGGAACGGATTGGAGTATGGAATATATGGCAGAGGCTTTCCTTATATACAGGCAGGGATGACAGTCTTAAAATCATGAGCAAAAAAGGTGCAGGCACCATTGTCAGTATTTACCTGCACAGGGGAGAAGAAGATGTATAAAATATTGATTGCAGATGACGAGGAACTGGAGCGGGAGGCACTGCGCTTCTTTATCAATGAATCCTCCCTGGATATA
This sequence comes from Enterocloster sp. 210928-DFI.2.20, assembly GCF_020554465.1. NCBI lineage: Bacteria > Bacillati > Bacillota > Clostridia > Lachnospirales > Lachnospiraceae > Enterocloster > Enterocloster sp. 210928-DFI.2.20. The sequence continues at coordinate 92,749 of NZ_JAJCHK010000014.1, forward strand.
GACCAGGTTATAGAATGTGCTTCGGGAACAGAGGTTATCAAGCGGGTGATGCTCGACAGGCCGGATATCATTGTGCTGGACATCAACATGCCCGGCCTGAACGGCCTCCAGGCTCTGGAAAAAATAAAGAGTCAGGATTACAGGTTCCGGGCCGTGTTTTCCACTGCTTATGACTATTTTGAGTATGCAGTGGAGGCACTGCGCCTTGGGGCAGTGGATTTTATGGTAAAGCCTGTGAAAAAGGAGGCGTTTATCAATGTAATCATGCGGGCCATTGACGAGCTGGACGCGGAGGCGGAGAAGGAGTACCGTGAAACAAAGCTGTTAAAGACCCTGGATATGATGGAGAGCAAGATGGTTCATGATATGGTTCTGGGCAATATGCCGGAGGAGGTGCTCTACTATCTGGATTTGAAAAACATCAGAACTGAGTGCAGCGGAAACTGTTTCTGCATCCGCCTCCAGGGCTCCCTGGATAAATGCGCCAGGCAGAAGCTGTTTCAGGCTGTCAGGAAGGAGTTTGATTATCTGGACCTGACCGTCATGTTCAGCGAGACAAACCACATGGTTACGGCTGTTGTTTTCTGCCGTGAGCCGGATGTGCTTCCGGGGATTTTCAGGAGGATGGAAGAATTCCTGGCTTCGATTTTAAAACAGCAGCAGATTGCCTTTATGATGGGAAGCGGAACCCCCTTTGTGGATGTCAGCCAGATAGAGGAAAGCTATGAGAAAGCCCGGGAGCGGGTGGGGGACATGGTGGCCCGGACCCGGTGCGGGGAGGAGGGCGCGGAACAGGACAGGGACATGCCCAGGGAGGTGGAGGGCATCTGTTCCTTCATACAGGAACATTACCAGAAACGCCTGACCCTGGATACCATTGCCTCGGAGGCCGGGTTCAGCAAATACTATGTAAACCGCCTTTTCAAGCAGTATATGGGAACCACGGTGGTGGATTACCTGATTCAGATCCGGATGAAGAAGGCAAAGGAACTGCTGAGAAACGAGACCTACAGCATCAAGCAGATAAGCGGTATGGTGGGATATTCGGAGCCGAATTACTTCACATGGACATTTAAGAAAATGGAAGGTATGTCTCCGTTAAAGTTCCGCTATGAGCAGGCGGAAGGCATCAGAGAGGAGAATGACGGGGAATGAGAACAATATACAGGGCAGGGATTCTGACAGCGGCTCTGATGGTGCTGGTGCTGGGAGGCTGCAGCGGTTTTGACAGAGGGGGAGAGGAGATGGCATCCGCCGCAGGCCGGGGCGCGGATGCGCGTCTGGGGCTGGATGCAGGCCAGGGTCCAAATGCAGTAATAAAAGAAGGCGGACAGGGGAAGGAGGGTTTGGAAAAAAAACCTGAAAAGATATATTCCATGCAGATTGGCCATTCCCAGCCTGTGGACAACCCGCGCCACCAGTCCTTCCTGCTGTTTAAGAAGCTGCTGGAAGAGAAAACAGACGGCGGAATCCAGGTGGATATCTACCCGGCCGGTCAGCTGGGCAGCGAGGCATCCATGCTGGAACAGGTCTGCGACGGCACCATACAGGGATTTCGCGGGGGACAGCTGGAGATAGTTCCCAGGATGCTTGTGTTTTCCCTTCCCTTTCTCTGCGAAGACAGAACCCAGGCAGAACGGCTGGTAAACTCCGAATTTGCCAGGGAAATAAGCATGGATTCCCTGAAAAGCGGAGCCACCATATTGGGAATCGGCGATGCGGGCGGATTCCGGCAGTTTTCCAACAGCGTGCGGATGATCCGCAGGCCGGAGGATCTGAAAGGGCTTAAGATGCGCTCCAACGGCATGGACACCATCAATAAAACATTGGAGGCCCTGGGAGCCGAGGTCATGATTGTTCCCTACAACGACCTGTATATGGCCCTGAAGTCAGGCGCCATTGACGGTCAGGAAAATCCGTGGGTCAATTCCTCTGGTATGCGGTTTTATGAGGTCCAGAAGTATTTTACAGAAGTGAATTACCAGTTCCACCCGGAACCCTTCTATGTAAATACCAGGTGGTACGAGTCGCTGCCCCCGGAGTATCAGAAGATTCTGGCAGAATGTACGGAAGAGATGATGAAGGAAAATAACCGTCTCATTGATGAAAATGAAGTGCAGGCAATGGAAAATATCCGGGCCAACGCAGAAATTTACACCCTTTCCAGGGAGGAGCGGCAGGCCTTTGTGGAGGCCACGCAGGTGGTGTATGAGGAATACATGGACAATGGCCTTTTGACCATGGATGATCTGGCACGTATGAAACGAATCATCAGGGGGGAAGAAAAGTAAGAGTGCCCATACAGATGATTCCCTGTATGGGTTATCGGACTGGTATGGGTTATCGGACCGGAATGTAAATGTCAATCCGGCTGTCAGGATGATTAAATCCCAGGAACCGCTCATCGTACATCTCAAAATCCTCCCTGCCGTCCAACTTCTCCTGGGTGGTCAGGGACCAGGTGCCCCAGATATACTGATAGGTCAGTGGCAGGCTTTTTAGGGAGCCTGTATGGGTGAACACAGCATACTTTCCGCCGGGAATGGTTTTATACACCAGGGGAGGAGGAAGGACCGACATGGAGCTGACTTCCACGGACACCACCTCGGAGAACAGCAAATCATCGTTCATGGTGTACAGGGTGTTTCCCTCACCGCAGGATTCACATATGCCAAAGCCGCGGCCGCGGGGGATCTGATCGGGAATCTGGGGCATGAGGTCAAGAAAACGGGTCCACAGCTGGGGAATCCGGTTGTTTCGCAGGGTGGTGCGATCCCGCAGGCCGGCGGTGAGGATATCGGGAATCTCCACAATCCGGGGGCGGACCGTCAAGGATTGTGTCAGGTGGGCCAGCAGGTGCTGGTCCGCTTTTGGTTTCTGGCTTATGATGACATCCAGCCTGTTTTTGCGGTAGCCGGCCGGACTTGTGTGGTAGACGGCCTTGAAGGCCCTGCTGAAGGCTTCGCTGGATTCAAAACCATGGTCCAGCGCAATGTCGATGATGCGTCTCTCCGTGTAGATGAGCTCCCTGGCCGCGTGGGACAGACGCCGTTTTTTAATATAGCTGCCGACGCTCTCCCCGAGGACGGCGGAGAACTGCCGGTTTAAATGGTAATAAGAATATCCCGCCTCCCTGGCCGCATCCTCCACGGTGAAGGATGCGGTCAGGTGGCTTTCTATAAACAGGATGGTTTTTTCTATGGCATTGTTGTAGTTCATACGAGGCTCCTGTATGCAAAGATGGATGGGTCCGCTGTCTGGTTATGGATTTCGATGGCAGCGGTTTCCTGGGGAAATGGATCCGAGAAGTTAAAGTCATGCCAGCCGTTTTGAGGCCGTCCTCCCCAGCACAGGGAAAGACTGCCCCGGACAGGGTCCAGGACCATGGTTTTTGTGGTGCCGAAAAATTGGCTGTAGTAACTGCATGACAGGCCCTCCGGATAAGGAGTCAGAAAGAAATCCTTCAGCTGCCCGGCAGTGATGCCCTTCTTGTGCCGCTCCAGGAAGGCGGTGATGTTATCATACCGGCGGATGGAGTGGACGAATGCTTTGGGTTCATAGGGAATCAGTTCCTCCAGCACAGGATGGTTGGTGGCATAGAGGGCCTGTTCCACGGAGTCACTGTCAATGGTCTTTACTGCCATACGCCCGTCCAGGGTTTCCACCAGGGCGCAGCGGCCTTCCCTGTCCAACACAATCAGGTTCAGGTTGTATGCCACAGGCATGTCTTTCAGCATGGACAATGCCTCCTTTACATCGCGACAGTTTTCCAGCAGGGTACGGACCACGGCCCAGAACTGCAGACCGGTGACCGCGGGCCTGCGCATCTCAGGCAGGGGACCAACAGGAAAACCGCTGGAGCTCAGTGTAACGGTCAGGCCCATTTCATTGATGCCGTCGTCACGGCCGATTCCCAGCACACTGGTTCCTATATGCGTATATTTTCCCTTGATGCAGGTTTTTATGATGGTAAAATCCTCTGCCTCATCGTTAAACTCATAATTCCTGGCAGTCATGGGATGACCGGAGGCAGTCATGGAGGGCAGAAGGGCCAGGTGGCTGCAGCGCGGTGTAAGCCAGGTCATGCCGTAATAGAGAACCTGCTCAGGGGCGCAGCCCAGGGCATCGGCAAATCCGGCCAGCTCTTCGTTAAGCCCGGGACACCAGCGGCTAAAACATTGGCTGGCCTGGTTAAACTGCGTCAGGCCGAAGCCGGGGAAACCGCCTGAGAGGCGCTTCTTAAGACTGGGAACAGATGCCAGACGGCTGCCCAGCAGGCGGCCGGCCTCATAGCTGCTTCCTGAAAGCTCCAGGGCATGTGTATGTATGGTTTTCATAGGGATACCTCCTCTTGTTGTTATACCCCTATTTTAGGTGAAATAAAGGAGGAATCATGATATTTCCTGCGGAATTTGAAAGCAGCCCGCCATTGTCCGGGCGTATGGGTCCAATATATCATATCCGGGGTAAAAACAAAAGACGCCAAAAGAAGGCATGGGGGGCAAAAATAATGGCTAAAACAGCGGCAAAAACAATGGGGCAGACAAAAATTAAGTATAATATAGTTGTGAATGCAGGATGATAGAGATATAATGGCAGAAAATACAGTTTGCGCCGGACCGGCAGGAAATCTGCGGGACGGCCGGCAGAAAGGGGCGCTATGAAAAAGAATCCCCAGGGAAAACGGTGGCACAGGCTGGATAACACAGGTAAGATATTTCCCATGATAGCCAATGAAAACCTGAGCAATGTATTCCGTATTTCCGTAACATTGAAAGAAGAGATAGACCCCGGACTGCTGGGACAGGCGCTGGAAGAGGTACTGCCCTGGTTTGCCGGGTTCAAGGTGAAGCTTAAGAGAGGTTTTTTCTGGTATTACTTCGAGGAGAACAAACGCCAGCCCTTTGTGGAGCAGGAGGGAAGCTGGCCCTGCCGCTATATCGACCCCAAGAGCAACCAGCTCTACCTGTTCCGTGTAAGCTATTATGGAACCAGAATCAATCTGGAGGTATTTCATGCGGTGACGGACGGCATGGGGGCCGTGAATTTCCTGAAGGAACTGACCGCAGGATACCTGGAATTAAAGCGGGGAGGGCGCAGGACCGGCGCGGGGCCGGGAGAAGGCGTGTCCACCCAGACAGAGGACAGCTACCTTAAGAATTACCGGAAAATGCAGACCAGACGCTACAGCTCCCGGCCGGCGCTGCGCCTTACTGGGAGATATATTCCCTTTGGAGGGGAGAGTGTGGTCCACGGGTACGCGGACACAGGGGAGCTTAAGGCGGTAAGCCGTAAAATGGGGGTCAGTATCACAAAGTACCTGACCGCCTGCCTGATCTGGTCCATTTCCAGAGTATATGAGGAGGAAGGCCGGAAGGGACGCCATATCGGTGTGAACCTTCCCATTAACCTAAGGGCCTTTTTCGGATCCGACACAGCCTCCAACTTTTTCGCGGTGACAGCCATTGACCATGAACCGGGACAGGGCAGGGATGAATTTGAGGAAATTCTCGCATCGGTATGCAGGCAGATGGACGAGAAGATAGTGAAGGAAAAACTGGAGGAGACCATTTCCTACAATGTCTCAAATGAGAAGAAATGGTATGTCCGCATCCTTCCGCTGTTTGTCAAGTGGCTGGCTCTGGGCTTCATCTTCCGGCGCAATGACAGGGCCCATACCATTACCTTATCCAATATCGGTCTTATCTCCATGGACCGGGAGTATCAGGATGACATTGAAGGGTTCCGCATGCTGATTGGGGTGTCAAAGCGCCAGCCGGCCAAATGCGGCGTGTGTTCCTTCGGCCACAGGACCGTCATCACCTTCACCAAGGTATTCCAGGATTCCAGGCTGGAGGAATGTTTTTTCGGCCGCCTGAGGGCGGACGGCATTCCGGTGGAGCTGGAGAGCAACGGCGTTATCATGCCGGAGGCGGATAAGGGGAATTATCCGGTGATTCAGCATGACGAGAGCATATGGAAAAAACTGGTGCTTGTATGCTACGGTGTATTGGCTGTGGTGGCACTGTTTCTGGGCCTGGTTAATATTGTTACCTATGACGGGCTCTGGTGGTCGGGCATTGCCATACCGGGTATCGCCTATGTGGGCCTGACCCTCCGGTATTCCATCCTGCGCCATGCCAATCTGGGAAAATCACTGCTGATAGAAACCATTGGCATGCAGATTCTGCTTGTGATGATAGACCGGGTCCTGGGATTTGAAGGCTGGTCCGTCAACTATGCTGTGCCGGGAACCATACTGTTTGCGGACGCGGCCGTGGTGTTCCTCATTGTTGTGAACCGTTTGAACTGGCAGAGCTATTTCATGTACCAGATCGCCATTACGGTTTTCAGCTTTATCCCGCTGATTTTGTGGGCCGCAGGGCTGGTCACCCACCCTGCCATGGCAATTATAACAGTAATACTGACCGTGGGAATCCTGGCTTTGACCATATTCCTGGGGGACAGAAGGTTTAAGAACGAACTCATCAGACGGTTTCATCTGTGATAACGGAGGGACCCTGCATTTACAGAGAGGATACAGATAAGCATGCGTAATAAAAATGTGAGTATACGGGGGGCGCTGGTGCGGGATATGATTCACGACATCATGGAAACGTCCCTGGGAAAACCCATCCAGACAGGGGAATTCAGGAAAAATCCCGTGGAACCGGCCTGGGTATGCCCATCTGGCTACGAGTATGAAATTATTGACAGGGAACCCTTTAAAATGGAATATCTTAAGCCGGAGGGAGTGGTCACCGGCAGGGTGGTGCTTCAGCTTCACGGAGGCGGATATATAGGCCCCATGAAGAATATTTACCGTAAGTTTTCCGTGCGCTACAGCCGTCTCAGCTACGGCGGGGATGTGCTGACCGTGGATTACAGGGTGGCGCCGGAACACCCGTATCCGGCGGCCCTGGAGGATGTTATTCACGCCTACCAGTGGCTGGTTAAGGAAAAACACTACAGGCCGGGCCAGGTGGTGGTTGCCGGTGATTCCGCAGGAGGCGGCCTGGCCCTGGCCCTGTGTCTTTACCTCAGGGACCATGGGATGCCTCAGCCCGCCGGGCTGGTGCTCATGTCCCCCTGGGCCGATTTGACATGCAGCGGTGACAGTTATGAATTTAATTTTGAAAATGATCCTCTCTTTGGCAATTCACGGGAGAGTATGCTTTACAATTCCTCATACATCAGCGGCGCTGATCCCAGGGATCCTTATATGTCGCCTGTATTCGGGGATTTCAGGGGCCTGCCGCCCATGCTTCTTCAGGCTGGCGGCCATGAGATGCTTTTAAGCGATACGCTGGAGGTGGCCCAGAATGCCCGGAGGGCCGGAGTAAAGCGCCGGGTGTCCGTGTATGAGGGGATGTTTCATGTGTTCCAGATGAGCATGGACCTGGTTCCTGAGAGCCGGGAAGCCTGGGACGAGGTGGCCCGGTTTATGCAGATTGTATACAAGATTGACAGGAGGCCTACGGGCCAGATTGTTAAGAAGGTAAAGAGAAGAAGATAGATAGATAGATAGAAGGAAGCAGATAAGACAGATAAAACAGATAAAACAGACACAGATGAATCAGAATTGGCAGCACAGCCCCCGCCGGGCCGGTGCTGCCTTTTTTTCGGCTCCAGTCATATTTTTGGACACGTTTCATATATTGAGGTAAAAGGGGTGAAGATTATGGCTGGCAGGGAAGAAGTCCTAAAAATATTCCCAAGGGATCTGCGTGCAGTACTTGGACAGGTTACTGTGGATTTCGACAGGGTACAGGAGATACGGATGAGGACCCAGAAGCCGCTGCTGCTTATCTGCGGCGGCCGGGAATATGCGGTTAAAACAGATGGAAGCCTGGCGGTGGGGGTTCCCGATCCGCCGGTAAGGGATATCCGGGGAAGCGGCCGCTGCCAGGAGCAGGAGCGGTACTGGGCCAGGGCCGGAATCGTAACGGTCAGCCAGGCTCAGATGAAGGAGACCGTGGAATATATGTGCAGCTTTTCCGTCTATGCAGCGGAAGAAGAGCTGCGTCAGGGATTCATCACCATACAGGGCGGGCACCGGATTGGTGTGGCTGGCAGGACCATGGCTTTTGGACAGGATATACGGCTTATGAAATCCATCTCCTTCATCAATATACGGGTAGCCCATCAGATTCAGGGCTGCGCCAACCAGGTGATGGATTATCTGTATTCAGACGATGGCCGTTTCCTGAATACATTGGTGATATCGCCGCCCAGGTGCGGCAAGACCACCCTGCTGCGGGACATGATCCGTCAGGTCTCGGACGGACCCAGGACCCAGCGATCCGGCAGAAGGATACCGGGGGTGTCCGTGGGAGTGGTGGATGAGCGGTCTGAGTTAGGAGCCTGCTACCAGGGAGTGCCACAGAATGATCTGGGCATGAGAACCGATGTGCTGGACTGCTGTCCCAAAAGCCAGGGCATGATGATGTTGGTGAGGTCCATGGCGCCCCAGGTCATAGCGGTGGATGAGATTGGGAGCAGGGAGGACGTGCAGGCCATTGAATATGTGAGAAACTGCGGCTGTTCTCTGGCAGCCACCATCCACGGCAGTTCGCTGGAGGATATCATGCAGAAGCCGGCTGTGGGAGAGCTGATACAACAGGGCGCCTTTGAGCGGATGATTCTTCTGGACTGCCGGGAAACGGCAGGCCATGTGGCGTCTATATGGGACGGCAGGGGAAATGTCCTGTATGCAGATGGAAGCGGAAAGGAGTCGGAAGGTGGCGGCATTTAAATGGACAGGGGCAGTTCTGGTGCTGTTTTCCGCTGGCGGACTGGGAATCTGGTCTGCCATGCAGTGGAAAGGGCGGCTGAGGATGCTGGAAACCCTGAGGCAGATGATATATTTCTTAAAAGGCGAGATTACATACAGCCGGGCGCCGCTGGCGGAAGCCCTGGAGCGGGTGGGGAAACGGGAGCCGGGACCTCTGGGGGGCCTGTTTGAGGCCGCGGCAGAGGGAATTTATATGCAGGAGGGAGAATCCCTTCAGGAGATATGGAAACGCCAGGTGATGAACCTGAATACGGATTCGGGCCCCATTCCCCTGGAACAGGAGGATTTGGAACAGCTGGCCCATCTGGGGGAGCATCTGGGGTATCTGGATGTGGACATGCAGGAACGGACCCTGAAGCTGTATCTGGAACAGCTGGATTTGACGATTGATTATCTGAGGCAGAACCAGAGGGAGAAATGCAGGCTGTACACAAGCCTGGGAATCATGGGCGGGATGTTTCTTGTGATTGTAATGTTTTAAGACAAGTCAGGGGCATATGCTTCACGATGGTGATGTGACTGTGCGGCACAGGACACATTTATAAATATATTTTAAGAAGATTGAGGAGACGGCAATGGGTGTAAATCTGATATTTCGCATAGCGGCAGTAGGAATCCTGGTATCTGTCATCTGCCAGGTATTAAAGCACAGCGGCCGGGATGAACAGGCTTTTCTTACGAGTCTGGCTGGGCTGGTGCTGGTTTTATTCTGGATGATACCTTACATATACGACCTGTTTGAGACAATGAAGAATCTGTTTGCGCTGTAAAACGCGCCTTTTCAGGGAGGAAACCATATGACAATTATTACCATTGCGGCTGCGGGGATTGCCACGGTCCTGCTGGCGGTGCAGTTAAAGGGATTAAAGGGAGAATACGCAGCATATATGGTCATGGCGGCAGGCGCCTTTATCTTCTTTTACGGTACCGGAAAGCTGAAGGATATACTGGAGGCCCTGGAACGGATTCAGGGCTATATCAAGGTAAACAGCGTGTATCTGGTGACCCTGCTTAAAATGGTGGGCATTACCTATGTGGCTGAATTTGCATCCGGAATCTGCAAGGACGCAGGGTACGGTTCCCTGGGAAACCAGATTGAAATATTCGGGAAGCTGTCCATTCTGGGTATCAGTATGCCCATTCTGCTGGCGCTTTTTGGGACATTGGAGACATTTTTGGGATGAAGAGATGGAAGAAATGGGGAGTCAGGAGCGCGGCCCTGTGGGGCCTGGCAGTGCTGTTTGCCGGAGTCCTGGGATGGGCAGGCGAACCTGTTTATGGCGCTTCGGCGGGGGGACAGGGGACAGGCATTGGCGGGGAACAGGCCCCAGGCCGGGGATGGGACGCAAGCGGGGCGCAGGGGGCAGAGACAGGGGCGGACCAGGCTTTGCAGGACATGGGACTTCAGGATGAAATGGAGGGGCTTCAGCAGTTTCTGGATGATGTCATGGGACAGCAGGACGGGGGAATGGAAGGACTTTCCTTCTGGGGGCTGATGAAGGAGCTGATGAAAGGAAACTTAAAGGGCATCCTGGGCCAGACCGGAATGGGGCTTAAGAACGCTCTGTTCTCGCAGGTGGACAGGGGGAGCCAGATGCTGTTTCAGGTGGCTGCCATTGGTCTGATTGGAGCTGTATTTACCAATGTTTCTTCCGTATTTAAGGGAGGCCAGATTTCCGACACAGGTTTTTTCGTTACATATCTCCTGCTGTTTACATGTCTGGCAGCCAGCTTTTCCGCCAGTCTGCAGGTGGCGGCCCAGGTGATGGAACAGATACTGGAATTCATGAAGCTGCTCATGCCGGCCTACTATATGGCGGTGGCGTTTTCCGGGGGCAGCATGAGCGCCCTGGCGCTGTATGAGTGTATGCTGGGCGCAGTGACCGGGGTACAATGGCTGTGCAGCACAGTCCTCATATCCATGGTCAGGATTTATGTGCTCATGGTATTGGGAAGCCATGTGGCAAAGGAGGCGCTTTTATCAAAGCTGACTGAACTGCTGGAGCAGGCCGTGGTGTGGAGCCTGCGGACCCTGACCGGGCTGGTGGTGGGATTTCATCTCATACAGGCCATGATACTTCCCTATGCTGACGCGGCAGGCCAGGCAGGAATGAAACGGCTTATGGAAATGATTCCGGGGCTGGGCCAGGGAGCCGGGGCCATGGCCCAGATGGTTCTGGGATCAGGGGTGCTGATTAAGAATACAATGGGAGCCGCGGCCGTGGTGGTATTGGCTGTCATATCCGTTGTTCCGGTGATGAAGCTGACAGTCCTCATGATCATGTACCAGTGCGTGGCTGCCGTGATGCAGCCTGTGTGTGACAAACGGGTGGTGTCCTGTGTGTCGGGCGTGTCCAAAGGACATAAGCTGCTGCTGCAGATTGTGCTTTACTCCATGTTTCTGTTTATGGTAGCCATAGCCATTACATGCGCCACCACCAATGTAAATTATTTTGCCTCCTAGCAAAGCAGACTGAAAAATCCCGGAACCTATTGTGTTAAATAAAAGGAGATGCCTATGGAAGCTGTCTATGGATGGGTGAAGAACATCATATACTACATGATTTTTCTTTCTGTGGTAAATAATCTTCTGGCGGATTCCAAATACGGCAAATATATCCGCTTTTTTTCGGGCATGGTCCTGATTCTTCTGGTAGTGAGCCCATTTACAGGAGGGCTGCACCTGGATGAGCAGATATCGTCCATGTTTAAATCCATTTCTTTTCAGAATGATACGGATGATTTGAAGCAGGATCTTTGGGGGATGGAAGAACGGCGTCTGGACCAGGTCATCCGTGAATATGAGCAGGCAGTGGCAGCGGATGTGGAGGCCATGGCCAGGGCGGAGGGACTGGAATGCACCGGAGCCAGCGTACAGATTGACGGTGACAGAAACAGCAGCCGTTATGGGCAGATTGAAGGAATCGGTCTGGTCATCAGCGGGAAGAAGGCGGATACAGAGCAGGGCAGCTGGGATTATATGGGGAGCAGGCCTGTGAATGTGGACGCGGGGAGGATTGACAGTGTGAAGGTTGAGGATGTGGAGCTGGGAGAGCTGCCGGAGACCGGAGGCGTGGAGAATAACGGGGACACACCGGAACAGGGGGAGGGGGAGGCAGGAGGCATGGCGGCGGACAAAAAAATAAACCATTTAACAGGAAAGGTGGCGCAGTACTATGGGCTGGAAGAATCGGATATCCAGATTCAATGGAAAAATGACTAAGGAAAAGTGGCTGTTATTGCTTCTTATAGGAGTTCTTCTCATGATTCTCTCCTTTCCCCTGCCCGGAGGAAGCAAGAAGGATAAGAATGCCGGCGGGCAGATCGCGGGGGCCGGCACAGAGGGCGCAGGGGCGGTTCCGCTGTGGACAAAGGACAATACAAACGGCAGCGGAGAGGACAGCGGCTTTGGCCAGGGCTCCTCCCAAAACGGGATGGCCCAGGGGCCGGACGGAAATGGGGCAGGCGCATCAGACGGCCGGGAAGATTCCTACCCGGCGGCGGCCCGCACATCCGAGGACGGATCCTATGAAGCACAGATGGAAAACAGAATCAGGAATATATTAAAGTCCGTGGACGGCGTGGGGAAGGTGGATGTCATGGTGGTGCTTAAATCCTCCAGCGAAAAGGTGCTGCGGGTGGATCGCTCCACGAATACCAGTACCACCCAGGAAAAGGATTCAGGGGGAGGCACCAGGGATGTGACAAACAACCAGATACAGGAGAATACCATACTGGCAGGAAGCGGTTCCGGCAGCAGTACAAACGCGCCCATTGTTGAAAAAGAACTGAGTCCGGAGATATCGGGAATCATCATCAGCGCAGAGGGCGGAGGCAGCCCAACTGTAAAAGCTGAAATTTCTGAGGCTATGGAAGCATTATTTGGCCTGCCGGCACATAAAATAAAAGTATTAAAGAGGGTGGAATAAATAAAGGAGTGCAGGATATGAAAATCAAGAATATGAAACAGGTAAAAGAGCACATGAAGGACATGAACATGAAACGTCTCTTCCGCAGGAACCAAATCATCATCACGACACTGGCTGTCATGATTGCGGCAGCCGGATATCTGAACTACGCGGGGAAGAAGGATTTGGCAAGCGGCAACCGGGTGTATGAGGCAGGCGCCATGGACATTTCGGATGAAGATATCCTGGCGGAGAACCAGGCAGCCTCCTTAAACGGCCAGGCCGGACTACAGGAGATTCCCAGCCTGGACCAGGACCCTTCTGACCTGGATGCGGTAAGCGACGCAGACGGCGCCCAGGCGGCAGCCGATACCGGGGCTGACCAGGGACAGCTGGCCCAGGCCGGAGACGGCACAGGAGTTGAGGAGGCTACCCAGGCAGCTGATCCGGGGCAGATGGCAGCGGCTGATACGGACAGCTCCGCCCAGGCCGGCCTGGAGAATCCCGGGGAAGCCGTACTGACCAGCGGCATGAACGTGGCTGATTACATAGCAAACGTGCAGCTCAGCAGGGAGCAGGTGCGCGCCAAGAACAAAGAGACACTGATGAGCCTGATTAACAGTGACAGCATTGACGAAGCAGCCAAACAGCAGGCCATCCAGGACATGATTGACCTGACCGAGGTTTCCGAGAAGGAAAATGCCGCAGAAACCCTCCTGATGGCAAAAGGCTTCTCAGATCCGGTTGTCAGCATCACCAAGGATAAGGTGGATGTGGTAATCAACGCTCCTTCCATAACGGATCCCCAGCGGGCCCAGATTGAGGACATTGTGAAACGCAAGGCAGAGGTGGGAGCAGACCAGATTATCATTACACTGCTCAATATGGCAGAATAGGCAGAAGGAACACAGAAGGCCGGGCTGCCGCTTTAACGGTTGAAAGACCGGAAAGGCGGCAGCCTTTTTACGCTTTGCCCCACTTTCCATTGCAACCCCCTCCAAATTTCCGTATAATGGAATAAATAACCAATCACATAGTTGTACCGCAGTTCGTGTACAGGATGGAGGATATTATGAGGGAAATCCCGGAACAGCAGATTGCCGCCATGGCTCCCAATGCCAATGCGGTCAATAATGCAAGAAAAATTGTCAAAAGCGGAGGTTTCACAGAACATGCCCGGTCAGAGGACGACACCTTTTACATGGGCTCCTGCAAGGGAAGCGGCAGTTCGGCCTACAGGGTGACCCTGGATTTTGCGGACAATGACGCCCCGGTGTGCCGCTGCAGCTGCCCCAGCAGGCAGTTTCCGTGCAAACATGGTCTGGCTCTCATGATGGAGCTGTCACAGGGCCGCCATTGGGATATCTGTGACATTCCCCAGGATATATTGGATAAAAGGGCGAAGAAGGATGTCAGGGCAGGAAAAAAGGAGAGTCAGGGTGACAGGCCCAGGGCCCCTAAAAAGACGAATCAGGCAGCCAGGACAAAGAAGCTTAAGAAACAGCTGGAGGGACTGGACCTGGCGGAGAAGGTGGTGAGGGAGCTGGTGGAGGCAGGACTGGGAACCCTGAACGGAACATCGGTGAAGGTATACCAGGACCTGGCAAAGCAGCTGGGGGATTACTACCTTCCGGGTCCCCAAAGACTGGTGCAGTCCCTTGTGCTGGAGGTTTCGCGGCTTAAGGAGGATGGAAAAGGGGATTACAAAGAGGCCGTAAGAATCCTGGTATTTCTCCGGGCCCTGATAAAAAAGTCAAGGGCTTATCTGACGGAAAAGCTGGAGCAGGGCCAGGTGGAGGATGACGCAAGCGTCCTGTATGAGGAGCTGGGCGGAATCTGGAACCTGGATAGGCTGATAGAGCTGGGGCTTAAAAAGGAAAACGTACGCCTGCTCCAGCTGTCCTTTCATGTCAGCTATGACGGGGCCAGAAGGGAACTGGTGGACAAGGGCTGGTGGCTGGATTTGGACAGCGGTGAGATTGATATTACCTATAATTACCGCCCTGTGAAGGCCCTCAAGTATGTGAAGGAAGAGGATTCCGTGACGGAAGCGCTCAGGGTGCCCATGCTGGTGTATTATCCGGGAGAGAACGGACGGAGGATACGCTGGGAGGGACAGGAATTCCTGCCGGTGACCGGAGAACTGCTGGCAGAAGCCCGTGATAAGGCCTCTTCATCCCTTCCCGAACTGGTAAAGGCGGCAAAGAATGAGCTTAAAAACACATTGTCGGACGGGCGGTTCGGCTGTCTGGTATCCTATGACGGGCTGGGGACAGTCGGCACAGAAGGCGTCAAGGGGGAGCAGCGGGAATACATAATGTACTGCGGCAACAGCACCATAGAACTGAAGGACAGGCCGGGGGACAGGCCGTCTGTCTGCCGCCTGGACATCCTGCCTGACAGGCAGATGGCAGGAAATCAGGTGATGTTCGGAGTTCTCTGGTATGACAGGAGCAGACATAGGATATGTCTGCACCCCTATTCAATCATCACGGCAAAAGAAGTGGTCCGCCTGCTCTATTGACGGACAGAACCAGGAAAGGGAGGAATTACCATGGAATTGCAGGGATTATATGAACTCCATGAGCGCCTTGGAGCAGCGGCAGTGGCCGGGGTGAACCTGATTGGAGATGATTTCCGGCTCAGGAGGGCAGTGGAGCAGATCCGGCCCCTGGCCCAGGCCGTGCCGGTGATAAAAAAATTGTATACAATGGCAGAGAACGTTATGGCACCGGACTGTGAGGACCGTCCGGGCTGTCTGTTAGATGCCCTGGCCCTGTCAGAGGCCCTTTTGTGTACCCAGGCCGGATATGAGACCGGTTATCATATAGGACAGGACAGCGGGGATGCACTGACCCGGCCTGAACCAGAGGCGGGGGCTGAGGCAGGGCCCCGGCCGCTGGAGCTGATATCACGCAGTTATGCGCCGTGCCTGCCCTACAGCCAGGTTCATCCCCTGGAGCAGGCGCTGACGGAGTCCGGAGGAGGACGGCTGGTGCCCATCACCGAGGCCATGGAGGAGCATCCCCTTGTTTTTGAGGATTACCGTCTGCAGGCGGCTGTCATAACGGCTCTTTCGGACCGGTATGCGGAGATAGCAGATGCGGCAGAGAAGTTTCTGTCTGGGAAGGATGGACAGATTGTTCCGCTTGTGAAGCGGGGATTCTGGGAGACCACGGATAACGGGCGGATACACAGGCTCAGGGTCATAGAGTCCATATGCGGCGGGGCGGAAAATGAATTTTATCTGGGCCTTCTTAAACGGGCGAAGAAGGAACTGAGGGCAGAGGCTATCCATGCCCTCCGGTTTAATACGGAAAACACAGGCGTGCTGTTAGATTTGGCACGGACAGAAAAGGGACTATGCCTGGAGATGACAGAGCAGGTGCTGGGCATGATGGAGCAGGAAGAGACAGATGCATACTGGGAGGAGCAGTTTAAAAAGAAGGGGCGGGAGATCGTGGGGTATCTCCGTTTTTCCAAATCCGACCTGGTTTCAGACCGGCTGGCCGGGATAATAGAAGAAACCCTGAACCAAAAGGAAACCATGAGCAAAAAAGAGTTTGACGGACTTATGAGCCAGCTGCTTACGGCCCTTCCGGGCAAAGGCTCCGGGGCCATGCAGGAAGTATACCGCAGGGCAGCCCGTATGAACCCGGCGGGCCCGGAGTTCTGGCTGAAATTTCCCGCCATGCTGATAGATTCCATTATTTACAGCCAGGATGAACGGCTGATTTCCCTGGCAGGGGAGCTGGCCGGTGAGCAGGAGAGGAGCTGGCTGGGACCAGCCCTGGCAGCTGATTTTCTGACAAAACCCGCTGCCTTTGTCTATGAATCCTATTGCAGAAAGATTCCCAGGGATTCCCTGCTGGGAAAAGAAGATAAACGCAAGACCAGAACGGCCGTGCTGGCTGTGCTGGGCCGGATTCACTGTATCCGGGAAGACGGGGAGTGTGAAATCCTCTGCCGTGTGGACGAAAAGTCCGGGACAGCCCACCGCATCGGGCGCAGGCTTTATGAGAAGCCGGATTCCCGATGGATGGATATGCTGATGGATGCCAGGATATTTGGAAATGACACAGCCGCGGGACTGGACGCAGCAGGCAGACAACGGGAAACTGACCGGGACAAAATCCTGTTCTCCATGCTGCCGGCAGCGAAAAGGGCTGAGAAGGGATCCTATTTTTATAAGAGGGCTCTGACCGTGACGGATAACCGGGAGCTGTACGGCATTCTGGCACAGAGCGGCTGGAAGGATTTCAAGGGACTTATAAGCACATATGTGAAAAAGAATCCCAATGCCGGCATATCACTGTGGTCCGTACAGCATCAGATGAATCAGCTTCCCATGACAGAAGAGGAGCGTCAGACGGAGCTTCGGGAGATCGACCGTATCTTGTGCGGCTTCCCGAAAGGAAGCTCCGAGAGAAGAAGCTGGGATGCCAATGATTATTGCAGAAAGGCCATCAACGAGGCTGCCGGTCTGCCGGGACAGGGCTGACGGACCATATCTGCGGGAAAATAAAGTGAGACTTGGAGGATATCATGGGAAAAATAGCAGGAAAAGAAGAGAGCGTGCAGCGACTGCCTGCGGAACAGCTCTACCAGGAGGAAATTGACGCACTGATTGCAGCGGAACAGGACCCGGTTCCCACGGGCTGGAGAATGAGTCCACGTTCCGTCCTCACCTATATCACGGGAGGAACTGTTGGCGGAAAGGAAATCACACCCAAATACATCGGAAACCGCAGGCTGGTGGAAATCGCCATTGCCACCCTGGTAACGGACAGGGCCCTGCTCCTGATCGGGGAGCCGGGAACCGCAAAGTCCTGGCTGTCCGAGCACCTGACCGCAGCCATCAACGGGGATTCCACCAAGGTGATACAGGGAACCGCAGGCACCACGGAGGAGCACATACGTTATTCATGGAATTACGCCATGCTCATAGCCCAGGGGCCGTCCAGGGAGGCCATGATAAAAAGCCCTGTATACCGCGCCATGGAGACAGGCAGCATTGCCCGTTTTGAGGAGATATCCAGGTGCGCCAGTGAGGTACAGGACGCATTGATTTCCATTTTGTCGGAAAAGCGCATCTCCATACCGGAGCTGGCGCTGGAACTGCCTGCCCAGAAAGGATTTTCCGTCATTGCCACAGCCAACACAAGGGACAAGGGAGTCAACGAGATGTCCGCAGCCCTGAAGCGGAGATTTAACATCGTTATCCTCCCGCCGCCGTCCGATATGTCCACGGAGATGGAGATTGTGAAGTCAAGGGTGGAGCAGCTGGCAGGTAGCCTGGAGCTCAGGGCCGGGATTCCCCATGATGAGGTGGTGGAAAAGGTATGCACCATTTTCAGGGAACTGCGGGGAGGCATGACCCTGGACGGCAGGCAGAAGGTAAAGCCGTCCTCAGGCGTGTTGTCCACTGCCGAGGCCATTTCGCTTTTAGCGGGCAGCATGGCTCTGGCAGGCAGCTTCGGAAATGGGGAAATAACAGATTATGACCTGGCGTCCGCCCTTCAGGGCGCTGTAGTCAAGGATGAGGATAAGGACGGACTGGCGTGGAAGGAATACCTGGAAAATGTTATGAAGAAACGCGGCAGCCGGTGGCTTGGACTTTATAAAGAGTGTAAGGAGTTGAACCAATAGATGGGACATCCGAATTGTTTTGGTATCCGTCATCTGTCGCCGGCCGGCGCCTATCATCTGAGAAGCTTTCTGGATGAAAAACAGCCGGATCTGATTCTGGTGGAAGGCCCCTCTGATTTTAACGGGCTGATGGATGACATGGTGAGGGAGGAGACCAAGCCGCCGTTTGCAGTCATGGCGTTTACTAAGGACTCTCCGATACGCACGGTTTTGTACCCCTTTGCAGAGTACTCTCCGGAATACCAGGCCATTGTCTGGGCCAAAGAACATGGGGCGCAGTGCCGGTTTATGGACCTGCCCTCGGATGTGTTTTTGGGAATCCGGCGGGCCGGGGAGGGTCAGGCGTCCCCGGAACATACGTCCGGCTCTGCGTCTGAGCATGTGTACAGGCTTTTGGACCGGTTTAACGGGGAGGACGGCCATGAGACCTTCTGGGAACGTGTCATGGAGCACTCAGAAAATCATGAGGCGTACCGGGACGGCGCGGACGCCTTTGGGCGGCAGCTGCGGGAGCTGACAGCAGGCGGTGACAGCGACTGGCCGGAGATACTTGTGCGGGAAGCATATATGAGAAGAAAGCTGGAGGACGCACTGAAGGAGGGATTTCAGGCAGAACGAATCGTGGCAGTGACAGGTGCTTATCATGTGGCGGGACTGGCCGGAGAGGAGCCTGCCATGACAGATGCGCAGTTGGGATTGCTGCCTTCTGTGCCCTGCAATGTGACGCTGATGCCTTATTCCTATTACCGTTTGTCCACACGCTCCGGCTATGGGGCGGGCAATCAGGCGCCTGCCTACTACGGGATGCTGTGGCAGGCACTGCTGGAGGGCGACAGGGACATGGGAACCTACCGCTACCTTACAGCCATATCCGGCTATCAGAGGCAGCATGGTTTTCCGGTATCCTCTGCCGGGGTCATTGAGGCAGTGGAACTGGCCAGGTCCCTGGCCTGCCTTAAGGGATACAGCGTGCCCTCCCTGCGCGATTTGAGGGACGCCGCAGTGACGGCCATGGGGCACGGCAGTCTGCCGGAACTGGCATTAGCCATAGCGGACACGGAGATAGGAACGGCTGTGGGGGAGCTTCCCCAGGGAGTCAGCCGTACCTGCCTGCAGGACGATTTTTACAGGCAGCTAAGGGAACTGAAACTGGAAAAGTATAAGACAGAGACTGCCTTTACCCTGAACCTGGACCTGCGGGAAAAACTGAATGTGAAATCGGAGGCAGCCGCTTACCGGGAGCTGCGCCAGTCATTTTTCCTGCACCGCCTGCGTGTGCTGGGAGTACATTTCGCAGTTCTGAGAAAGGAGCAGCAGGAAGCTGCCACCTGGGCGGAGAGCTGGGATATCCGGTGGACCCCGGAAGTGGAAATTGAATTGGTGGAGTCTGCCCTGAAGGGAGATACTGTGGCCGGCGCGGCATCCTTTGCCATGAAGGAGCAGGCCGTGAAGGCGGAGCAGATTGGGGAGGCAGCGGATATCATTGAGGCCGCATGCTGCTGCGGTATACCGGAGATGGTTGCTTACGCAACGGATATTCTGCAGGGGCTCTCGGTGGAGGCGGCAGGCTTCATGGAGCTGGCCGGTACAGCGCAGAGCATTTCCGCTGTGGTGCGGTTCGGCAACATACGTCATCTGGACAGCACACCCCTGCTGCCTGTACTGAATCAGATGTTTCTTAGGGCCTGTCTGGTGTTTCTTAATTCCTGTACCTGTGGCAGTCAGGCGGAAAAGGGCGTTATGGAGGCCATGGATCAGCTCAACAGCCTGTGTCTCCACCATGACTTTCTGGATGAGGAGCGTTTTATCCGCCTGCTTGCGGAGACAGCTTCCAGGGATGACCTGAACACGGGCATATCCGGTTTCGCTGCCGCCATCCTGCTGGAGCGGGGCCGGATGGAGGAAGAGGAATTAAGCCGTCAGGTCCGCCGCCGTCTTTCCAGGGGGATTCCGGCGGAACTGGGGGCAGGATGGTTTGCAGGATTGTCTAAGAAGAACCGGTATGCGCTTATTGCCAGGCTGGATTTATGGCGGGAGCTGAGCGCCTATATGGATACTCTGGATGATCAGGAATTTAAGCGGGCCCTGGTATTCTTACGCAGGGCGTTTGCTGATTTCAGTTCCAGGGAAAAGCTGGATGTGGCTGAGAATCTGGGCGAAATATGGCAGGTGAATACGGCCCAGGCAGGAGAGATACTGAACGGGCCGTTAAAGGGAGAGGAAATGGAGCTGCTTGACAGCCTGGACGGTTTTGACTTTGACGATATATAGGATGGGTGGAATATATGGAGCTTGAAACCAGAATGAAACGATGGCGCCTGATACTTGGGGAGGAAAGCAGTCCCCAGTTTGGAAAAATGGGCGGTGTGGAGCTGACAGATGAACAGCTTTTAATGGACCAGGCCCTGGCATCCATCTATAATCAGACGGACTCCGGCGGATTCGGAGACGGAGCCGGCAAAAAGGTACCGGGAGGCAGAGGCGCAGGAAACGGCCCTTCTGCCCCTGTCCTTTCCAAATGGCTGGGGGATGTCAGAACCCTGTTTGACAAGGAGCTGGTGACTATCATCCAGTCCGATGCAATGGAGCGCTGCGGCCTGAAACAGCTGTTGTTTGAGCCGGAGCTTTTGGAGAACCTGGAGCCGGATATGAACCTGGCTTCCATGATACTGGCCTTAAAGGACCAAATACCGGGGCGGTCCAAGGACCAGGTGCGGGCGTTTATATCCAGAATTGTGGAGGAAATTAACAGGCTGCTGGCCGATGATATCCGCCGGGCAGTGACCGCTGCCGTGGACAGAAGGAGACATTCCCCCATTCCGTCAGCGGCGGCCCTGGATTATAAGGACACCATACGCAGGAATCTTAAGAATTACAACCCTGACTTAAAGAGGCTGGTGCCGGAGCATTTTTATTTTTATGACAGGACCACGTCCAACGCCGCCAATAAATATACGGTTATCCTGGACGTGGATCAGAGCGGTTCCATGGGGGAATCGGTCATCTATTCCTCGGTTATCAGCTGTATTCTGGCCAGCATTGCGTCGGTTAAAACCAGAATCGTGGCCTTTGACACAAAGATCACGGACCTGACCGAACAATGCGAAGACCCCGTGGATCTGCTGTTTGGATTCCAGCTGGGCGGCGGTACGGACATTGAGAAATCCGTGGCCTACTGCCAGCAGTTTATGGAGAATCCGGGAAAAACCCTGTTCTTTCTCGTAAGCGACCTGATGGAAGGCGGCAACCGGGCGGGACTTCTAAGGCGCATCCGGGAGATGAAGGAATCCGGTGTGACAGTGGTCTGCCTCCTGGCCATTGCGGACGGCGGAAAGCCCTATTATGACGAGCAGATAGCGGGCAGGATTGCGTCCATGGATGTGCCCTGTTTTGCCTGTAATCCCCAAAAAATGCCGGAGCTTCTGGAGCGGGCCCTGAAAGGACAGGACCTGAACGCGTTTCAGAAGGAACTGTCGCGGTCATCAAATGCTTCCTGACCGCCTTTTTACGGGGAAATGCGCTGTCTGAAAGGCTGCGGCTGAGAAAAAGAGGGGAAGAATGACGGGAGAAAGGGCCGGAGAAAGGACAGGAGAGGGCGCACAAATTAATCCTATACATATCCTTGCGGATTTGTTATAATACTAATAATTAAGTCTTGACAGGAGGTAAGTTGTGATGTCTGAGGAAAATCGCAGTACCCATAAATTATACGAGAAAGAGAAAATAGGCGAGGTACAGATTGCGGATGAGGTAGTGGCTATTATTGCCGGTCTGGCTGCCACAGAGGTGGAGGGAGTGGATTCCATGGCCGGCAACATTACCAATGAACTGGTAGGCAAGCTGGGCATGAAGAATCTGAGCAAGGGCGTCAAGGTGGATGTGACGGAGGAGCATGTGTCGGTAGACCTGTCCCTCAATATCCGCTACGGATACAGCATCCCGTCCGTAAGTGAGCAGGTTCAGGAAAAGGTAAGCACGGCCATTGAGAATATGACAGGCCTGACGGTGCTGGATGTGAATGTAAAGATTGCCGGAGTCAATATGGATGAAGGCAGATAAAACCACGGTTTAATATAATATCTGTAAACACTCCCCGGAGCGTTGCCTGGGGAGTGTTTTATACATTTTTTATTGTTTTTATGCACTGGGTTTGCTATAATATCTAAAGCGGCTTCATCTCCGGGCTATTTAGGACATGCCCAGGAAAGGGAAGAAGCGGACATCACGAAGAAAGGAAAATGTACGGAAAGCCACCGCTTTTTAGTACAAGCAGAGAAAATGACCAGAAGAGAATTGCGGGAGCATTGCTTTAAGATGCTGTTCTCGGCTGACTTCTACCCGACGCAGGAAGAGGCCATAGCCCAGCTGGGCCAGTATTTCCAGTCCCCGGAAGAAGACGATGTAGATGAGTCGGGTATTCTTCAGGTATTGCATAAAGTAGAATTAAAAGAGGCAGACAGTGAATATCTTCAGGCAAGAACAGCAAACATAATGGAGAAGATTCCTGAGATAGATGAGAAGCTGAACCAGGCAGCCGCCGGGTGGAAGACCAAGCGCATGGGAAAGGTGGAGCTGACCATCCTGCGCCTGGCCCTGTATGAGATGCTCCACGACGACGCCATTCCTGAAAAGGTATCCATCAATGAGGCAGTGGAGCTGGCGAAAAAGTTCGGCGGAAATGATTCTCCGTCCTTTGTAAACGGAATACTGGCCAAGTTTGTAGTCAAGGGAGCCAGGGCTGCCGCAGAGGCCAAAGCGCCGGAAGAGAACAGGGTTTGCGGGGAGACTCAGGAGCCCCGGGAAACGCAGGCTTCCCAGGAGATTCAGGCTTCCCAGGAGATTCGGGCTTCTCAGGAGCCCCAGGAAACTCCAGTTCCCCAGGAACCGCAGGAGATTCAGGCTTCTCAGGAGCCGCAGGAAATTCCGGAGAATAAGGAAAGCGAAGCGTAGGCAGGACGTATGGCAAGTGTTTACACCGTATCTCAGGTAACTGCATATATCAGGAACATGTTTACACAGGACTTTGCCCTGAACCGGATTTCCATTCGGGGGGAAGTGAGCAACTGTAAGTACCACACATCAGGCCATATCTATTTTACATTGAAGGACGGCGGCGCGCAGATCGCTGCTGTCATGTTTGCAGGACAGAGGAAAGGGCTGGATTTTGAGCTCAGGGAAGGCCAGGAGGTTACGGTGTCAGGCACCGTGGATGTGTACGAGAGGGACGGAAGATACCAGCTCTATGCAAAGGAGATTACCAGGGAAGGAAAGGGAGACCTGTTCCGCCAGTTTGAAAAGCTGCGGAATGAGCTGGAGGAAATGGGAATGTTTGACAGCTGTTACAAGCAGCCCATACCCAAATATGCCAGGAAGGTGGGAATCGTCACGGCCGGCACAGGAGCGGCTATCCGTGACATCATGAATATATCCGCCAGAAGGAATCCCTATGTCCAGCTCATATTATACCCGGCCCTGGTCCAGGGAGAGCAGGCAAAGTACAGCATCGCAAAGGGCATAGAGACTCTGGACCGTATGGGGTTAGATGTCCTGATTGTGGGAAGAGGCGGAGGTTCCATCGAAGACCTCTGGGCTTTTAACGAGGAAATGGTGGCCAGGGCCATCTTTAACTGCACCACCCCGGTTATCTCAGCCGTGGGGCATGAGACGGATGTGACCATAGCGGATTATGTGGCGGATTTAAGGGCGCCCACTCCGTCAGCGGCAGCGGAACTGGCTGTGTTTGATTATGGTCAGTTTGTGGAGCAGGTGAATCTGTACAGGCAGGTGCTGGAGCGCTCCATGGAGCGCAGGCTGGAAAAGCTGCATTTCCGGCTGGACCAGTGCGGTATGCGCTTAAAGCTTCTAAGCCCGGAAAAGCAGCTCAACGACAGGAGGCAGCGCCTGGCAGACATGGAGAGCCGCCTGGAACGGATGATGGAAGAAAATCTGGGATTGTCCCGGCGTAAGCTGGAGGACAGGAGACGGCGCCTTGAGGCGCGTATGGCCTTAGGACTTACAGAGGGAAAGCACAGGCTGGCCCTGTTATCAGGGAGACTGGACGGATTGTCGCCCCTTAAGAAGCTGGGCGGCGGATTCGGATTTGTGACAGACGCCAGAGGCAGGGCGTTCACCTCCATTACACAGGCAGAGCCTGGAGATATAATACGCGTCAGCGTTAAGGACGGGCGTGTGGACGCCCGGGTCGTGGAGACGGAATCCATGAAACTGCCGGGAAGTGAGGGATAGAGGATGCCGCGTAAGAAGACGGACACACAGGAAAAGGAAGAGAATAAAGCCAGCATTGAGGAAAATTTTGCCCAGCTGGAGGAAATCATAAAAAAACTGGAAGCCGGGGACAGTACGCTGGAGGAATCATTCACCTGCTATGAAGCGGGGATGAAGCTGGTGAAGTACCTGAGCGGTCAGATAGACAATGTAGAAAAACAGATTCAGATATTGAGTGAGGGTGATGAAAATGAGTGATAAGGAAACATTTAAACAGGAACTTGATGCGCGTACAGCAGAGATTGAACAGTTAATTGGAACTTATCTTCCGGAGGAAACAGGCCATCAGAAGACTATCTTCGAGGCAATGAATTACAGCATGAAGGCTGGAGGAAAGCGCCTTCGCCCCATGCTCATGCAGGAGATGTGCCGGCTTTTTACAGGCACCCTTCTGGAAGCTGTGATTCCCTTTATGGCGGCTGTGGAGATGATACACACCTCCTCTCTGGTGCATGATGATCTTCCCTGTATGGATGATGATATGATGCGCAGGGGCAAGGCCAGCACATGGGCTGAGTACGGCGAGGACATCGGTGTGCTTACCGGGGACGCCCTTATGATGTATGCCTTTGAGACAGCTGCCAATGCCTTTGAGACAAGCATTGATCCGGACGAATTATCCAGGATTGGGCGGGCTATAGGGATTCTTGCCCGTAAGACCGGCGTGTACGGCATGATAGGAGGCCAGACCGTGGATGTGGAGCTGGCCGGAGGCCCGATACCGGGAGACAAGCTGGAATTTATCTACCGTCTGAAGACGGGAGCGCTGATTGAGGCTTCCATGCTGATAGGCGCTGTCCTGGGCGGCGCTGCTGAGGAGGACTGCAAGATTGTGGAATCCCTTGCAGCCAAAATCGGAATGGCATTCCAGATTCAGGACGATATCCTGGATGTGACGGGAAGTCAGGATGTGACCGGCAAACCTTCAGGAAGCGATGAAAAGAATAAAAAGACGACCTATGTAACCCTGGAAGGCCTGGACAAGGCAAAGAAGGATGTGGAACAGATTTCTACAGAAGCCATTGAAGAGCTGAACAAGCTTCCGGGGAACAATGATTTCCTGGAGCAGTTAATCCGCGCATTGGTGGGCCGTCAGAAGTAAGACTGGAGATACCGTTATTATGATACTGGAACAAATTAATGGGCCGGAGGAACTGAAAGCCCTTCCGCCCGAGGATTTAAAGATACTGGCCCAGGAGATACGGACCTTCCTGATTGAGAAAATCAGCCATACCGGAGGCCATCTGGCCTCCAATCTGGGCGTGGTGGAACTGACCATCGCCCTTTTTAAGACCTTAAATCTTCCGGAGGACAAGGTTATATGGGATGTGGGGCACCAGTCCTATACCCATAAGATATTGAGCGGGCGCATGGCGGAATTTGACGAGCTGCGTCAGTACGGAGGCCTGAGCGGATTCCCGAAGCGCAAGGAGAGTCCCTATGATTCCTTTGACACGGGCCACAGCTCCACCTCCATATCTGCGGGGCTGGGAATCGCCCTGGGGCGCGATATCAGAGGTGAGGACTACCGTGTGGTATCCGTCATTGGAGACGGGGCCCTTACCGGCGGCATGGCGTATGAAGCCCTGAATAATGCCGCCAGGATGAAGAAGAATTTCATCATTGTGCTGAATGACAATAAGATGTCCATTTCAGAAAATGTAGGGGGCATGTCCCGCTACTTAAACGGCCTGCGCACAGGCAGCGGCTACAACGACCTGAAAAAGAGCGTGGCAGATGCCCTGGACCGGATTCCGGTGGTGGGCACTGCCATGATAGATAAAATCAAACGCACCAAGAACAGCATAAAACAGCTGTTTATACCCGGTATGTTGTTTGAAAATATGGGCATTACCTATCTGGGCCCGGTGGACGGCCATAATATCCAGGCCCTCTGCAAGGTGCTGAGGGAGGCCCAGAAGCTGGATCACGCAGTTCTGGTCCATGTGATGACGAAAAAGGGTAAGGGATACCGTCCGGCGGAAAAGAATCCATCCTATTTTCACGGAGTGGGTCCCTTTGATATAAAAACGGGACAATCCCTGTCATCCCAGAAGAATCCATCCTATACGGATGTGTTCTCCAGAAAGCTCTGCCAGCTGGGGCAGGAGCATCCGGAATTGGTGGCAGTGACGGCCGCCATGCCTGACGGTACGGGGCTGGCTGCATTTGGAAAGAAGTTTCCGGACCGTTTTTTTGATGTGGGAATCGCGGAGGCTCATGCGGTCACGTCTGCTGCAGGCATGGCTGCGGCCGGGCTCAGGCCCGTGGTGGCGGTCTATTCCTCTTTCCTGCAGAGGGCCTATGACCAGGTCCTGCACGATGTCTGTATCCAGAACCTGCCGGTGCTATTTGCAGTGGACCGGGCAGGGCTTGTGGGTAGCGACGGGGAGACCCATCAGGGAATCTTTGACTATTCTTTCCTGACCTCCATTCCCAACATGAGCGTTATGGCCCCCAAGAATCTGTGGGAGCTGCGGGCCATGCTGGACTTTGCCATGGATTATAACAGCCCTCTGGCTGTCCGTTATCCCAGAGGCGAGGCGTACCGGGGACTGAAGGAATTCAGACAGCCCATATCATACGGTGTGGGTGAAATACTTTACGAGGAAGAGGATATTGCCCTTCTCGCTGTGGGCAGCATGGTCAGCACAGGCGAACATGTGCGGCAGAAGCTGAAGGCGGAGGGATACAGATGCAGCCTTGCCAACGGCAGGTTTGTGAAGCCCTTTGACAGGAAAATGGTATCACGTCTGGCGAAAAATCACCGCCTGATTGTTACCATGGAGGAAAATGTGCTCCAGGGCGGTTACGGCCTGGTGGTCACTGCATTCATACATGAGAACTATCCGGAAGTAAAGGTACTTAATATTGCCATTCCTGACGCATATGTGGAGCATGGCAATGTGTCCATATTAAGGGAAGGACTGGGAATCGACAGCGATTCCATTATCCGGACCATGAAGGCCGGCGGTTATATCGGCAAAAAGGATTGACAGATAGCAGATAATACAGGCGGCATTGCACCTTAAGCCGGAAGGCAGAGGGGAAATGCCGCTTCGGTATAAGGAGAACGGTAATGAAGAAAGAGCGGTTGGACGTGCTTATGGTCCAGAGAAACCTGGCGGAGTCCAGGGAAAAGGCCAAGGCCCTGATTATGTCAGGGATAGTCTATGTCAATGGACAGAAGGAAGATAAGGCGGGCACGTCCTTTGAGGAGACAGTACAGATTGAGGTCAGGGGAAACACCCTTAAATATGTCAGCCGGGGAGGGCTTAAGCTGGAAAAGGCCATGAGCCGCTTCGGCGTTCAGCTGGCAGGCAAGGTATGTATGGACGTAGGGGCTTCCACCGGCGGATTTACGGACTGTATGCTCCAGAACGGGGCGGTGAAGGTGTATGCCGTGGACGTGGGACATGGACAGCTTGCCTGGAAGCTGCGCAATGACGACAGGGTCATCTGTATGGAGAAAACAAACATCCGGTACGTGACCCCGGAGGATATAGGGGACCGCATTGAATTTGCCAGCATTGATGTGTCCTTTATATCCCTGACAAAAGTGCTGGGACCGGTAAAACAGCTTCTGACTGATGAAGGCCAGGTGGTGTGCCTGATAAAGCCCCAGTTTGAGGCCGGACGGGAAAAGGTGGGAAAGAAGGGCGTTGTCAGGGAAAAGAGCGTTCATCTTGAGGTCATAGAGATGGTTATGGATTATGCCCGGAGCATTGGTTTTGGTATACTGGGGCTGGAATTCTCTCCCATCAAGGGGCCTGAGGGAAATATCGAATATCTTCTGTACCTCCAGAATATTTTGCAGGAAAATGGGGGGCAGGAGGATAATGTACAGAAAATAACCGGAGAGAAAACAACCGATCAGGAAGAAATGAATCAGTCAAAAACAGAGCATGCGGAAATGAAGCAGACAGAAAACCATCAGGCGAAACGAAATCAAACAGAATATGAATTGTCAGCCCGTGCCATTGTGGAACAGGCCCACGGATGTCTGGATTAAACGGCCGGCGGTTTGCACAAATGGATAAATAACGTATAAAAACGTCAGGAGCCCCATAACCATGAAACATTTTTATATTATTGCCAATCTTGACAAAGAATATGTACAGGAGGCCCAGGTGTTCATCAAGGCTTACCTGGAGGCAAAGGGAGCAGAATGCCTCCTGCACCATACACCTGAGAGAACCAGGGGGGCAGCCCACATTGACGGGGCCCAGGTGCCGGAGGATACGGAGTGCGTCATAACAATCGGAGGGGACGGTACCCTCATACAGGCTGCCAGGGACCTGGCGGGCCGCAACATTCCCATGCTGGGGGTGAACAGGGGCCATCTGGGATATCTCAACCAGGTGAGCCGCCAGGAAGACATTGCGCCGGTCCTGGAGTCCCTGTTAAATGAGCGTTACCAGTTGGAACGGCGGATGATGATACACGGGACAGCATGGCGGAGGGAAGAGACTCTTTTAAAGGATATCGCCCTCAATGAAATTGCCATTACCAGAAAGGATCCCCTGAAGGTGCTTCGATACAGCGTCTATGTCAATGACGAGTATCTCAATGAATACGCGGCAGACGGTGTCCTGGTAGCCACGCCTACAGGCTCCACAGCCTATAATCTTTCGGCGGGAGGGCCGGTCATAGCGCCGGGGGCCAGGATGATGGTGCTGACACCTATCTGCTCCCACTCCCTCAATGCCAGGAGTATCGTGCTGGCACCGGAGGACAGGGTTAGGATCAAGGTCCTTAACAGCGGTCAGGTCGTATCCTTTGACGGGGATACGTCCATGGAATTAAAGGCAGGGGACTGTATAGACATACGGTGTTCCGAGCTGCAGACAGTGATGATAAAGGTAAAGCAGATATCATTTATGCAGAACCTCAGCAACCATCTTGGAGGAATATAGACAGCAGGGTCCGCAGAACATTATAAATCAACAAGGAGGGAAGCGTCTCACATGAAGGTAGAGCGCCACAGCAAAATTGTCGAATTAATTGGAAAATATGAGATAGAGACACAGGAGGAGCTGGCTGAAAGGCTGAATGAAGCTGGTTTCAATGTGACCCAGGCAACTGTTTCCAGGGATATCCGTGAACTGAAGCTGACCAAGATGCAGTCGGAGAGCGGCAGACAGCGCTACATGGTATTGGAGAGCCCCAGGGGGACATCTGCCATCAAATATATCCGCATCCTTAAGGACGGATACATGTCCATGGACATGGCTCAGAATATCCTGGTAATCAAGACCGTATCCGGCATGGCCATGGCTGTGGCTGCTGCCCTGGACGCCATCCAGTTCCACGAAATCGTGGGCTGTATTGCAGGTGATGATACCATCATGTGTGCCATACGCAGTGTGGACGATACCATCATTGTCATGGAGAAAATCAAGAAAATGGTGGAAGACTAACGGAAAAGGGGTGTAATATGTTACTGGAACTGCATGTAAAGAACCTGGCCCTTATTGAGAAAGCGGATGTGGAATTCGGTGAGGGTCTCAATATCCTCACCGGTGAAACCGGAGCCGGCAAATCCATTATCATCGGTTCCGTAACCATGGCCCTGGGCGGCAAGGCACCGAAAGGCAGTATACGTCCCGGGGCAGACTACGCCTATATTGAGCTAGTGTTTTCCGTCACAGGGGAGGAAAAGCGGAAGGCTCTCAGGGAGCTGGATGTGGAACCCACAGAGGACGGACTGGTAATCATATCCAGAAAGCTGACTTCTGCCAGGAGCATCAGCCGTATCAACGATGAGACAGTGACCATGGCCAGACTGAGCCAGATTACCGGCCTGCTGCTGGATATACACGGGCAGCATGAGCATCAGTCCCTGCTTTACAAATCCAAGCATCTTGAAATTCTGGACGCCTATGTCAAGGCCGCGACCCAGCCTGTAAAACAGACAATTGCAGACAGGTACCGTATATACCGTTCCCTTGAAGAAAAGCTGAGGGGGTTTGATTTGGATGCTGAAAGCCGTATCCGGGAGGCTGACTTCCTCCGGTTTGAGATAGAGGAGATAGAGACATCGGCCCTGAAGGAAGGGGAGGAGGAGGAGCTTACCTCGGTTTACCGCCGTTATTCCCATTCCAGGCGCATTGCAGAGTGTCTGGGAGCCGCTTACGAGGCAGTGGAGGGAGATTGGCTGGCAAGGGCTTTAAAAGAGGTGGAGCAGGCGTCAGAGTACGATGAGAGCCTGGGCGGCGTCCGGGACCAGCTCTATGATGCGGATTCCATTCTGAGGGACGCGGGAAGAGAGATGTCTGCCTATCTGGATTCCATGGAGATGGACGAGGAAACATTCAGAAAAACCGAGGAACGCCTGGATCTGATACATAACCTTCAGGCAAAATACGGGCCGACCGTGGAGGCTATATTCCAGAAATTGGAACAAAAAAAGAAAAGGCTGGGAGAACTGGAAGACTATGACGCTCACAAAAAGCGTATGGAGCAGGAATTAGAAGAATGCAGGAATGGTTTGGAGAAACTCTGCACACAATTAACAGGGATACGTAAAAAGGCATCCAGGACGCTTGTAAAGAAAATCAGGCAGGGTCTGGTGGATTTGAATTTCCTGGATGTGGAATTTGACATGGAATTTGAAAAACTGGATCATTTTACCCCATCCGGATGGGACGGGGCCCAGTTCCTGATTTCAACCAATCCGGGACAGCCCATGCGTCCTCTTAAGGATGTGGCGTCAGGAGGAGAGCTTTCCAGAATCATGCTGGCTATCAAAACTGTGCTGGCGGATTCCGATGATATCCCCACACTGATTTTTGACGAGATAGATACTGGTATCAGCGGGCGAACCGCCCAGAAGGTATCGGAGAAGCTCATGCTCATAGCAAGGAGCCACCAGGTCATCTGCATCACCCACCTGCCGCAGATAGCGGCCATGGCGGATTCGCATTTTGAAATTGCAAAATCTGCCAGCCAGGGCAGGACCATAACCACCATCCGTCTGTTAGACAGGCAGGCTTCCGTAGAAGAGCTGGCCAGGCTGTTAGGCGGCGCCAGGATTACGGAGGCAGTGCTTAAGAACGCAGGTGAAATGAAGGAATTGGCAGACAGAACAAAATAAAACAGATTGAAATTCTGAGGATGGATAATACTAAGAAAGAGGCATTGAACGTTGCTTCTTTCTTTTTTTTGTTGTGGTTCATCCCCAAATGGAGGAACTATGGCTTTGTATTGACCCATTTAACATGAATGACTATATAAGGAGGCAGGGCGATGAAGGGGAAATCAATCTTTTACCGGTGGCTGGGGCGCATTTTCTGGCTGTCCGCTGTGGCTGTTACGGGGTACACGTGGTATTACATGGACCAGGCAGTGCCGGACCGGGTGAGCATTATAGAAAATGAAGAGGAGGAATTTTCCTTTGGCCTGCCTTTAAAGGCAACCATATCCAGCGACAGCCAGGAGGTAGCCCTGTCCAATGAGAGCAATATACCGGCAGATCAGATTACCATAAGCGGCAGGGACCATTTTTCCATGTTCGGGGGAGAAAAGGGAAGCTACCAGGTAGGTCTTAAGCTGTTTGGAGTTATAAAATTAAAGGACATACAGGTGGATGTGGTGGACACCAGGTATGCCATTCCCTGCGGCTCACCCATCGGCATCTATCTGAAATCGGATGGCGTCATGGTCATCGGCACCGGGCGAATCACGGGAAGCGACGGCATGGAGGTGGAACCGGCATACGG
Organism: Enterocloster sp. 210928-DFI.2.20; assembly: GCF_020554465.1. NCBI lineage: Bacteria > Bacillati > Bacillota > Clostridia > Lachnospirales > Lachnospiraceae > Enterocloster > Enterocloster sp. 210928-DFI.2.20. Next base: position 125,106 of record NZ_JAJCHK010000014.1, read on the forward strand.
AATACTGAAATCAGGTGACTATATCGAAGCGTTCAACGGAAAGCCCATGAACACAAAGGAGGATCTGATACGGGCTGTCAGCGAGTCAGGGGGCCAGGACTGCGTGCTCCAGGTGCGCAGGGAAGGCGAGGACGTGGATATAAGCCTGAAGCCGGTCCAGGGCGCTGACGGGCAGTACAAGCTGGGAGCATGGGTCAGGGACGATACCCAGGGTATCGGCACCATTACCTATGTGGATATGAACGGCAGGTTCGGCGCGCTGGGCCATGGAATCAGCGACAGCGATACAGGCGATCTAGTGGAATCCTCCGACGGAGCCCTGTATTCCACGGAAATCATGGGAATAGAAAAAGGATCCATGGGAAAACCAGGACTGCTGTCCGGCGTAATTTACTACGGCCCCCAGTCCCATATGGGAGATATAGAAAAGAACACAAATGAGGGCATATTCGGCACGGTCAACCAGCAGTTTAAAAAGCAGATATCAGGAGAACCCATGGAAATCGCCTGCCGCCAGGATGTAAAGCAGGGACCGGCTTATATCCGCAGCAATATTTCCGGCGAGCTGAAGGATTACGCCATTGAGATCCAAAAGGTGGACTATAATTCCGGCCATAAGAACAAAAGTATGGTCATTAAGGTGACGGATCCGGAGCTATTGGAGCTGACAGGAGGAATCGTGCAGGGAATGAGCGGCAGCCCGATTATCCAGGACGGGAAGCTGGCCGGGGCAGTGACCCATGTGTTTGTGCAGGATGCCAGCAGAGGGTACGGGATTTTAATTGAGAATATGATGGAGCATTGAGTCCGGGCAGGATATAGTGAAAAGAAAGGCCTTGGGAGCCTGCTCATGGAGCAGGCGATAAAGAAGGACGACAGAGCCGCAGGTATCATCCTGATTTTTCTGCGCCCCCGCCATAAAACCACCCCCTCGTCAAAAATCGACAAATACTGCCTCACCCCCTCCTGAGATTTTGCCAAAGTTTTAAATATCAGGAGGAAAAATAGAGATGTTTGCGTTCTATAATCGTGCCTGTGAGAATATAATGAATTGAAACATTAACGTGCTGAAATTACAAAAATGGTGTCGAATTAATGTAAAATAAAGGAATAAAACCGATTGTTAGTTACAGAAATGTTAATCAATATAATTAATAATTGCAAAATGACACCAAAAATGATACAATTTAATCTCGACGCGTGTCTAAAATTGCGACCACGAATCGTTGCTATATGGTATGGGGACCATATATAATAAATTTCGCCAGGAATTATATTGACGAAGGAGATGGATTTGATGTTAAGGTGGTCGAATAGCAGCTACCGATTTTTTGGCAGGTAGTTCAGCACAGGCAAACAATTTTAGGAGGTAAAAGGAAGTGGAAAAGCTGAATGTTGCGATTGTCGATGACAATCCGCTGATTCTGAATACGCTGGATGAACTGATTAACGCAGAAGACGGATTATCTGTAATTGGAAAGGCAGACAATGGCGCTGATGCCATTAACATGATTGTTGACACAACGCCGGACATTGTACTGCTGGATTTGGTAATGCCGAAAATTGACGGTATATCCGTGGTGGAAAAAGTGAAAAGCGAGCATACTTTCCTGAAAAATCCTGCATTCATTATACTTAGTGCAGTAGGTGGAGAACAGATGACAGAAGATGCCTTTAAGGCGGGCGCTAATTACTATCTGATGAAACCCTTCGACAAGGAAATCCTGGTAAACAAGATTCGTCATATTGGAAAACTGCCCAATAAACAGCCGGCAGGAAAAGTAATAACGGCTCCTTTTGAGCCGGGGGAAGAATCCCATATAACCAGGGAAGAGTACATGAAGGAGCATCTGGAGACGGACATTACAAAGATGCTTCATGAGCTGGGCATACCGGCCCACATTAAAGGATATCAGTATCTGCGGGATGCCATCGCCATGTCGGTGGAAGACCAGGAAATGATGAGCAGTGTGACGAAAATTCTATATCCGGCCATAGCCAAACGCAACCAGACAACGGCCAGCCGGGTGGAACGAGCTATACGTCATGCCATCGAGGTGGCCTGGGGCAGAGGCAAGATGGAAACCATCGATGAAGTTTTCGGTTATACAATCAGTACCGGAAAGGGTAAGCCTACCAATTCTGAATTCATTGCGCTGATATCGGATAAAATACTCTTGGAATACAAAAAAATTTAAGACAAATTCATCAGAAACAACTTCCTAATTTCGGAAAAGTAAGGTATACTATTAGGAAAGGCATATAGAACCTGTTCGTCAGGAGAGGGAGGTTTTGATGAAGAAAATACTATTTGCAGCTTCAGAAGCAGTGCCGTTTATTAAAACAGGAGGACTGGCAGACGTAGTAGGCTCCCTGCCAAAATGCTTTGATAAAGAGTATTTTGATGTCAGGGTCATCATCCCCAAGTACCTTTGCATCAAACAGGAGTGGCGCGACAAGATGAAATATGTACACCACTTCTATATGGATTATCTGGGACAGAGCCGTTATGTGGGCATCCTGCAGTACGTACATGAGGGTATAACCTTTTACTTTATTGATAATGAGAGCTATTTTAATGGCGCAAAGCCATACGGGGACTGGTATTGGGATCTGGAGAAGTTCTGCTTTTTCTGCCGGGCGGCCTTATCAGCACTGCCTGTGATTGGATTCCAGCCCGATGTGGTACACTGCCATGACTGGCAGACAGGATTGATTCCTGTTCTTCTCAAGGATAAGTTCCGCGAGGGAGAGTTTTTCTGCAATATGAAGTCTGTAATCACCATCCACAACCTGAAGTTCCAGGGCGTGTGGGATGTAAAGACTATCAAGCGCTTTACCGAGCTGCCGGATTACTATTTCACGCCGGATAAGCTGGAGGCCTATAAGGACGGAAACCTGTTAAAAGGCGGTATCGTATTTGCAGATGCCATCACAACAGTCAGCAGCACATATGCAGAGGAGATAAAGCTTCCATTTTATGGCGAAGGACTGGACGGCCTTATGCGTTCCAGGGCCGGAAGCCTCAGGGGAATTGTCAACGGCATTGACTATGATGAGTTTAATCCTGAGACTGATACGTATATTGCCCAGAACTATAATGCCAAGAATTTCCGCAAGGAAAAGATAAAGAACAAGAAGGCGCTCCAGCAGGAGTTAGGCCTTCCGGTGGACGAGAAGAAGTTCATGGTGGGCATTGTCTCCCGCCTTACGGACCAGAAGGGCTTTGACCTGATTCAGTGCGTCATGGATGAGCTGTGCAGCGACGATTTGCAGCTGGTAGTTCTGGGAACCGGTGAGGAGCGCTATGAGAACATGTTCCGCCACTATGACTGGAAGTATCATGACAGGGTATCTGCCCAGATTTACTACTCAGAGGCTATGTCCCATAAGATATACGCTGCCAGCGATGCGTTCCTCATGCCGTCCCTGTTTGAACCATGCGGCCTGAGCCAGCTGATGGCTCTGCGCTACGGCACGGTTCCCATTGTAAGGGAAACAGGCGGCCTTAAGGATACCGTGGAGCCTTATAACGAATACGAGGGCAAGGGCACAGGATTCTCCTTTGCGAATTATAATGCTCATGAGATGCTGGGAAGCGTGCGTTATGCCGAGTATGTCTACAGCAGCAAGCGGCGGGAGTGGAATAAAATAATCGACAGGGCCATGGCCAAGGATTATTCATGGTGGACCTCTGCCGCCAAATACCAGGAACTTTATGATTGGCTGATTGGATATTGACAACAGACCTGTAATGTCGGATAATATGCTGATGAACTAAGAAAGGTGTGATGCCCATATGGAGCCGTCGTTGGTTTCAGAAATAACAGAAGACCAGGAGTACATGGAGTGTGTAAAGGATATATTGTGCCATCCTGTATTCCAGTCCATGGACCAGTACATACAGCACGGGACTACCACATGTAAGACCCACTGTATACAGGTTTCATACCTTGGATATAAGCTGTGCAAACAGCTGGGAGGAAACTGGAGAAGCGCTGCTCGGGCAGGGCTTCTCCATGATTTGTTTTTATACGATTGGCATACCCATGCTAAGGAGACGGGCCAGTACTTTCATGGATTCACCCACCCAAAGGCAGCCCTGGAGAACGCGGACCGGTATTTCCGGCTGACCGGGGAGGAACGGATGATTATTCTGAGGCATATGTGGCCCCTGACCCTTATACCTCCCACATCCAAGGCAGGATATGCAGTTACTTGTGCGGATAAATATTGCAGTACAGTGGAAACCACGGCCCGGTTTAAGCACTGGATTCGGATGTGCCTGTTTGCACAGCCGGCCAGGCGGTAATCCAACGATTTGCTATAACCGTCCCGGAGCCCGTTTGAAAGGGGAAAGAATAATCCGATTATGAATGTATGGACACAGATGCTTGGCAATCAGCTTCTTATGAGTGCTGTTACAGGATGGGTGGTTGCCCAATTCTTAAAGACTCTGATTGACTTTGCTTTGAATAAGAATTTTAACGCGGAGCGCCTGGTGGGGTCAGGCGGTATGCCCAGTTCCCACTCCGCCACAGTCTGCGGCCTGACCACAGCGGCCCTGCTCAAATACGGTGCCGGGTCCTTTGAGTTTGCCGTGTCCTTCGTGCTCTCCATGATTGTCATGTATGATGCTATCGGAGTGAGGCGTGAGACCGGGAAACAGGCCAAGCTTTTGAATTCCATCCTTTCAGAGAATCCGCTTAAGCTCAATGCGGAGGTACTTCAGGAGAAGCTTAAGGAGTATGTGGGACACACGCCTTTGCAGGTTCTGGCAGGGGCTATACTGGGAATTGGACTGGCTTTGGCCCTGAATTCCTATTATTAATACGGCGGGGGGTATCATGTTAGACAGGAAGGACAGAAGATACCATGAATATTTATGATTTCATCAACTGGTTTTTTATGTATAGTTTTCTTGGTTACCTGCTGGAATGTATTGTGCTGAGTGCAGAATATAAGCGGCCTGTAGTGGACCGTGGCTTTGGCCATGGCCCCTTTTGCGTCATATATGGTTTCGGCGCCCTGGGTGCATGCATGCTTCTGCGGCCTGTTTCCGGCAGCCCCATGGAGCTCTACACGGCATCCATGGCCATGGCCACTACCATGGAACTGGTCACAGCCAATATTATGGTACGGCTGTTCGGCTCCTTCTGGTGGGACTACAGCCACAAACCCTTTAATTATAAAGGAATGGTCTGTCTGGAAAGCAGCCTTGCATGGGGACTTCTGGGCCTGTTTTTCTTTTATTTTCTGGATATAAGGGTTCGTGCTGCCGTGATCAGTCTGCCCGGCCATGTGGGGACTGTTTTGGCAGTAGGGCTTACCATGTTTTATCTGGTGGATTTCATCCACTGTTTCCGCCTGCGCATGGGCGGTATGGAAGAGGAAGATGAGCCGGCAGTGGGCCGGCTGAAGATATATTAATTGGATGAAAGGCTGCTGCAGGTGGCTGTTACCATTGGTCTACATGCAGCAGTCTTTTCGTCGTTCTGACCCGCCGGTGTTTTGTGACGGATTGAATAAAGGAGAAAGACATGGATATGAGACAGACTTGGGGAGGATATCAGGTCGTGCTGGCCTCGGCGTCTCCCAGACGGAAGGAACTGATGGCACAGATTGGCCTGGAGCCTGAAATCAGGCCCAGCCGGATGGAGGAGGAGACCAGGGAGAAAAGGCCGGATAGGGTGGTCATGGAACTGTCCAGACAGAAGGCAGAGGATGTTGCGTCGGGATGTCCCGGGGGTACCATGGTGATTGGGGCGGATACAGTGGTTTCCGTGGGAAATGAGATACTGGGTAAACCGGGAACCCCCATGAGGGCCTATGAGATGCTGGAGAAGATTCAGGGCAGGACCCACCAGGTATACACCGGTGTGACGGTGCTTCTGTGCCAGGGGGAGGACAGGTGCCACGGGATTACATTTGCGGAGCGCACGGATGTCCATGTGTACCCCATGACCTGCGGGGAAATGAAGGAATATGCCCAGTGCGGGGAACCCCTGGATAAGGCGGGGGCTTACGGGATTCAGGGCAGGTTTGCCGCTTATATAAAAGGAATAGACGGGGACTACGCCAACGTGGTGGGACTGCCGGTGGGACGTCTCTATCAGGAGATAAAAAGACTTTTGGAGGACAGGGAAGATGATTAAGCTTATAGTATCGGATGTAGATGGAACCCTTGTACCGGACGGATCCCCGGATTTGGATCCGGAAGTATTTGACATCATTCTGAAGCTTCGTGAAAAGGGAATGCAGTTTGTGGTTGCCAGCGGGCGCCCGTGGGCCAGTGTGGAAAGCGCGTTTGAACCGGTTAAGAAGAAGATTTTCTATGTTGCCAACAATGGGGCGTACGTGGGATGCCATGGCAGATGCCTGTACGCCTATACGATGGAGCGTGAGCTGGCCCACCGCATCATACGCAAAGTACGTATGCATCCGGAACTGGAGATGGTCTATGCCGGCGTGAACGGGGATTATCTGGATTCTAAGGACGACACCCTGTGCGACTGGCTGACCAACGGCTATAAGTTTAATGTCATCCGGGTAAAGGATGTGCTGGAGCTGGAGGAGCCGTGTGTGAAGATTTCCATTTATAAGAAGGAGGGAATCGAGGCAGCCACCAGGGACATATATGATGAGTTCAAGGACCAGGCTAAGATGGCCTGCGCCGGTGATATGTGGATGGACTGTATGGCCAAGGATGTGAACAAGGGGAAGGCTGTACGCACCATCCAGGAAAGCCTGGGCATTAAGATGGAGGAGACCATGGCCTTTGGCGATCAGCTCAACGATATAGAGATGCTGAATCAGGCTTATTACAGCTTTGCAGTTGCCAATGCCAGGGAAGAGGTGCGAAAGGCTGCCAGGTTCCAGGCGGACAGCAATGTGCGGGGCGGAGTCCTCAAGATACTGAAAGGGCTGCTGTGAGAGGAGTGTGACAGTGGACAGAAGCAGGATATACAAGGTACGGGGGAAGAGATGGAAAGGGGCCGTGGGCCTGTGTCTGGCAGCCGTCCTGGCGATGGCTGTTTTGACGGGATGTTCAAGGAAGGCAGCTGCCACAACCGGCTCCAGGACAGTGGACAAGGAGTATACCAAGGGGCAGATGATGGTGATTGCCATTACGGAGCGCAACCGTTACCAGAATATATATACCAGTGAGCTCTGGTCTGTCAAAGCGGACGAGAACGGTGATACATTCGAGGACAAGCTGATGGACCAGGTGGAGCAGTTCCTGATTGAGCTGGCAGCCACCAATTTGATGGCGGACGAACAGGGAATTGAGCTTACAAGCCAGGAAAAGGATTCTCTTAAGTCCCTGGCCCAGGAATATTACAGAAATCTGTCGGAACAGGACCGCAGGTTTATGGATGTATCCGAGGATGAGGTGTACGACCTGTACTGCCAATACTACCGTGCGGATAAGCTGGTGGCAGAGCTGACCAAAAACGAGAATCTGGAAGTCAGCGACGCGGAGGCTAAGGTCATAGGCATTCAGCAGATTGAGCTGGATTCAAGGGCTGAGGCAGAGAATGTTTTGGCCCTGGCCCAGGCAGAGAAAGCGGATTTTGGGGCTATTGCAGCCAAATATTCAAAGGACAGCAGGACAGACAGGACGCTGGAATGGAAAAAGGATATGGATGGCCTTGAAAGAGCTGCATTTGAGCTGGAGCAGGACCAGGTCAGCGGGATTCTGGAGCAGGGCGGAAGATATTATATCCTTAAGTGTGTCAATGCCTATGACGAGGAGGCTACGGCTGCCAGAAAGAGCAGGCTGGCCCAGGAGAAGAAGACAAAGGCGTTCCTGGGAATCTATGAGCCGTATGTAAAGGAGCACATAGTGAAGCTTAAGAAGCTGCCCGGGGATGTGGTGGAGTTCTCCGGCGGTGAGGGCTGTACGGCAGACAATTTTTTCCAGCTGTATCACGGATATTTCAGTAAATAGTATTCACGGAACTACCTATAAGAATATTGCCTTTGACTCAGGGTGCTGCAACAGCAATTGATGGATTTCGATGGCTTTGCAGCACCTTTTACAGGAATTACATTTTTGTATATATAATTTGGGAAAGCATAGGCTTATGGTGCGCGGGATAAATTGACGGAATTTGTAATTTGATGTAATATATTAAAGAGATGTTAAAGAAATCAGCAAATAATAATAACCAGGAGGGGATACAATGTTTGATTTAGGTAAATGTATTCTGGTCACCAACAATGACCGGGCAGCAGAAAAATGGGGAGAAAACGTAGAGCAGGTGGTTATGGTGGAGACTTACGAGGAGGTACTGTTAAAAACCAGGGATTTGATTCATACAAACCACAAGCTTCTGACCCATCCCCAGGCATCCAGCTTAAAGCCCAACCAGACGCCCTATAGGACCATCCTTTTATACAGTGAAACCGGAAAAAGTGATGCAGGGGATATCCGTCTGATTGAGGAAGCCATAGAGGCCTTCAATAAGTGGACCGCCATTAAGAAGGTGCCTAAGTATGACGAGAAGATTGCCTACGATTACAAGACCATTGATTTGTCAATGATAGAGAATGTAATCCCTAAATTATAGGGATAATAAGGAACCGAATGTGAGGAAGTCATGAAAAAGAATGTGGGAACATCCTACTTTAAAGATTTGAGCAGGAAGGATTATGTGGTTCAGGCCAGCAGGATCATAAAGAAGGAGGGAGTGGAGGCCATCAGCATCCGGCGCATCGCGGCGGAACTGGGATGTTCTTCTGCCAGTATGTACCGGTATTTTCAGAATCTGGATGAGCTTTTATTTTATGCCCAGCTGGATGCGCTCAACGAGTATATCCTGGATTTGTCAAAATGTGAAAAGGAGTGGAATGATATCTGGGATGTGCATTTCGGTATATGGCGCTCCTATGCCAAAGAGGCATTTAAGAAGCCCCAGGCCTTTGAGGCTGTTTTTTACCGGAATATAAACCGGGACCTGGGAGAGGCCCTGAAGGAATATTATGAGATGTTTCCGGACGCCATCATACAGGTAAGCCCCTTCATCAAGGAGATGCTTGAGATACCCAGCTATTACCAGAGGGACTATTATATATGTAAGCTTCTGGTGGCAGAGGGCAAGATTTCTGAGGAAAATGCTAAAAAGCTGAACCATATCATATGTACCCTGTTTCTGGGATATTTTAAGTTTGTCCAGGAGCACGGCATCAGCCAGGATGAGATTCCGGAGCTGGTGAACCAGTTCATTCAGGAGAGTAAGGAAATCACACAGTGCTATGCCTATGATTTTACACCTAAATAGTGAATATACACAAAAAACATGACAAATTTATAACAAATTGACGAAAAAGTCGATTCCTACAAGAAGTAACAAAAAGTATCAACAGTTCCATTGATTATCGCGATAACATATGTTATATTATAGACATAAGTTATCGCGATTACTAATTTAAAGTATCATTTTTGCACAAATCCCAAATTTTGTAACTGAAAGAGTACTGTCAGGATTGCCAAGTTGGATATATGGGAATATCATGGACAATCAGGCAGTAAAATATAAAGAAGTGGAGGTATTTCATATGAAGCTTGAATTGGGAAAAATCTTTATCAAAGATATCCGATTCGATGACAAGACTCACGTGAAAGACGGAGTGCTCTATGTCAACAAAGAGGAAGTTGAAAAGCTTGTGCTGGAAGACGATAAGCTGACCGGCTGCCACGTTGACATTGCAAAGCCAGGTGAGTCCGTTAGGATTACACCGGTTAAGGACGTGATTGAGCCAAGGGTTAAGGTCAGCGGCGGAGAGATTTTCCCAGGCGTGATCGGAAAGGTAAGTCCTCAGGTGGGCACCGGAAGAACGCACGCTCTGGAAGGCTGCTGTGTAGTGACTGTTGGTAAAATCGTAGGATTCCAGGAGGGCGTTATCGACATGAGCGGCCCTGCTGCGGATTACTGCCCATTTTCACAGACCTATAACCTCTGCGTTGTAGTGGAGCCGGCTGATGGCCTGGAGACTCATGTATATGAGAAGGCTGCCCGTATGGCAGGCTTAAAGGTAGCGACTTATGTAGGCGAGGCAGCAAGAGAGCTGGAGCCGGATGAAATTGTTACTTATGAGACAAAGCCTATTTTCGAGCAGGCTGCTATGTATCCGGACCTTCCAAAGGTAGGCTACATCCATATGCTGCAGTCACAGGGACTTCTGCATGATACATATTACTACGGCGTGGATGCAAAGCAGTTTATCCCCACCTTTATGTATCCAACAGAAATCATGGACGGCGCTATTGTTTCCGGTAACTGTGTTGCGCCATGTGACAAGGTTACCACATACCATCATTTCCACAATCCGGTTATTGAGGACTGCTATAAGCACCATGGCAAGGATATCAACTTCATGGGTGTTATCCTGACAAACGAGAACGTATTCCTGGCAGACAAAGAGCGTCATTCCGATATGGTTGCCAAGCTGTGCAACTGGATGGGATTAGACGGTGTGCTGATTACCGAGGAGGGATACGGCAATCCTGATACTGACCTGATGATGAACTGCCGTAAGGTAGAGCGCGCAGGAACCAAGGTAGTTCTGATTACCGACGAGTTCCCGGGCAAGGACGGAAAGTCCCAGTCTCTGGCTGACGTGTGCGAGGAAGCTGACGCACTGGCATCCTGCGGACAGGGTAATGCCACACTCCAGTTCCCGGCCATGGATAAGGTCATCGGAACACAGGACTTCATCGAGATGCAGATTGGCGGCTGGGACGGCTGTAAGAACCCGGACGGCAGCTTTGAGGCAGAGCTTCAGATTATCATCGCCTCCACCATTGCCAATGGTTTCAACAAGCTGGCAGCTAGAGGCTATTAATCGAAAATAAAGGAGATGGAAAGATGGCTAAATATAAAATAGTACATTATATTAACCAGTTCTTTGCCGGAATCGGCGGTGAAGAAAAAGCCGACTATACCCCTGAGCTTCGGGAAGGGGTTGTAGGACCAGGTATGGGACTTAAGGCTGCACTGGGAGAGGATTATGAAATCGTATCAACCATTATCTGCGGTGACAACTATTTCGGAGAGAATCTGGACGCTGCAACCGATACCATTATTGAGATGGTAAAGAAATGTGAGCCTGATGTATTCGTGGCAGGCCCTGCATTCAATGCCGGACGTTACGGCGTTGCCTGCGGTACTATCTGTAAGGCAGTGGAAGAGCGTCTGGGCATCCCGGTTATCACCGGTATGTATATCGAGAATCCTGGCGTGGATATGTTCCGCAAGGACCTTATCATTGTGGATACACCTAACTCCGCAGCCGGTATGCCAAAGGTACTTCCTGTTATGTCCGCTCTGATTAAGAAGATGGCGGCCGGCGAGGAAATCCTTGGGCCGAAGGAAGAAGGATACATCGAGAGAGGAATCCGCGTAAACTACTTCGCTGAGAAGAGAGGTTCTGAGCGCGCCCTTGAGATGCTGGTTAAGAAGTTAAAAGGCGAGGAATACGGCACAGACCTTCCTATGCCTAAATTTGACAGAGTTGCGCCTGCTGAGCCTGTTAAGGATATCAAGCACGCAAAGATTGCAGTGGTTACCTCCGGCGGTATCGTTCCAACCGGTAACCCTGACCATATCGAGTCCTCCAACGCCACCAAGTGGGGCAAGTATGACATCACCGGTATGGACCGTCTGTCAGCGGATGAATTTACAACCATCCACGGCGGATATGACCGTCAGTTTGCTATGGCCAACCCTAATGTGGTTGTTCCGTTAGACGCATTAAGAGAACTGGAAAAAGCAGGCGAGTTCGGCGAGCTTGTGAACTATTTCTGCACTACTACCGGTACCGGAACTGCGACTGCATCTGCAGCCAAGTTCGGCAGCGAGATTGGACAGATGTTTATTGATGAGCATGTGGATGCGGTTATCCTCGTCTCTACCTGAGGTACCTGTACTCGTTGCGGTGCAACGATGGTTAAGGGTATCGAGAAATACGGCATTCCGGTAGTTCACATGGCTACTGTAGTTCCGATTTCACTGACAATAGGCGCTAACCGTATTATTCCTGGTATAGGCATTCCTTATCCTCTGGGCGATCCGCCACAGGGCGAGAAGGACAGCTACAAACTCCGCTTATCCATGGTCAGAAGAGCTCTCAAAGCACTTCAGACACCGGTTGATGGCCAGACTGTGTTTGAGAAATAATACAGAAATGACAAATCCGGCGCAGCAGGCAGCTTGCCCGCTGCGCCGGCATAAATTAGGACAGCGTTACGGCGCTGTATCAGACCATGGATAGGAGAAGGCGTATGGATAGTGATAAGAAAGTTAACTGGGGACGGGTACTTATACTTGCCGGAGCAGTCATCGCATTTACCATTGGTTCCGGGTTTGCAACAGGACAGGAGATTATTCAGTATTATACTGCATACGGGGTGCAGGGAATTTTTACGGTGTTACTGTTTGCGGTCTGCTTCATCTACTACAATTACAACTTTGCCAAGGCCGGAGCAGAGGAGCACTTTGAAAAAGGAAATGACGTATATAAGTTTTACTGCGGTAAATACGTTGGGACCTTCATGGATTATTATTCTACTATATTTTGTTACATGTCATTTTTCGTTATGGTTGGAGGTGCTGCCTCTACACTGAACCAGCAGTATGGCCTTCCTTCCTGGGTAGGCGGCGTGGTTCTGACAGCACTGGCAATCCTTACCGTGGTAGGGGGACTTAACTCACTGGTTGACAAGATCGGTGTGGTTGGCCCGGCTATCGTTGTACTGTGTATCGGTATCGGCGTGGTTACCCTGTTCAGGGATGCCGGTAATGTAGGAGCCGGACTGGAAGTTATCCGCACAGGTGCATTTGCCGAGGCGGGCAGTGAGACAATCAAGAACGCAGGACCTAACTGGGTGATATCCGCCCTGTCCTATGCGGGATTCGTGCTTCTGTGGTTTGCCAGTTTTACGGCGGCGCTTGGAGCCAATAATAAAAAGAAAGACGTGGAGTATGGCATCTACGGCGGAACCATCGCTGTATGCGTTGCCATTGTCCTTATCATGCTGGCACAGGTTGCCAATATTAATACAGCAGGTCTGGGAAATACAGGCATCTTCGTATGGAATGCAGACATCCCCAATCTGATCCTGGCAGAGCGCATCTGGAAGCCTTTTGCATCCTTCTTTGCAGTCGTGGTATTTGCAGGTATTTATACAACAGCAGTGCCGCTTCTGTATAATCCATGCGGCAGGTTCGCAAAAGAGGGAACCAGCCAGTTTAAGATCCTCACGGTTGCACTGGGAGTAATTGGACTGATTGTAGGACTCTTCCTTCCTTTCAGGGTCCTGGTTAACATCATTTACGTGCTCAACGGATATGTGGGCGCAGTACTGATACTGTTCATGTTATGGAAAAATATTAAGGATGTATTCTTAAAGAAGAAATAGGATGAGAATCTATATTGTGGACTGCGACAGGAATTCGCGGACAGAACTGAAAACAATGATTGAAGATGGCGGTATGGGAACTGTTGCCGGCATTGCATCCAGATGGGAGGAAGCCTATCTGGAGCTCCAGGAGATGTGCCCGGATATGATTCTGGCAGACCTTACCCTTTCCGCACCCAAAACCATTGCTTACATACAGAAAATCAGGGAGGTACTGCCCCAGACATCGGTTGTTATCCTTTCGCATGTCAATGATATGGATATTATCAGGATGGCTTATGAAAAAGGCGCTGAGCTTTTGATACATAAACCGTTCAATGAGATAGAAGTTAGAAACGTGCTGCACAATATGGAGATGTCCAGGGCCATGCAGTGGATGATTGTCAAGGCCAGGAATGATTTTTCCGCCGGGGCATTTTCATGGGAATCAAATGTGCGGGTACGAAAGATGCAGCCCGAGGAACTGGAAACAGATTATAACCAGTCCATACGGCGCTTAAAGAGCATCTTACAGGAAATAGGTATACTCAGCGAGGCGGGAAGCAAGGATATTATACGGATTGTCCGCTATCTGATTGAGGAGGACCTGGACATAAGAGACATCACGGTACGTGAGCTGTGCAGCAGGATGGGACAGAATTCCAAGAGTGTGGAGCAGCGCATACGGCGCGCGGCCTCTGTGGGTATGGCGAATCTGGCATACAGAGGAATGGATGATTATGCAGATCCTGTGTTTAACGAGTATGGAGCCAGGCTATACAGTCTGGAACAGATTAAACGGGAGATGAGCTATATCAGAGGAAAGAGCGACGGACACGGCAACGTGAGGGTCAGAAAGTTCCTTAGCGGCCTGTTGGTCTGCTGTAAGGATATTTAGAAATGTACTAAATGTAGCAGAGTGGAAGGGGGCAGGCTGTCCGCTCCCGGTTTGTAAAGCTGGGATAAGAGGTCTGCCTCCTTTTTGTGAAAATTTTGTCAAATCACCATGACCGGGTGGGCGGATGGCCCGTCCACATGTCCGATAACAGCCGGGGACTGGCAGGCTTTCTGAAGCGCTTCCATGATACGCCCTGCTTCCTGGGATGCCACACTGTACAGGAGGCCGCCGGATGTCTGGGGATCGAAAAGAAGGTCGTGTACATGGGACGGAAGGTCCTTTGGCAGCGCTACCTTGTCCTTCAGGTGATTCATATTCTGGTATGCCACTGCGGGCACAAGTCCCATGGACGCATAGCTGTCCGCACCCGGGAGCAGAGGGACGCGGCTGCTGTCTATGATTACAGTAAGTCCGGATTCCCCGCACATCTCATAGCTGTGGCCCAGCAGTGAGAAGCCGGTCACATCGGTGCAGGCATGGACCCCGTCCAGGTTTCGTACCGCATCGGCTGCATACTTATTCAGCGCAGCCATACAGTCAACCATGGCCTTATGTTCTGAGTCAGATAAAAGGCCGCCCCTGTCCGCATTGGTCAGAACGCCGGTGCCCAGAGGTTTGGTGAGAATCAGAACATCGCCCTTTTGGATGGAATTATTGCGCAGGATGCGGTCCGGATGGACCACGCCTGAGACGCACAGTCCATATTTGGGGATGTCATCCTTGATGGTATGGCCGCCCACTACAATGGCCTCAGCTTCAGCCACCTTGTCATAGCCGCCCCGGAGGATAGCCTGAACCGTTTCAAAGGGCAGGTGCTCAGGGAACATGAGAATGTTCATGCATAGTCTGGCTTCCCCGCCCATGGCCCATACGTCGGACAGTGAGTTGGCAGCGGCAATCTGGCCGTACTCATAGGCATCATCCACAGCCGGCGGAAAGATGTCCACGGTCTGTATCAGGGCAAGTTCAGGGGTAAGCTGATAGACGGCCGCATCGTCGGAGGTGTCATATCCAACCAGAAGCCGGTCGTCGTGAAAGGTTGGTAAACCGCGCAGAACCTGCGCGAGGGTATCAGGCCCTATCTTGGACGCTCAGCCGCCGCAGGAACCTGTTAACTCAGTCAGTTTAATATCGCTCATCAGTGATACTCCTTATCATTGGATGAAAATTTTATTAGCTACTAACTTAATATATTATCTGTTTTCCAGGGTTTGTCAAGGACAAACACGGTGAAAAGCCCGGTTTTTGGAAATGGATATAAAGAAACTATTTAACCATAAGTTATCGCGATTACATTTAGGAGGTTAAAAATGATTGATTTGACCAAGGAAAATTTTGAGGAAGAGGTATTAAAGGCCCAGGGCTATGTGCTGGTAGACTTTTACGGGGACGGCTGTGTTCCCTGTGCAGCCCTTATGCCCCATATCCATAAGTTTGAGGAGGTGTACGGAACAACTGTAAAATTCTGTTCCCTGAACACCACAAAGGCCAGACGGCTTGCCATTGCCCAGAAGGTGCTGGGACTGCCTGTGATTGCCATATATAAGGATGGGGAAATGATTGATTCCAGGGTAAAGGATGACGCCACCCCGGAGGGCTGCGAGGAAATGATCAGGAAATATGCCTGATGCCAGGGCACGGCCAATAGGCCGGATACAAATGATGCATAACCGCAGACGCGGCTGATGTATAAAAACAGCGCTTTTAAGCGCAATAAAGAAAAGGAGGAACAATGTATGGCTATACTGAAAGACAAGTATGCTATCATCATCGGTGACCGCGACGGCGTACCCGGACCAGCCATTGAAGAGTGTGCCAAGACAGCAGGCGCAAAGATAGCCTACTCTTCCACAGAGTGCTTTGTCTGAACGTCCGCAGGTGCCATGGATCTGGAAAACCAGAAGAGGGTTTTAAACATAAGTGAGGAGCACGGCCCGGAGAACGTAGTAGTTCTTCTGGGAGCTGCTGAAGCAGAGGCCGCAGGCCTTGCAGCAGAAACCGTTACAGCCGGCGATCCAACTTATGCAGGTCCTTTGGCAGGAGTCCAGTTGGGACTAAGTGTATATCATATCTGTGAGGATGAAGTGAAGGCTGAGACAGATCCAGCTGTTTATGAGGAACAGGTGGGAATGATGGAAATGGTTATGGATGTTCCGGCCATCCATGAAGAGATGGAAGGAATCCGTAAGGAGTATTGTAAGTACTAGAGGTTAGGCTAATGCACCCCAATGCATATAGTTAGGCTAATGCACCCCAATGCAGGGAGAGCCGGCAGTCCTTTGTGGCTGCCGGCTCTTCTGTTACATGGATTATTCTGCATAGGGTAAATCCACGATTGTGTGCGGATGTCCAAGGGCCGGGAGAATTTTATCCATTAAATCCCGGGTTGTGAACTTTAAGCTGGAGGTGTTGATGCAGGGATGGCAGGCAAAATACTCACTTTCCAGTATATCCTTGTCAATCAGCAGCCTGACGCGTTTTTCCCTGTCATTCATAAGCCCCATGACAGACACGGATCCGGGTTTGATGTCAAGGAAAGACTCCATGAATTCTGCCTCCCCAAAGGACAGGCGGGCGCTTCCAATCTGCTTGGACAGGACAGCTGTCTTGAACTTTTTATTGCCTGGCATGAGCAGCAGGTAAAAGTCGGTCTTTTGGGCATTGCGGAGGAAAAGATTCTTGCAGATTTCCGTGCCCAGAAGCTGGTCTACCTCGCGGCAGGCTTCAATGGTTGGAAGGGCGTCGTGGTCCACACGGACAAAGGGGACCTGAAGGGAATCCAGCAAATCATAGGTGCGGATTTCTTTATCCTCACGGCCGGATGTGTCGGCGGGACGGCCCTCATATAGGGTGCGGTCAATATGGTATGCGGGAATAGACTCCCCGGTATCGTTAAGATTTGTCATTTCTATACCTCTGTTTTATTGTTGGTGTGTTGGATGTGAATGCGATTAAAACATTTCAATTATAACAAATGGGACACGTAATGTCCATAGGCGGGACGACTGATTATGAAGACCTGAATATGAAGATGCGCGGTATAGGGAAAAAATATGGACAGGGCTGTATTTTACAGGCCTTTACAGGGTTTTATGGGGATATTGAAGCATCTGTATTGCATCGGCAGATAATATCTGATATAATAGGGAGCAGTTGAATGTGAACGCGATAACATTAAGTGGACGTATGTCCAAATTATAAATATGAAGGAGGTATTTCAGATGAATATTCTTAGTACTGACAAGGCGCCAGGTGCCATTGGGCCTTATTCCCAGGGATATGAGGTAAACGGGGTTATTTATACGTCAGGACAGATTCCGGTGGATCCGGCAGACGGAACCGTGGCAGAGGGAATCGCTGCCCAGGCTGAGCAGAGCTGTAAGAATGTGGGAGCAATCCTGGAGGCAGCCGGCACCGGATTTGACAAGGTGTTTAAGACCACCTGTTTCCTGGCTGATATGAATGACTTTGGTACATTTAATGAGGTGTACGCAACGTATTTCGTATCCAAGCCAGCCAGAAGCTGCGTGGCAGTCAAGACTCTCCCAAAGGGTGTGCTCTGTGAGATTGAGGCAATTGCTGTAAAATAATGTGCAGAAAAGCAGTAATGTTTCGGGCTTCTGCCATATAAGCGGATTGTGTAAGGCCGCCGGATATTTTCCGGCGGCCTTAACTTTCCAGTGAACATTTTCCTGATTGTTATACAGCTGTGCGGAAATTAGTGCTGTCTCCCAGACGGACAACGGTCAGGGAGGCATCCTCAAAGGTGTATCCGGCATCGCTGGTTACAACCTCCAGAGTACCAGCGCCGGTTACCGGGAATGGTGCATTCATGGAAAGGGTTACTTCTTCATTGGAAGCAGTGAAGGTGTGGCGAGCCACTGCTCCGGTTATGGGAACTCCGTTCAGTGTGAGCTGGACCGTGAGTGTAGAGGGGATGGTGGTCCCTGCATCAATCAGGACTGTACCGGTAAAGAAGGCCTGATAGATGCCGGGCTGGTTAATCTGCACATCAGGAGAACCAGCAGTATGGGTAATGGCAGTTCCGGATACCAGCGGAGTTTCATTAAAAATCAGTGCCCCGTTAGCCGAAGTGGGCTGAGGGGTTGTATCTACTGTTGCCAGGACTTCCGGAGCCCCGCCGCCTCCGGGCTCACCGCGGGGAATGACGAAATCAAAGACTGCATCTTCTGAGGTGCCGGAATTGGTTACAGATGCCTCGGTACCGGGGTCGCCTGTGGTTACGCTTCCGATGGTGATGGTGGCTGCGGCGCCAGTTGGTCCGGTTTCTCCGGTAGGCCCGGCAGGCCCCTCTGGTCCCATATCACCGGTAGCCCCCGTGGGTCCTATATCGCCGGTGGCGCCGGTAGCGCCAGCGGGCCCCTCTGCTCCCGTATCACCGGTAGCTCCTGCGGCTCCAGTGGCCCCTGTGGCGCCAGTTGGTCCGGCAGGTCCTTCTGGCCCCGTGTTACCGGTAGCCCCTGTAGCGCCGGTGGCGCCGATAGCACCGGTGGCGCCGGTAGCGCCGGTAGCGCCAGTTGGCCCGGCAGGTCCGGCAGCGCCGGTGGCACCGGTAGCGCCAGTGGCCCCGGCAGGTCCGGCAGCGCCTGTGGCACCGGTAGCCCCGGCAGGTCCGGCAGCTCCAGTTGCTCCTGTTCCGCCCTGGGGGCCGGCAGGCCCGGTGACTCCACGTGGAATGGTGAAATCCAGCACATGGTTGGGACCGCCGGTTATATCTGTGACGCTGGCGGCAGCACCAGGTTCACTTGTTGTAGTATTGCGTATGGTTATAGTTTGTGCTTCTCCAGTTGCGCCAGTAGCCCCGGTAACACCAGTGGCCCCCGTAATACCGGTGGCCCCTGTAGCGCCCGTGGCTCCCGTAGCGCCGGTGGTTCCTGCGGCCCCTGCAGCGCCAGCCGGTCCGGTAGCACCGGCAGGCCCCTGTGGTCCTGTGGGTCCGGTGGCGCCAGCAGGTCCCTGTGGGCCGGTAGGTCCGGTAATGCCTGCAATACCTTGTGCTCCCGTGGCTCCTGTAGCACCGGTAGTACCTGTAATCCCCCGGGCTCCTGTGTCACCGGCAGGTCCTGTAGCGCCGGTAGCTCCTGTAGCACCTGTGGCTCCCCGCGGAAGATAGAAGTCCAGGATGTGGTCAGGGGAACCGGTTATATCCACTACTGCGGCTGGAGATTCAGGTTCGCTTGTAACAGTGTTGCGTATAGTTATCGTTTCAGCAGCGCCGGTAGTTCCGGTAACGCCACGGGGGCCGGTAGGTCCGGGTATGCCTTGCGGGCCCTGAGGACCAGTTGGGCCGGCAGCGCCGGTAGCGCCGGTTATTCCGGGAAAGCCCTGAGGTCCGGTGGGGCCAGTGGGGCCGGTGGGGCCTACATAACCCTGTGGCCCCATGGCACCGGTGGGTCCTGCGGGGCCAGGTGCGCCGGGGCACCCTCTGGGTCCCATTGGTCCCTGAGGTCCCATGGGCCCGGTGGGGCCAGTGGGACCAGCCTGTGGGCAGCAGCCGGGCGGCGGGCATGGATTGCACGGATCACACCAGCATCTGTTCCTGTCATTGCCGCTGTTATTGAGGCGGCAGCCGGCAGAGGAGGGGTCATAGTTGGAAGGCTGCGGATTTATATTATCTGAATAGTTATAATACATGGTAGTCTCTCCTTTTTGTTATAATGAATGGTGCAGGTCCGAAAATATAAGGCACGGCTGGGTAATTGTGGCAGGAAGGCCTGTCGCTTTATTCCTGCATTCCTCATGTCTTTAGACCTGAAGTGATGGCATTATGCCAGACGTATGATATTAGGTTTAGCTCCAGTTCCAGCCTGGAGAATTGGCTTGCAGCAACAGCCAGGGCATCAATGGTATCTGCCATGGGAATGTTAATTTAAAGAATATGCCAGAACATGAGCAGAGCGTCTGTTGCCTTAATATGATAGGTTATAAAGTAAGTGCCGGTTACGGGAAACGTAAAAATGGTATTGGCAGCATTTATTGTAAAGCAATTGAGAAACTGGTCGTTTGGAAGCGGGATTGCTATTTTGCCTATAATGATAGCCAGAGGGGATGCTGCAGTATTCTGAGCGTTCATGCTAATGGTAGCGGCTGCAGGTCCAGCCGGGCCAGCAGTATCTTTTGCCCCTGCAGTTTCAGCAGGTCCCATGGGACCGGTGGAGGCGCTTTTAATAGGAAACAGCAAAATTAGTTCGGCTCCCATTGATTGCTTAATTAAACAATTGTTAATGAGCGATTTATATAACCTAAAATCATAGGAAAGCCCATACAAATATTCACACCAACGTTATCTTTTGATGTTATGGCAGCCCAAAAGGCAAAGGTTGAGCAGTTTTTGTTAAAATTTTGAGAAGTCATATTCTTAATAACAGGCTTCCATCGGCAGTAATAATAGCATTTGAATACGGTTAATCCTGATTTGGTGCAGCAGTGGCTTCCCTGTTATTCAATCTGGTTGTCTGGCAGATTTCACGTTTGCTTGATATCAATGCTTTGTCCGTTTTGATGGATGTGACCGAATCCGATAAAAGTCTAAGGATATTAAATGCGGCGGGGATGAATGTTGTTTTTGCATCCTCCATTGACAGCCAATCAGTTGTACAAAGCATAACAAGCCTATATATAACGATGCCTCTATCTGTAAAGAGCCTTATTAATTTACTGCAACAGGTATAAAGCATATACTCAGGAGCCCGGACAGACGGCCCTGCGCGTACCCTGTAATTGATTTTGTATGAGGCATGATTTACTGCGTAAAGTTTTTTAATCTGCACTTTTTGGCATATTATGCTTAGACATAAATTAAGCTATTTTCACAATATTAAGAGATGCACCGGTGCCGGTCTGTAATGAGACCGGACCATTTACGCCATATAATTGTAATGCCAAAATGTCACCTGCTGTTAAAGGCTGCATAAAAGTCACACTATATTCATTTGTAGATGTTGAAGAGGTATTAATTGAATTCGTTATTGGTGCGCCATTTAATGTTACTCTTGATGACATTGGTAATCCGGATGTCATTTTGATATCATAGGAAATTAAATAGGTTCCTGTTTGAGCAACTGTAAACTCTGTATTTGTAGCATTTACCGCAAATCCATCCATATAGGGTTGAACTGGCAGAGGAATATTAGTCCCATCTGTTGTTACTGAAATGGTACTTGCTGAAATATTAAGTGCTGACATTGCGCTTGAGATTTCAGATGTTCCCGTTGGTCCGGTGGCTCCTGTAGGGCCAGTCGCTCCCTGGATCCCGGCAGCCCCTGTAGCGCCCGCAGGTCCCGTGGCTCCGGTAACACCCGCAGCCCCGGCAGGTCCCTGAGTTCCGGTGGCGCCCGTAGCGCCGGCAGGCCCCTGAGCGCCGGCAGCACCCGTAGCACCAGTGACTCCGGCAGGCCCCTGAGCGCCGGCAGCTCCCGTAGCGCCAGTGACTCCGGCAGGCCCCTGAGCTCCGGCAGCTCCCGTAGCACCAGTGACTCCGGCAGGCCCCTGAGCTCCGGCAGCTCCCATAGAACCAGTGGGGCCGGCCGCCCCTGTAGCCCCGGTCATGCCGGGAATGCCCTGAGGTCCGGTGCTGCCGGTGGGCCCGGTCGGTCCTACATAGCCCTGAGGTCCCATTGCGCCTGTTGGCCCGGTGGGACCGGGCATACCAGGGCATCCCCTGGGACCCATTGGACCCTGTAATCCGGTTGGACCCATAGGTCCGGTCGGTCCGGGGAACGGGCAGCATGGGGGCGGCGCACATGGTGTACATGGGTCACAGCACCATCTGTTCCTGCCATTATTACAGCCATTTTGGCGGAATTCGGCAGAATATGGTTCAAGGCCATCCTGTTGTGGATTTATATTGTCTGGATAGTCATAATACATAATGGTCACTCCTTATTATTTTAATGGATAGATAGGTCCTGAACCGGAATCCGCTCTCCGGAATCTGTTTTAAAGCGTGTCTTAAAATTCATTCCCGCCATCTGACCTAAGGAGTCGGCCGTAGGTGTCTCCTTGGGACAAAGCATGCCCCACTTGTGGTATATTCGGCCCTAATTCACTTGACGTGACACATCATATCGCGTTTATCAGGACCAAATCTACCATAAGAAGAAACGAACAACTGGCGGAGCATATATTTGCGTTATGCCGGCCGGGTGACGGAGAATTTTCCGGTTGCAACGGCGGGTGCTTCTATGCTTCCTGCCATGGGTGCGTTATTAAGAAGAATACATGAGGACATGAGCAGGGCAGCTGTGGTATTCCGGGCGTGCGGACTAGGGGCGGCGACTACCGGCCGGTAGCGCCGGCAGCCCCTGTGGTTCCAGCAGGTCCTTGTGCCCCAATTGGTCCTTTTGGTGCAGCCAGGCCGTACATAATAGGAAAATTGTTATGTCCCATAAATGAGGATAAAATAAAATATAGCATAATCACATCAATTTACACTGTTTAAAACACAAAGGTGTTTTAAACAATTATCAGCTAAGCTGCTTTACTGTCAATGTTGCATTTGTTCCTGTTGATAAAGTTAATGTTACGGCCAGTGCAGAAGACAAAGCCATATCTATTACATCTCCAGCAGTTAAATTGAAAATAACGCTGCCTTCAAATAAACTTTCAACACCAAGTGATAAGGTTCTTGTACTGGTGGTTGATGCAATAGGAACACTATTACGGCGTATAGCTAAAGTTAATGCCACTGCCACTGATGCTGTTGATACTAACTTCCAGTTAATCTCATATATACCGGTATTAGCTACGGTAATCGCATTGGCAGCTACGGTTGTATTTAATAATGGCATGGTATTATTAAAAGCTACTTGTTGTGTAGATGCAATACCGATAGAAATTGGCGTTGTGGTTGTTCTATACATTCCGCCGTATGCTGCAATCCCACCAGCTGCGCCTGTAGGCCCGGTCGCACCAGTTGGTCCGGTGGTCCCGGCTAAGCCGGTCGCGCCCGTGGCCCCTGTGATACCGGCAGTCCCGGTCGCGCCAGTTGGTCCGGTCACACCAGTCGGCCCGGTTGCACCAGTCGGCCCGGTTGCGCCAGTCAGCCCGGTCGTGCCAGTCGGCCCGGTTGCTCCTGCGATACCCTGAGGTCCGGTAACGCCGGTAGCTCCCTGAGGTCCCTGTGGCCCCTGGATGCCCTGGATTCCCTGAGGTCCGGTAGCTCCGGTCGGTCCGATGGGTCCGGTAGCTCCGGTCAGTCCCTGAGGCCCTGCGGCTCCGGTGCTGCCCTGAGGTCCCTGCGGCCCCTGAGGTCCCTGGGGGCCTTGAGGTCCGGCAGGTCCGGTAGCTCCCTGGGGTCCCTGGATGCCTTGAGGTCCGGCAGGTCCGGTAACTCCCTGAGGCCCCTGTGGTCCCTGGCTTCCGGTAGCGCCTGTGCTGCCGGCTATGCCCTGTGGTCCGGGAAGTCCCATTGGTCCCTGGGGTCCCTGAGGCCCTGTCTCACCGGTGAATCCTCTGGGTCCCTGAGGCCCTGTCGGCCCGGTGGGGCCTACATAGCCCTGAGGCCCCATGGCACCAGTTGGTCCGGTAGGGCCCTGTGCTCCGGGGCATCCTCTGGGTCCCATTGGTCCCTGAGCGCCTGTTGGTCCGGCAGGCCCCTGTGGTCCTCTGGGGCCTGGGCAGCAGCCCGGAAACCCGCCGCCTGGAAACCCGCCGTTACCTGGGCATCTGTTATCTGTCTGGGCTGTGCTGTCGCCGCCACAGCTGTCGCTGTCCTGGCAATCATCTTCCGGGTATCTTCCGGAACCTGGGAAACCATAGTCGCCGGGGCAGCCGCCATTACCTGGAAAACCGTTGTTTCCGGGGTATCCGCATGGTCTGCGTTGTTCTATATTATCATTTCGATTCATTCCGTTGGAAAAATTAAAATACATAATTACCTCTCCTTATTTTATAGTGCGGAAGGCTGCCCTTCCGCCGGACGTTTCAGTTTGTGTTCAAAGTAGGTCTGGTTCTGCCTGACAGATGGGTGTTCAGGTTTCAGCTTTTGTGACTTCAAGTGATAGTGCCATGCTCTTCGGTGGTCGCCCAGACGGTCATAGCATACACACAGCTGAATAGAAGGCAGGAAGCCGTAACAGTCCTTTCGGACAAAAGCGCCTGTCTGTTCCGCAGGCCGGGAGGATAATGCCTGGGTATACCAATAAGCAGCCTCCCTGTATTTTTCTTCCTTCATTTTCATCCGCCCCAGTTCACAGCAGGCTTCACCGCGGGGACTGTCATATAAGAAGCTTTTTAAAAGTGCCTCCACGGCCTTTTCTGTATGTCCCAGATGCTCCTCGCACAGAGCCAGATGGAGACAGGCGTCTATCTTGTTTTCCACCCACCCATCCGGTTCCTGCAGGAATGCCCTGAACACCCGTACCGCATCTTCATAGCGTTCGTGGTAATACAGCTCCCTGGCGTAGTAGAACTGGTGTCTGGGTTCCAGAGGTTCTCCCTGGCTCAGCATGGTTTCGTATATCCGAAGGTTGCGGTCCTTATCCCCGGCGCCCTCCTTCCGGTGCTGAATCTCAATATCGGTGTATAGGATATTGCCGGCAGGGGGGACAGCTTCATGCACCCGGCCCTGCCACCGGAAACCCTTGTGGTTTTTTAAGATACGCTCCCTGTAATAGGAAAAGGAGGTTCTCCCGTTTTCGTCAAAACCAGTGAGATATTTCATCATCACCACATCCACAGAGGGGTCCAGGGTTTCCTTCAATTTCTTTAAGCGGGCAGCCTGTTCAGGCTCCATTACATCGTCCGCGTCCATCCACATCCAGTAGTCCGACACCGCCTTCTGGCAGACGGCGTTCCTGGCAGCGGCGAAATCATCCGTCCACGGGAAATCGTAGACCTCATCCGTATAGCGGGCTGCGATTTCTTTTGTCCGGTCCGTGGATCCGGTATCCATAATAACAATCTGATCCGCCACAGTGGACATGGTCCTTAGGAGCCGTTCCAGAACAGCCTCCTCATTTTTTACAATCATACAAAGACTAATGGTTATCAAAAGCAATCCCCCTGTATATCTGTTTCATTATAGGCCGGATGTCCATTAACGCCCCGGCATACTATACTATATGAAAATGGAACAAGTTTGGTGTGCCGGAGGATGACAGAAGCCGATGATATGTGCTATAATAGGAAAACAGACGCAAGCGGGAAGGAGGAGGTTCAAATGAGGAAAAGAGGAGCATATGCCGTGCTGGCAGGTGCAGCTCTGTTTATGGCCTGCACCCTGTCCTTTACAGCCTTTGCAAAAGAGGAAAGGACACCAGTGGGGAAAATTAAACTTAATTTCACATCGGATATCCAGGCAGGAGAAATAGGCGGAAACGTGGACGTGAGCCTGGAGGATGGGGAGTGTTCCATTGAGAGCGTGGATATTGTCAATGAGGGCGACAGCTGGGTAGGCGGTGACAAGCCGAAAGTGGAGATATGGCTTTCCGCTGACAGTGATTATTACTTTAAGAAATCGGGAAAGAGCGCGTTTTCATTTTCCGGCGATACGGTCAAGTATGTATCCAGTTCCACTAAGAATGATAAGGAAGAGATGGTCCTGGTGGTAAGGCTGGATAAGCTGGACGAGGATGATGAGGATCTGGATGTAAGCGGTCTGATGTGGGATGAAGATAACGGGGTGGCCCACTGGGATGATATGAGCCTGGCTAAGAATTATAAGGTCCGCCTGTGCCGAAGGGGAGGCAATTCTTATGAGGACGGCATCGGAGCCACCTATACGGTAAAGGAAAACAGCTATGATTTTTCCGGCAAGTTCCCAAAGGCAGGCACCTACTATTTTAAAGTCAGGGCCATGGATTCCAGGAACAATGCCGGTGAATGGCAGGAATCTCCCTATATTGAGATTACAGAGGAAGACCTGACCAGGGTGAACGGCCAGTGGCTCAGGGATGACCGGGGCTGGTGGTACCAGAAGGGAGACGGAACTTACACGTCAAACGGCTGGCAGTATATCAATTACAAGTGGTATTTCTTTGACCAGGAGGGATATATGAAGACCGGCTGGATATCCTGGGAAGATAAGCTGTATTACTGCGACCCGTCAGGGGCCATGCTGGTATCTGCGGTCACACCGGATGGATTTACAGTGGGCGCGGATGGGGCCAGGATAAATTAAGGATGGATGAGCCTGCTAAAATGACTGATTCCATACATATAATGTTAAAAAATGGCTATCCTTATATCAATGATAAGATTGATATGAGGAGGTCATTTTTTTATGGTAAACGAACTGGAGATAGAGGCGGTAACCGGCAGAGAGATACTGGATTCCAGGGGGAATCCTACGGTGGAGGTGGAAGTGTGCCTGACAGGAGGCGCCACCGGCAGGGCGGCCGTTCCCTCCGGTGCATCCACCGGAAAATTCGAGGCCGTAGAACTTCGGGACGGCGGGAATCGGTTCAACGGACTGGGAGTCCGGGGAGCTGTAGAGCATGTGAATACTGTGCTCAGCGAAGCAGTTCTCTTTGAAAGCGCATTGGACCAGAGACACATCGACCGTCTGCTTCTGGAGGCGGACGGAACAGAGAATAAGGGAAAGCTGGGGGCCAATGCCATTCTGGGCGTGTCCATGGCCGTGGCCAGGGCTGCTGCAAATGGGCTACGGATGCCTCTTTACAGGTATCTGGGAGGAATCCATGCATCCGTCCTGCCTGTTCCCATGATGAACATTCTAAACGGAGGAAAGCACGCAGACAATACAGTTGATTTGCAGGAATTCATGATTATGCCGTTCGGGGCCTGCTGTTTTGCGGAGCGTCTGAGGATGTGTGCGGAGGTCTATCACACCTTAAAGAAGCTTCTTAAAGAAGAAGGCTACAGCACAGGAGTAGGGGATGAGGGCGGATTTGCGCCGGACCTTAAGGACTCTGAGGCTGTGCTTGAATTTCTGGTGAAAGCCATGGAAAAGAGCGGACTGAAGCCGGGAACCGATATGAAGATTGCCATTGATGCGGCGTCCAGTGAACTCTATGATGAAGCCAGCGGCATGTACCTGTTCCCGGGAGAAAGCCGCATGGCGGGAAAGGAAATCCGGCGCAGCGCACAGGAGATGGTGGATTACTACCGCCGTCTTGTAGATGCGTTCCCCATCTGTTCCATAGAGGACGGACTCCAGGAGGAGGACTGGGAGGGCTGGAAAATGCTGACCAAGGAACTGGGAGGACGTATTCAGCTGGTAGGAGATGATTTGTTCGTCACCAATACGAAACGGCTGTCAAAGGGCATTGAGCTGGGAGCAGGAAACGCCATTCTGGTGAAGGTGAATCAGATAGGTACGCTGTCTGAAAGCTTTGAGGCTATCGAAATGGCTAAGAGGGCCGGATTCGGCACCATTATATCCCACCGTTCCGGTGAGACGGAGGATTCCATCATTGCAGATATTGCAGTGGCTGTCAATGCAGGACAAATTAAGACCGGCGCTCCCTGCCGTTCTGACCGCGTGGCCAAATACAATCAGCTGCTGCGTATTGAGGAAAATCTGGAAGGTTAAAAGGTGATTGGAAAACGCATTTGTGCTGTCTGCGCACTTCACAGGGGCCTGCAATGACAGGAGATGCAGCGCAGGAGATGCAGTGCAGGAGATGCAGTGCAGGAGATGCAGTGCAGGAGATGCAGTGCAGAAGATGTAGTGCGGTAGATGGGAAAGGGGATGCTTCCGGGCGGTGATTCGTCCGGAAAATCCTTTCCCCGTCCCATTTAAATCTTGACAACCGGAAAAAGCAGGGTATGATGTAAGAAGATGCATTGATTGCATCAAAAAGGGGAAAAATAAGGAGAGAGACATGAGAGAATTACTATTTATGGAACCTGTTTTTAAGGAGGCCATCTGGGGAGGAACACGTCTTAAAGATGTGTTTGGTTACGATATCCCAAGCAGCCGCACAGGCGAGTGCTGGGCTATCAGCGCGCATAAGAACGGGGATTGCCGTATTGCAGGCGGAACATGGAAAGGACAGAGCTTAAGCTCCCTGTGGGAGAGCCACCCTGAGTGGTTTGGGGCTGCGGCAGGCTGTCATAAGGAATTTCCATTGCTGGTAAAGATTATTGATGCCAGGAACGACTTAAGCATACAGGTTCATCCGGATAATGCCTACGCCGGGGAGCATGAAAACGGATCTCTGGGCAAGACAGAATGCTGGTATATCCTGGACTGCGATCCGGATGCCACCATTGTGATTGGGCACCATGCAGGTAATAAGGATGAAGTAAAGCAGATGATAGAGGAAAAACGCTGGAAGGAATTCATACGGGAAATTCCTGTCAGTAAGGGAGACTTTTTTCAGATTAATCCCGGATGCGTCCATGCCATAAAGGGCGGCACCCTGGTGTTGGAGACCCAGCAGAGCAGTGATATTACATACCGCGTTTATGACTACGACAGGCTGTCCGGCGGGAAGCCCAGGCAGCTCCATATAAAGGAGAGCATTGATGTGATAGAAGCGCCTTTTAAGGAGGACCAAAATGCAATGCCGGCAGTTGTGAAGGAGACGGACAGCGGTAGAAAAGAACATCTTGTGACCTGCGCTTACTATACTGTGGACAAGATAGACATGACAGGCTGCTGGACGGAGAACTATGGGGACAGCTTTGCCAATGTGAGTATTCTGGACGGAGAGGGAAGTGTAAACGGCATCCCGGTATCAAAGGGACAGCATTTTATTGTGCCTGCCGGATTCGGGGATGTTATCTTTGAGGGCAGCCTTTCCATGATTTGTTCCCAGGCGGTTTAAATGCGATGCCTGAATGAAGCTCCTGCAATGTCTTACCTATAAAAATATAGCTTCAATTCGTAAAGTAAAAAAATCTCCCAGTGGTGGGAGATTTTTGTCTATACT
>NZ_JAJCHK010000140.1:0-215 GCF_020554465.1 Enterocloster sp. 210928-DFI.2.20
GTACGGAGCTGACTAATACTAATCGGTCGAGGGCTTATCCAAAAGGTTAAGGGAAAAAAAGGTTTGTGAAACAATCGGAATTCAATATGTGGTTTTGAGGGTACGTAAAAGTACTTGAAATTTAATATCATCTGTGATATATTTATGTACACGGTGATGACGGGGTGTGGCTCAGCTTGGCTAGAGCGCCTGGTTTGGGACCAGGAGGTCGCAGG
>NZ_JAJCHK010000141.1:0-204 GCF_020554465.1 Enterocloster sp. 210928-DFI.2.20
ACCACCGACCTCACGCTTATCAGGCGTGCGCTCTAACCGGCTGAGCTATAAGCCCCGGTTAATTCTGCAAAAGCTACGCTGTCACATCATTACCTTGCTGTATATGTTCTCAGTGAAAGTGAAACCACTGTTCACTGTAAAACTTCTTATAAAATCCGGCAGCCACCTGCTCTCCCATGCCGTCTCCAGCATAGTACCATCGGC